>DASYJS010000120.1:0-21839 GCA_035996225.1 Mycobacterium sp. | reverse complement strand
TTGACGAAGTTGCGCACCACCCGATCGATGTAGTCGCCCAGCTCGTCGGTGGTGACTTTGTGCTGGCGCAGTTTTCGACCGAATCCGCTGTCCAGTCCGAGGCTGCCGCCCAGATGCACCTGGAAGCCTTCGACCGAGTTGCCATTGCCGTCGTCGACCATCTGACCCTTGAATCCGATGTCGGCGATCTGAATTCGCGCACATGAGTTGGGGCAGCCGTTGATGTTGACGGTGACCGGCACATCGAGCTGCGAGTTGATGTCTTCGAGCCGACGCTCCAGCTCGGGCACCAAAGTCTGTGCTTTGACCCGGGTTTCGGCGAAGGACAGCTTGCAGAACTCAATCCCGGTGCACGCCATCAGATTCCGGCGCCAATGCGACGGCTGCGACTGTAGGCCGAGTGCGTCCAGGCCGGCGATCAGATCGTCGAGCTTGTCGTCGGGTATGTCGAGGATGACCAGCTTCTGGTAGGGGGTAAACCGGACCCGGTCCGAGCCGGCCTGCTCGGCAAGGTCGGCCACCGCGGTGAGGATGGTGCCCGACACCCGTCCCGCTATCGAGGCGACCCCGACGGCGTTGAGCCCGTTCTTGAGCCGTTGCACACCGACGTGGTCGATCGGACGCTTGACCGGCTCGGGGGCCGGCCCGTCGATCAGCGGACGCTTGAGGTACTCGGTTTCGAGAACTTCCCGGAACTTCTCGATGCCCCAGTCTTTGAGCAGGAACTTCAGCCGCGCCTTGGCCCGCAGCCGTCGGTAGCCGTAGTCGCGGAAGATCGAGGTCACCGCGGCCCATACCTCGGGCACCTCTTCGAGCGGGACCCAGGCGCCGACCCGCTGGCCCAGCATCGGGTTGGTGGACAGTCCGCCACCGACCCACAGGTCCAGCCCGGGTCCGTGCTCGGGGTGGTTGACGCCGATGAAGGCGATGTCGTTGACCTCGTGCACGACATCCTGCAGACCCGAGATCGCGGTCTTGTACTTTCGCGGCAGGTCGGCGAACTCGGGTTGGCCGATGTAGCGGCGCACGATCTCATCGATCGCCCAGGTCGCATCGATCACCTCGTCGAGTGACTCACCGGCCAGCGGTGAGCCCAGGATGACGCGCGGGCAGTCGCCGCACGCCTCGGCGGTCTGCAGTCCGACCTCGGCCAGCCGCCGCCAGATTTCGGGGACCTGTTCCACCTCTATCCAGTGGTATTGGACGTTCTCCCGATCGGAGATGTCGGCGGTGTCGCGGGCGAACTCGGTGGAGATCTGGCCCAGGGTGCGCAACGCGGCCGTCGACAGCGCGCCGCCGTCGCAGCGCACCCGCATCATGAAGTACCGGGCCTCGAGCTTGTCTATGTTCTCGTCGCCGGTCCAGCTGCCGTCGTACCCCTGCTCACGCTGGGTGTACAGGCCCCACCAGCGCATGCGGCCGCGCAGGTCGTCTTTCTCGATGCTGTCGAAGCCCTCGTTGGCGTACACGTTCAAAATGCGTTCCCGCACCTCGAGCGGGGGACCGGCCTGTTTGAACTCCTCGTTGGGGTTGAGCGGCTCGCGGTCTCCCAGCGCCCACTGTCCCTCACTTCGAGTCTTGGCGGGGCGGGCTGTGGTCATTCGAAGGTCTCCTTCGCGAACTGTGCGGGCTTGGACGCGCAACTCACCGGCTTCTACCTCCGGCGCGCGCAGATCCGGCGCCAGCTGGGCGTATAGGTGGGCGGGTCTACGAAATCAAGCCGGACAGCTACAGCTGCAGACTCGTTTGAGATCGATGTGCCGCCGCGCCACTAGCGCAATGCGCTGGCTGGGCTGGGCGATGGTCACGCGCCCATTCTGCCATGGATGACGACGTGCAGTGCCACCTGGTCAAATTTCTTCTCACGGTGATCAAAACTACCAGGAAATCCTGGGTAATTGGATAGACAAAACCAAGAAGCCGCTGAGAGGCCCCTCCTGGGTGATGCCCTCCCCGTCAAGCAGCTGGCGCGACCAGCTTGCCGTGCAATCATTTGGCATGGCCCTTCGCGCGGAACCGGTTGAGCTACCCGGGATACAGCGGAGTCCCGGACATCCGTTTGGGGTGTACGTACATGTCCCGTTCTGCATAACTCGTTGCGGGTATTGCGATTTCAACACCTACACTCCCGCCGAGTTAGGTGGCGTCAATCCGGACGCCTGGCTGCTGGCGCTGCGTTCCGAATTGGCACTGGCCGCCGCACGGCTGGACGCACCCACGGTGAACACCGTGTTCGTCGGCGGTGGCACGCCCTCGCTGCTGGGCGGTGAGCGCCTGGCCACGCTGCTGGACATGGTGCGCGAGCACTTCGCGCTGGCGCCGGACGCCGAGGTCACCACCGAAGCGAACCCCGAGTCGACCTGGCCGGAATTCTTCGACGCCATCCGGGCGGCCGGATACACTCGGGTGTCGCTCGGCATGCAGTCGACGGCGCCGCGAGTGCTGGCCACCCTCGACCGCGTGCACTCGCCGGGCCGGGCGGCCGCCGCCGCCCGCGAGGCCATGGCCGCGGGTTTCGAACACGTCAACCTGGACCTGATCTATGGAACCCCGGGCGAATCCGATGACGATCTGGCGCGTTCCGTCGATGCGGCCGTCGAGGCCGGGGTCGATCACGTGTCCGCGTACGCCCTGCTCGTCGAGCCGGGCACCGCGTTGGCCCGGCGGGTCCGCAGCGGTGAGCTGGCCGCGCCGGACGACGATGTGCTGGCGCAGCGCTACGAGTTGGTCGACGCGAGACTGTCCGCGGCCGGAATGACCTGGTACGAGGTGTCCAACTGGTCGCGGCCGGGCGGTGAGTGCCGGCACAACCTCGGCTACTGGGACGGTGGTCAGTGGTGGGGTGCAGGACCGGGTGCGCACGGATATGTGGGCGCAACGCGGTGGTGGAATGTCAAGCATCCCAATGCTTATGCGCAGATGCTGGCCGGTTCCACGTTGCCGGTAGCGGGTTTCGAACAGCTCGACGCCGAGGCATTGCACACCGAGGATGTGCTGTTGAAGACCCGCATGCGCCAAGGGCTTCCGCTGGCGGGACTGGGCGCTTCCGAACGCGAGCGCGCCAAAGTTGTTGTCGCCGACGGCTTGTTGGTGGCCGACGGCGACAGACTGGTCCTCACGCCGCGCGGCCGGCTGCTGGCCGACGCGGTCGTGCGGACGCTTTTAGGGTGACGGCGTCAGACGCCGAACCACCTTTCGATGACGCGGGCGATCTCGATGTAGAGCGGGATTCCGATGGTGACGTTGTAGGAGAACGTCAGACCCAGGGATGCGGCCAGCGGCAGTGTCGGGCTCGCTTCCGGGATTGCCAATCGCTGGACGGCCGGAACCGCGATGTAGGACGCCGCGCCGCACAAGACCGCGAACAGCACATAGGTGCCCGTCTTGAAGTCGGTGTGGGTCAGGCTCGCATAGGCGCAGGCGACGAAGATCCCCAGCGTCGCAAAGAGATTCGGGGCCAGCAACGCGAAGAAGATGAAACCGGGCCCCGCCGTTCTGAGGTCTTTCAACTTGCGTGAGGCCGTCATGCCCATCTCGAGCAGGAACAGACAAAGCACGCCCTGGAATGCCAAGACGAAGAACTTGTCGTCGTCTTGCACGACCTTTTGGCCCTGCAGACCGCTGACGAGGCCGATCACGATGCCGCCGATCAGCAGTACCAACCCGGGGTTGAGGAAGACCTCCCGGAAAAGCTCACGGGAAAACAGCGACGGCTTCTTGGTACGCTGCGCGCTCGGGCTCACGTCGAGTTCCTCTGTGCGCTCGCCCTTTTCCAAGGACAGTTCGAGTTCCTCCTCGATCGCCAGTGCGCGCTCGGTCTCGAGGCTCTGGCCGTGCGAAGGCCGCGCCGCCGTGCCGGGTCCGACCCCGACCTTCACCGGCGTGTAGTCCGGCTCATCGGCCATATTGCCCGCCGCGTCCATTCCCCGGTGCCGCAGTCGGGCCACCAGGTACAGCGCCACCAGGCAGCCGGGAATCTCCATGACGGCCAGCATCACCGGCATGTAGGCATTGATGGCAATGTTCACCGCGGCCAGGACCGCCACGCAGGTGGCAAACGTGCCGGCCGAGTCCGACCCGTAATAACCGGCGACGGTCGCCCGGTCGACTCGCCGCAATCTGGTCAGCCAACCGAGTAGGAAGTAGGCGATAACGCCGATCGCGAAGTTGAGCACGAAGCCCAACACCATGAATCCCACGATCGCCCCAACGCTGGATGCATTGACCTGGGCGAGTTCCTCACCCCCGTGCCAGCCGATAGCCAGCAGCAGATACATGGTCAGGCCCTGATAGATCACATAGGGGAACTCAAAGCGCACCTTCAAGATTGGAATCAGGAATCCGAAGTAGAAGAAAAGCAGAAGTGGTTTGAACAGGTTATGCGTGAAGTTTTGCCAGAACTCGTGCAGCATTGGTGCCTCTCTTATCCGTCCGGTGGCCCGGGGGAAGCACCGTCCGCAAGCGGGGGCAACCACGAACATCCCGACGACCGTGGAAAATTTAGCTCTGCTGCTGTCAAACCGCCACTCGGGTGGGACGCGAAAAGTCCACATCGCTCCAAGCCGTGCCGTAATGGTTGGGCACGATAAAACCCGTGGTCACAGCGGTGCTGGTGGGACCGGGTAAGCTGGGATTAGCGTGAATTCGTTGTGAATGTGCTGTGCATTTACTGTCAAGATCAGCGTGTTGTTGTTCCACCGGAAATTAGCGAAGGCCGGACCCCGGCACCTCGTTTGCGGTGCGTCACCGACAGCCACGCCGACGGGGAGTAATGCGTCGTAATTTCTTCGAATCCATCGACTCGAGAAACCGTAAGGACGCCGGTTTCCTGGTTAATTTCGAGTTCGTCCCCGTCGGATGCCTGGACTTCTTCACCGTTCGCGAGTCTGATCACGAACATAATGTTCCTCTCGATCATGGGGATAGATAGCGATCGGGCGTTAGCTGGGCGGTGCGGTAAACCCGGTCGGATTAAAGTTTCGTTACGCCTTTCTGTCACACGTCCTATGAGGCGTCTGGCGTAAAACCCCACAGCCCCCCAAATGCGCCGGAGTGCCCTTCTGAACGTGAGAGAAGTCCACCGAGGCCCCGCTCAGCGCCGCTGAGCTTGGCGAGTCGTTGCGCAAGCCAGCTTTGTCAGGAGAACTCAGGTTATGGTAGCCCGTCGCGCTGGGATCAGGCGGTAAACGATCGGGAAACGTTTGGTCGCTTCGACGCCGTCGGAGATGCCGTTGAATTCCACCGCATTAGCACCAATTTTGCGGTAGCTGCCTGCGGAAACGGTGGCACGCGAAAGCGGAGTCACCCGTCGCCCAAACCCGCTGAAATGGGTGCTGCGGTGTCGGCGGGCGTTTTACTCCACGCGAGGCTTACCGGAGTGCGGAGGTCAGGAGACCAAGCACACAGAACCTATGGTTGGGGACTTTGATAGGTTAGGCTACATTTACTAGCTGTGACCGAGGCCAGCGTCGAGACAAGTTCCATCGGCATCACGTCGCCGCCGATTCCCCTTCCCGCGCATATCGACCCGGCCGACCTGGCGGCTCAGCTGGCCACGGTCCTTCCCGAGCGACTCGGCGAAGAGTATTTGCTCTACGAGCAGGCGGGTCAATGGGTGCTTGCCAGCGGCGTGCACGCGATGATCGAGCTGGACAGCGATGAGTTGCGGGTCGTCCGCGACGGTGTGATTCAACGGCAACAGTGGTCCGGGCGACCGGGAGCCGCCCTGGGCGAGGCCATTGATTGTCTGTTGCTGGAAACCGATCAGCTTTTCGGCTGGATCGCATTCGAATTCGGCGTCTACCGCTACGGACTGCAGCACCGGTTGACGCCGGGTACCCCGCTGGCACGACTGTTTTGGCCCAGTTCCCGCATCGTGGTGACCCCGGACTCCGTGTCGCTTTGCGGTGCGGCGGGTGCCCACCGCGAAGCTGTACTCCGAATACTGCGCGAGGGTGTGCCCCATCCGGGCGAAGCTCGCGAGATCGATATCATCGCCGACGGGTCGAGCTACCGCGATCGGGTGACTGAGGCCGTGAATGAGATCGCCGCCGGCAAGTACAACAAGGTGATTCTTTCCCGTTCTGTGGAAGTGCCCTTCGCGCTCGACTTCCCGGCCACCTATCGGCTGGGTCGTCGGCACAACACGCCGGTGAGGTCATTTTTGCTGCAGCTGGGCGGAGTTCGTGCCCTGGGCTACAGCCCCGAACTCGTCACGGCCGTCCATCAGGACGGCGAAGTAATCACCGAGCCGTTGGCCGGTACCCGCGCGCTCGGTCGTGGTTCGGCCAACGACCGTCGAGCTCGCGACGAGCTGGAAACGAATTCGAAAGAGATCGTCGAGCACGCTATTTCGGTGCGCAGCTCGCTGCAGGAGATGAATGAGATCGCCGAACCCGGAACAGCGGTGGTGACCGATTTCATGACCGTGCGGGAGCGGGGGAGTGTGCAGCACCTGGGCTCCACGATCAGCGGGCGTTTGGATGCGTCCAGCGACCGAATGGACGCTCTGGAAGCGCTCTTCCCGGCCGTCACCGCGTCTGGCATCCCGAAAGGCGCCGGTGTCGAGGCAATCTTGCGTCTCGACGAACGACCGCGGGGGCTGTATTCCGGTGCGGTGGTGACGGTCTCGTCTGACGGCGCGCTCGATGCCGCGCTGACGCTGCGAGCGGCCTATGAATCCGACAGAAAGACGTGGCTGCGGGCCGGCGCCGGCATCATCGAAGAGTCGCAAGCCGAACGCGAATTCGAGGAAACCTGCGAGAAGCTGTCCACACTGGCGCCATATCTGATTGCGCGTCAGTAGCTTCTCAATTGGCCTTTCGCCGCCGGGCCGACAACTCGTCGGGAACCGCTTCGGCCCCGGCTTCGGGTGACCGTTCGAGGTAGTCGGCGAGGATGCGGCTGACCAACGACTCGATGTTCGATTCGATCGACTCCGCAAGCGTTGCCGCGACGGTCGCCACCGCCTGAGTGCGGAACCGGACCAGCATGGTGATCAGCTCGGCGATCTCGGCGTCCGCGGGCAGCGCCTGGCCCGGCTTGATCTTGTCGATGACGTGTTCGGCGCCGGCGCGCACCAGCAAGTCGCTGATCTTGTCGATCTCGGGCACGATCTGCTCGTGCAGGTCGACGAGCTTCCCCAATTCGATGCCATAGCCCCGTATCTCGTTGAACGCTTCGATCAGCTTAGGACGCGTCACGGTGGCCCGCTCGCCGTCGACCCGGATCACCTGCAGCGCGACCAGCCGTTCGAACGCGCGTGCATCGTCGACGAGCCGCTGGGCGTCGGCCAATGGCATGGTTTCCGGCTTCTCGGTGGTCCAGGTACCCACGATGGCTGTCTCCAGGCCCAGAACGTCGCCGAGATTCTTGCCTTCCTCCCACGCGCTGAGCATCTCGCGCACGTGTGCGATGTTGTAGCCGCGGTCGAGCATCGAGGTGATCAGTCGCAGCCGGGTCAGATGCGTGTCGTTGAACAAGGCGATGCGGCCGACCCGCAGTGGTGGAGGCAACAGCCCGCGATCGCGGTACACCCGGATGTTGCGGGTGGTGGTGCCGGCCAGCCGGGCCAGGTCGTCGATCCGGTACTCCCCGGACGCCGCGATGCCGTGCGGGTGGCGTGCGGCCGCGTCGAAAAGCTGAGAGACCGCGGTCTCGATGAAGTCCCGCGATTGGCGGCGAACGCGTTTGGGGGCCCGTCGCACGTTGTACAGGACACTGGCGATCGTGCCGGGCTCCGGTCGAGGCGGTCGGTTCTGTGCCATGTCAGTGCCTACCTCAGGCCGAGCTGGTGACGCGTGCTCTGGCCTGGCGCGCCACCGCGTGGTAGTCCGCGTAGCGGAAGTCGTTCATCTGGCGAAGATACTGCGTCGCGAAGCCCGGGTACATCGACCCGTTGAAGCCGTCCTTGGTGAGATACCAACTGCGGCAACCCGACATCCAGGTCGTCTTGGTGAGCCGGCGCTGGATGTGCTCGTTGTGGCGGAGTTGGACGTCTTCGCGCACATCGAGATAGCGCAGGTCATCCTCGAGGATGGTGCGGATACCGCGTACCGCGTAATCGAGCTGGCCTTCGATGTAGACCAGCAGCGAGTTGTGACCCGGCCCCGAGTTGGGACCGGTCATGAAGAACAGATTCGGATACCCGTGCGCATTGATGCTCTTGTAAGCCTGTGCGCCGTCAGCCCATTCGTCGGCCAGTGACCGACCGCCGAGACCGGACACGTCGAAGGGTGGCCCGGTGAGGTGGACGTCGTAGCCGGTGGCGAACACGATGCAGTCGAGGTGGTGTTCGATGCCGTCGCTGGTGCGGATGCCAACGGGGCTCAGCGTCGCGATGGGCCAGTTGACCAGTTTGCAGTTGTCGCGCTGCAGCGCGGGGTAGTAGTCGCTGGAGACCAGCATCCGTTTGCAGCCGGGCGCGAAATCCGGCGTCAGCTGCCGGCGCAACCACGCGTCTTTGACTTGGGCGCGCAGATGGGCCTGGCCTAATCGGGCTACCAGCGAGGTGAGCGGGGTATCCCACACCAGAGCCGTTGCACTGGCCTCGTGGCCCCAGAACAGCGCCTGGCGGGCAAGTTGTTGGACGGCAGGAACTTTGGCGAACAGGGCTTGCACCGCCGGCGGGGTCGCCATGTCCAGGCGGGGCAACACCCAGCCGGGGGTGCGCTGGAACACCTTGACGAACCCGGCCTGCTTGACCAGTTCGGGAACGATCTGGATGGCGCTGGCGCCGGTTCCGATGACGGCGACACGCTTACCCGCGAAGTCGTAGTCGTGATCCCAGCGGGCGCTGTGGATCTTGTGTCCCCGGTAGCTGTCCAGGCCGCGGATGTTCGGGAAGCTGACGTCCGACAACGGGCCGGACGCCAACACGACGGTGCGGGCACGAAATCGCTTGCGATTCTTGGTCTTGGCGGTCCACACGCCGCTGTCTTCGTCGAAGGTCAAGTCGTTGACCTCATGCGTGAACCGGATGTGACGACGGATGTCGAATCTGGTTGCCATGTCCTCGAGGTGACGGCAGATTTCCGGGGCCGGCGAGTACGTCCGCGACCACGTCGGGTTTTTCACGAACGAGTACGAGTACAGCAGCGACGGGACGTCGCAGCTCGCACCCGGATAGGTGGTGTCGCGCCAGGTGCCGCCCACCCGGTCGGCGCGCTCCAGGATGACGATGTCGGTGATCCCGGCCTCGGCCAACCGAATTGCGGTACCGAGCCCGGTAAAGCCGGCTCCGATGATCACTGTTGCGTAGGTGTGGTCGGCGCTCATGATCACGCCGCCGGCTCGTGGGTGAGTTCCCTGGACCAGCTCGGCATCGGCCTCAGCAGCGGCTTGGGATAGAAATCCGACAGCCACACCATGGAGTTGGCCAGCAGCTGATAGGGGTGTCGCGGGTTGACCACCCACATGCCGTGCCTCTTGAGCAACTTGTAGGTGGGCACCCGCCGGGTACGTTCGCCCCGATCGCCGAGTTGCTTGAAACGGTTGACCGCGTTGAACAGTCGCTCGGGTTCCATTCCCATCCCGGCCATCTCGTTGCGGATGCGGTTGAGTAGCGGTACGTACATGACCATCCCGAGGATCAGGCCCGGTGATGCGAAGCGGCCGACGAATTCGATGGCCAGCCGGCGGGCCTTTGCGTTGCCGATCATCTCCAGCACCTCGAAATCGACGGCGATATGGCGTGATTCGTCATTGTTGATCTTCTCGAACACCTGGTGGCAGACCGGGTCCTCCACGGATTCCAGCAAGAACTTCAGCAACGCACCGTCGAGGGCCACCTCGAGCATCGGGATCACGGTGCCCAGCACCGACAGCGGCATGTCGTCGGCGAAGGTGTCCAGCCACTCAATGGCCAACCGGATGTTGACGTTGGGCTTCGGGATCTCGCCGTCCTCGAGCATGCCCCAGCGCTTCATCAGCGCGAGTTCCGCATTGGCGTGGCGCTGCTCCTCGGCGTGGAAATACCGGTAGATTTCGGCGATTGTCGCGTCGGGCGCCTTTTTCGCGAGCGCGGCGAAGCCCCGGGCGCCGATGTTCTCGATCCAGCACAGGTCGGCCATGAAGGCCTTGAGCTTGGGCCGGAACTCGGACTTGATGGTGTCGGCACCCGGTGCGTTCCAATCGATATCGGCCAGTGCCCACTGGCGATCCTTGATCTTGGCGAGCATGGCTTCCATGTCGATGGCCACCAGCAGCCCCCTTTCACTCGGTGTATCAGTGCATGTTGGCCCGGGACACCAGACCGGCTACCCGTGTATAGGACTGTGGGGCAAGCCGTTTGATATTCCAGCCGATCTTGGCGTCAAGTTGCGGCATGCAGTAGAGCTCACCGCGATCATGGGCATCCAGGCATGTCCGCGCCACTTTGTCGGGCGAGAGTCCGGTCCAGCGCATCAACTTGTCGGCCAGTTCGCCGGATTCCTCGGTGATACGGCCGGATTCGAGGATATTGGTCTTGACGAACGTCGGGCACAGCACGGTGACCCGGACCGCGGTGCCGGACAATTCGGCCGCCAGCGTTTCGGAAAGCGACAGCACACCGGCCTTGCTGACGTTATAGGCGGCCATGCCCGGCGCCGCGGCGAACGCGGCTGCCGAGGCGACGTTGATGATGCCGCGTGGGGCGTGCCCAGGTCCCCAAGGCCCGGCCTCGCGCAGGATCGGGGTGAACACGTGGCAGCCGTGTATCGGGCCCCACAAGTTGACACCCAGGGTCCATGCCCAATCATCCAGCGGCACATCGCCGATGGCCGCGCCGCCGGCACCGACGCCGGCGTTGTTGACGACCAGCGTCGGAGCGGCCCCGAAGAAGGACTGTGCCTTGTCGGCCAGCGCGCTCACGTCGTCGAATCGCGAGACGTCGCAGCGGATCGCCATCGCCTTCGCGCCCCGCTCGACGATCGCATCGACGGTCTTTTGCGCGGCGGCTTCGTCGATATCGCTGCACACCACCGTGCCTCCGCGGTTTCCGAGTTCGGCGGCGAACGCGGCGCCGATGCCGCTACCGGCCCCCGTCACCACCGCCAGCGCCCCGTGGCTGGTGGTTTTCGACTTGCTGAGCAGCTTGTCCAGCGGACCGAACATCAGCCCACCTCGTCGGTCAGGGCGCTCGCATCCTGCAATGCGTGGGCGATGAACCGGGCGACGTATGCCATGGCCTTGGCGGCTTCGGGTGTCATTCGCGGAAGTGCCTGGAACACATGGATTTGGTGCGGCCACACTTGCAGCTCGCACCTACCGCCGGCCGCCTTGATGTCGGCGGCGAGCTGTCGAGCGTCGTCCTGCAGCATTTCGGCCCCGCCGGCCTGGATCAGGGTTGGAGGCAGCATCGAACCGCCGGCGACGTCCAGCGTCAAACGGGGGTGGGTGAGATCGATGCCCGGGTGGTACAGCTTGACCAGGCGGGCCGCGTCGGCCACCCGGATGGCGGGATCGCGGCGTATCCGTTCGCGGGCGAGTGACAGCTCGAAGGTGAGGTCGATCAGCGGTGAGAACAGCACCAGTGCGGCGGGGGAGCTTGCGGCGATCTCGGGCTGCAGCAGCATGTCGACCGCCAGGTGACCGCCTGCCGAATCACCCGCTATCACAATCTGTTTCGTCGGTACACCGCACGTGTGAACTAACCAGTCCCAGCCCGCGCGGACGTCGTCGGAGGCGGTGGGGAAGCGATAGCGCGGCGCCAGCCGGTAATCGACGCTGAACACCGGCAAGCCGGTCAGCGACGACAGCCAGGAGGTCAACCGCCGGTGGGTTTTTGGCGAGCACACGGCGTAACCGCTGCCGTGCACGTAGTAGATCGCTTCGGTGACGGTCGACGAGCGGGCTTGCCCGCGAGAAGAGCCGGCGCCCATCGGCCGAGTGACGGTCGACGAGCGGGCAGCTTCGCTGGTTGGGGTGCGGGGTCCGTACACCCATTCGCCCTTGACCCGGCGTCCGTCGGGCAGCACGGTGTCGATCTGCTGAACGCGGGTGCCGGCCAGCGGGGGGCCGAATGTGCCCATGACCCTGGCAATGAGCTGGCGCGACAGCCAGATTCCCCACGCCCGCTCGGGTGGCACCAGCCCGCTGAACGGCCGCAATGTGTACGTGCTTAGCGCCGCCGCGCCGCGGGACCGCAATGACCCCCGGGCCGGAACGATGTCCGCCATGCAACGGAGTCAACCGCAAATGGTGACATTCGTCAATGGCAGCTTTGTGAGGCACGGGGTTGGTCGGGAACATTGTCGATATCCGAAATGTTCTGACGAGTCGCCACCATGAAGGAAGAAGGCGTGGAATGACCATTCAGAGCCAGGAATCTCACGAGTCCCTGTTCAGCCCGACGACGATCGGGCGGGTGGGGCTGAAGAACCGTGTCGCCCTGGCTCCGATGACCCGGGTCAGCGCCAGTGCCGAGGGCCTGGTCACGGCGAGGAATGCGGCCTATTACGGCGTCTACGCCGACGGCGGGTTTGGGCTTCTCATCACCGAAGGTCTCTATCTGGACGAGCAGGCCAGCCAGGGGTACTTCTTCCAGCCCGGCATCGCCACGCCTGCCCACGCCGAAGCGTGGAAGCCAGTGGTTGAGCGCGTGCACGCCGCGGGCGCCAAGATCTTCGCCCAGTTGTTGCACGCCGGCAGCCAATCGCAGGGCAATATTCACACCACCACGACTCTGGCCCCGTCAGCGGTGCGTCCCAAGGGCGAACAGCTGGCGATGTACCGCGGATCGGGCCCCTACCCGAGGCCCGAGGAAATGACCCTTGAGCAAATCGACAACGTACGTCAGGCGTTTGTGACCGCGGCGACGCTGGCTCGAGACGCCGGCTTCGACGGTGTCGAAATCCATGGTGCGAACGGATACTTGATCGACGAGTTCCTCACCGATTACCTGAATACCCGCACCGACCTGTACGGCGGCAGCGTCGCGAACCGCGTTCGGCTTGCCGCCGACATCAGCCGCGACGTCGCGGCGGCAGTGGGATCGCAGCTCACCACCGGAATCCGCATCTCCCAAGGCAAAGTGTCAGACAATCACCACCGTTGGGCTGGTGGGGAGGACGACGCTGCCGCCATCTTCTCCGCCTTGGCAGACACCGGCATCGACTACATCCACACCACCGAATATCGCGCGCTGGCACCGGCTTTCGACCGCGGACCAAAGACCTTGGCCGAACTCGCCAAACAACACAGCGGCCTGACCGTCATCGCCAATGGACACCTCGACGATCCTCGCGACGCCGCCGACATCATCGAATCTGGAGCTGCCGACGTCGTTGCCCTGGCGAAACCAGCTCTGGCCAACCGCAATTGGCCCCACCTCGTCCGGACGGGACAGAAGCTTGCCGGAGATCTGCCTGCCGACCTTTTTGGTCCCGTCGCCTCCATCAAGGACTGGGAACTGGTGAGCCCGGACAATCGGTGAACAGGGGTTGATACCGCTCTTTACCGCTGCGGCAGCGGACGGTTACGCACCAGGGTGGGCCACCAGAACCACGGCCCGAGGATTCGCAAGATCGCCGGCACGACGAACGAGCGCACGATCAGTGTGTCGAGCAGCAGGCCGATGCAGACGGTGGAACCCACCTGCCCGATCGTTCGCAGATCGCTTGTCAGCATTGCCAACATCGTGAACGCGAATACCAGCCCCGCGGACGTCACCACGCCACCCGTACTCCCGAGCGCGCGGATCAGGCCGGTGTGAATTCCGCCGTGTAGCTCCTCTTTGTCCCTGTTGATCAATAGCAGGTTGTAGTCCGACCCGACCGCCACCAGGATGATGAACGTCAGCGGTAGGACGAGCCAGTGCAGGTGCAGGCCGATCAGGTGCTGCCAGACGAGTATGGACAACCCGAACGCCCCGGCGTAGGAGAAGGCCACGGTGCCGGGAATCACCAAGGCCGCCACCAGACTTCGCGTGATGAACATCATGATCAGGAAGATCAGCACGAAGGCGGCGATCGCCGCGATCAGCAGATCCGACATCGCGTATTCCTTGATGTCCTTGTCGTTGGACCCCGAACCGCCGATGTATACCCGGGCGCCGGCCAGGGACGTCTCTTTGAGGATCGTTTTTATCGCGTCGGGGAACTGTTCGACATGCTCCACGCCTTCGGGGCCCATGGCGTCACCCTCGTGGGTGACGATGAACCGGGCAGCCTTGCCGTCCGGCGACATCATCAATTTCATGCCCGCCTTGAGGTCTTCGTTGTCGAAAGCCTCGTGGGGGATGTAGAAGTAGTCGTCGCTGCGGGACTTGTCGAAGTCGTTGCCGACGTTGATCGAGTCGTCGAATGTCTGCTCCGTCTGTAGGGACTGCAGATCCGCCGAGCCGTAACTGTTGACCAACTTCAACTGCAGGGCCTCGGTGTCGTCGGCGGTGGCTTTCAGTTGGGCGATGATCTGCGGGAAGGCCTTGTCGACCTCCTCGAGGGAGATTTTGGTTTTGGTGATGTCTTCGGCCAAATGGTCGATGTGGTCGATCGTGTCGAATACCGATCTGAATGCCCAGCAGATGGGGATGTCGAAACAGTGCTTCTCCCAATAGAAGTAGCTCTTGATCGGACGGAAGAAATCGTCGAGATTTGAGACTTCCTCGTTCATCTCCTGGGTGATCTTTTCCAGATCCTGAACGGTGAGAACCGTCTGGTGCAGCTCGTCCGACACTTTTTGGAAAAAGCCGATTTCTTTCCGCAAGACCGCGACAGAGTGCGCCTGGATATCTGCCTGCTGGTCGGTGTTGGAGTTCTGCTCCCTATTGAACGGGAGTTGTTGACCGTTGCCGCTGCCTTGCGTGGTGAACAGGTACGGAATGCTGGCGTGCTCGAGTGCCCGGCCCAAGGGCCTGGTCATGCCCTGCACCATCGCCACACCGTGCAGCCGAATCAGGGCTCTGGCGACCCGGTCCAGCGAGATGAAGTCGGCCGAGTTGCGCATGTCGTGATCGGACTCGACCATCAGCATCTCGGAGAACAGCTTGCTTTTGGGGAAGTGCCGGTCGGCCGCTTGGAAACCCAGGTTGGCGGGCGCATTGGCCGGCTGGTACTGCCGATCGTCGTAATTCTGCCGATAGGTCGGCACGAAGATCGCCCCGAGCATCACGACGGCGGAGCTGGCAACCAGGATCGGCACCGGCCAGCGCACCACGCTCGCCCCGATCCGCCGATACAGATGTCCTTTGGTGTTGGTTCTCGGGTCGAACATCCCGAAAAGGCTGCCGACGGTCAAGGCCGCCGGGCCCAGTGTCATCGCTGCCGCGATGGTGAACAGCATGGTGATCGCTACAGCCGGCCCCATGGTGTGGAAGTAGTTCAGGCGCGCGAACGTCAAGCAGTAACACGCACCGGCGATCGTCAGCCCAGAACCGATGATGATGGGCGTAACGCCCTTGTACGCGATGTAGTAGCTGTCTTCCCGGCTTCCGCCGGCCTGTCGCGCCTCGTGGTAGCGACCCATCAGGAAGATGCCGTAATCCGTTCCGGCTCCCAGGGTCAGCGCGATGACGATGTTCACCGCGAACGACGAGAGTTCGATGTATCCGTAATGCCCGAGGGTCGAGACAACGCCCTTCGCGACGAGCATCTCGATGAGGACGCCGAGCAAGGGCACCAACAGGGTGGACGGGGTGCGGTACACCAGCAGCAGCAGCACGATGATGAGGATGATCGTCACGATCGTGACGTTGTTCAGGCTCGCATTAGCGATGCTCAACGTGTCGGAGGCCAGCGGGGCCGCGCCGCTGACGTAGACCTTGAGGCCGGGCGGCGGAGTGTCCTTCTTGATGATGTCGCGGACGGCGTCCACCGACTGGTTGGCTTGAATCTGGCCGATGTCGCCGGCGAGACGCAACAGCACATAGGTGGACTTGCCGTCGACGCTCTGCGCTCCGGCCGCGGTGAATGGCTTGCCCCACAAATCCATCACGTACTGCACGTGCTTGGTGTCGCGCTCGAGGCGGCGCATCAGATCGTCGTAGTACCGGTGATCCTGGTCTCCCAGTGGCCGGTTCGCCTCGAACACCACCATGGTCAAGTTGGTCGAGTTGGATTCGTGGAACTTTTCGCCGATGTGCAGCAGTGCCCGCTGCGAGGGCGCGTAGTGCGGGACCATCGGTCCGGCGAGTTCTTCGGCGACCCTTTCTACTTGGGGCATAAAGGTGTTCGTCGTGACCGCGAGAAGGCCCCAGAAGAAGATGATCGGTATCGCGAAAACGCGGACCATCCTGGGGATGAAGGGGCGCTTGACCCGGGCCGCACCGGGGCGCTGCTCGCTCATGCCGATTTCACTCTGCACTCGACGTCGGCGTCCTCATGGTCACTCGACTGTTCATCGCGGACAACACCATCCACCAGCATCCGGCAGCCCACCTGGCCGCCATGAACGTGCACCGAGACGCTCCCGGACGCCACCGTTAGTGTGGTGGTCTCGGTGTGGGTCCACGGCAGGGTCGTGACATCAACCTGATGTGGGTGGCCGTCGATGTCGATGTAGACGAGCTTCCCGCCTTGCCCGGCGGAGCCGAAGACCTCATAGGTAATCCGTTTGATGTTGAACTCCTCCGGTGCCTGCGGACCGTTGACGGTGATGACCGGCTCCGGTTCGGAGAACTGGTGCACCTTGTGCATGCACAACAAGCCCAGGCCGATCGCAACGACGGCGACCAACGGCATCCAGATTCGAGCCAGGGCGGTCCTCCCGACTGAACGCGGGCTCACTCGATCACCTTTTCGGGCTCCGGCACCTGACCTCGTGCTCGCATCTCACCCGCCCTCGCGCCGGTTCAGATAGTAGACGGTCGTGTGCCCAATGAGATGGACTGATCGTCAAGACTAGCGGCTTTACGCTAAAAAACGAACACGATGACCACGGACGTTGCCATCCGCCGGTGCTCCCGGCAACAGGGACGAGCCCCGTCGTGAACTCACTAGGAATCGACGAAAGCGGCAGCACTGCGAATCGCTATGCCCGGGGGTTTTGCTGCAAGCAGTGCCGCCAGCGGAAAATGGCATGTCAGGTCGGGTGTGGACGAAGCCACGTGGCGTTGCGTTACGCCATTTTCCGCAAATGCCCCTTCAGCCGCGCGCTGCTCAGCATCCGCAGGCCCAGGTTCGTGGACGTGAGCATCGGGATCACTCCCAGGAATGTCCGCTCGGAGGGTGTCGCCCCATGCAAGTGGTAGAGACTGCCGAACACAAAAAAACACCCCAACATGAACAACGCAGCGGGGATGCACAGTGCCCGCAATGAGCTGCGATCGGCGACGACTTGCTTCGCAAAGCTCACTTCCTCGGGCGACATGGGCTCGCGTTTGCGGACTTTATGCAGAACGGTTTTGGCGCTGCCAATTTCTTCGCTGATCGGAGCGGGTACTCGGCGCTCCATCCGTGCGACGAACACCGTAGCAACGGCCACCAACACCAGCGCCAGCGCCAGGGTGAGTACGGTCAACAACCCATACAAACCCTCCGTCATTACCTCGCTCCTTCGCTGCGCCGAAACTATTGTGGACGTGATCGATCACTAGCTTAGGCCCGAGCAGGTTACGCCGGGAATCGGAGAAGACTTTCGGGCCCCGGCGTTCGGTCAGGCGCGGATAACGGTTCGGGCTCGTTTCGGTCATGCCGCGACACGTCGCGCGGCGTCGCGGTTCCCGTGGTTTGACAATGCGAGACATGACGCAATCGCGGGAGTCCGACGATGGCGCGTGAGATCTCGCGGCAGACGTTTCTGCGGGGTGCCGCCGGAGCGTTAGCCGCCGGCGCCGTTTTTGGATCGGGCCGAGTCGGTGCGGTCCGGGCTAACGCCGCGCCGAATGTCACTGGGTGGGACGGTCTTTCCACCGCCCTCGGCGGGAAGGTATTGCTACCGGACAGCCCGAATTTCGGTGCGGCCAAGCAGGTTTTCAACACCAACTACAACGGCTTGACGCCGGCGGCGATCGTTACCCCGACATCGGTTGCGGACGTGCAAAAGGCGATGGCATTCGCCGCCGCCAATAACCTCAAAGTCGCCCCGCGCAGTGGTGGGCACTCCTACATCGGCGCGTCCACGGCGAACGGCGCCATGGTGTTCGACCTGCGTCAGCTGCCCGGGGGAATCAATTTCAACTCCGGCGCCGGGCAGGTCACCGTGACGCCGGCGACCAGTCTGTATTCGATGCACGAGACGCTGGCCGGAGCCGGCCGGGGCGTCCCGACGGGTACCTGCCCGTCGGTCGGTGCGGCAGGACACGCCCTGGGCGGCGGGATGGGCCCCGATTCCCGGCACGCAGGCCTGCTCTGTGACCAATTGACGTCGGCACAGGTGGTGTTGCCGGGAGGCCAGGCGGTCACGGCGTCGGCCAACAGCAACCCCGACCTGTTCTGGGGGCTGCGCGGCGGCGGTGGCGGCAACTTCGGGGTGACCACCTCGCTGACCTTTGCCACCTTCCCCACCCGCGACCTCGACGCCGTGAACCTCGATTTCCCGGCGCAGGCATTCGCGCAGGTTCTCGTCGGTTGGGCCAACTGGCTGCGAAGCGCCGACCGCAACAGCTGGGCCCTGGCGGACAGCACCACCGATGGGATGGGCACGCACTGTCGTATTCTCGCGACCTGCCCGGCCGGGTCGGGTCCCGCCGTGGCGAACGCCATCGTTTCGGCCGTCGGAATGCAACCGAGCGGGACCGACACCCACACGTTCAACCGCATGGACATGGTGAGGTATCTGGCCGTCAACAACCTCAACCCGGCGCCGCTCGGATATGTCGGTGGATCGGATGTTTTTCCGAACATCACCCCGGCCGCCGCTCAGGGGATCGCCGCGGCGGTCAACGCTTTTCCGCGTGGTGCGGGTCGCATGTTGGCGATCATGCACGCCCTCGACGGCGCGCTGGCCACCGTGGCACCGAACGCCACCGCCTACCCGTGGCGACGGGAGTCCGCGCTGGTGCAGTGGTACGTCGAAACAAGCGACCCGGCGGCGGCGACCAGCTGGCTCAACACGGCACACCAAGCGGTGCAACCGTATTCGGTTGGCGGCTATGTGAACTACATCGAGGCAAACCAGCCGGCGTCGCGCTACTTCGGCCCGAATCTCTCCCGGCTCAGCAGCGTGCGACAGAAATTTGACCCCGGCCGGGTCATGTTCTCGGGGCTGAATTACTAGCCGCCTCGCGGCGGCGTGGCGGCAACCGATGCAGTACGGCTTATCTAGCCGTTCGTCATCGAGTGTGCGGTGACGGCGTCGAGTGTGCGCTCAGGGCGCCGACACGCCGGGGCGACCCGCCATCAGTTCACACCGAAAGCCGGTCATTCACACTCGGCTGTCAGCAGAACCCTGGCGAGTTACCCGGTGCTGACCTGACGGACGATCGCCTTCTTGTCGATCTTTCCGATCGGCGTGGTGGGCAGCGCCGGCATCGCGACCAACATGTCGGGCCGGGAGTGCGCAGCGACACCGCGCTGGTCGAGGTATGCATTCAACTCGGCAAGGCCGATCGGTTCCCCGGTGAAAACAATGGCGGCACAGATCTTTTCACCCAGATAGGGATCCGGTAGCGGCACCGCGGCCGCCGAGAAGATCGCCGGGTGACTCAGCATCTGCTCTTCGAGGTCTTGGGCGGCGATCGTTTCACCCGCGCGGCAGATGACATCTTTGACCCGACCGGTGACCACCAGGTTGCCGTCGTCTCGTTGACGGGCGAGGTCGCCGCTGCGGTAGAACCCGTTGGGGTCAAAGCTGCGTTGGTTGTCGCGCTCGGCCCGGAAGTAGCCATTGAGCGTGTAGGGACCGCGCACCAGTAGCTCGCCCTCTTCGCCCGGCGCCACCGGTTCACCCGAGCCGTCGACGATGCGCAATTCGTCGGCCGCGCACAGTGGCCGGCCCTGGGTGTGTTCAATCACGTCTGCCGGATCGTCGAGGCGGGTGTAGTTCAGCAGTCCCTCGGCCATCCCGAACACCTGCTGCAGCCCCGGGGTCAACGTCTCGCGGATCCGGCGGGCATCCTCGGGCTCCAATCGCGCTCCTCCAACCTGCAAGAGTCGCAAGGTTTTTGGTGTCACCGGCTCCCAGTCGCAGGCTTGCGTCCACAGTTTGGCCAGTGCGGGTACCAGGGCGGTGACGGTGACGCCGTGGCGTGCGATGGCGTCGAAGGCGCCCTCGGGGCTGGGATCGGTGCCGAACACCGTGGTGGCGCCCACCGCCATCGCGCCGAGCAGGCCCGGACAGGCCAGCGGGAAGTTGTGGCCCGCCGACAGCACCACCAGATAGACGTCGTCGGAGCGCAGGCCGCACATCTCGGCACTCGCAGTCGCGTTGAATACGTAATCGTCGTGCGTGCGGGGGATGAGCTTGGGCAGGCCGGTGGTGCCGCCGGAAACCAGCAGCAACGCAGGCGATCCCGGGTCGGCCGGCGGTGCGATCGACTGGACGCCCGCCGCTTCCGAGTCGCAGAGCTGCGCCCACGAAAGGAATGACTCGGGATCACCGTCGACGATGATGTGCTGCAGGCCGGGGTGCTCCCGGACAAGCTCGCGCGCCATCGCCCGGTAGTCGAAACCGTTTGCCTGATCGGTGATCAGCAATCCGGTGGCCTCGCTGACCGCGGCGAAGTGGCCCAACTCCGCGGCGCGGTGGCCGGGCAGACACATCACCGGCCTTGCCCCCGCCCGCAACAGCCCGAACAGCGCCACCGCAAACTGGACGCTGTTGGGCAGCTGCAGCAGTATCCGGTCCCCGGGCGCGACGCCCAAACCGCGCAGCCCCGCGGCGGCGCGGTGGGCCCGCGCGTCGAGTTCGGCGAACGTCAGGCCTCGGTCGGCAGGGGCGTCAAGCACCGCAGTTTTGCCTGGCCAGCGCCGCGCCGCGTCGGCCAGGACGGAGTCCAGGGATCGACCCGCCCAGTAGCCGGCCGCGCGGTAGGCGGCGGCCCGGTCGGCGGGGAACGGCACGAAGCCCTCCACGGGCTGCGCTGTGGTGGGCATCACCTGGGCTCCTTAGACGGGGCTTGGTAGCAACGGCGCAGGGTTAGAGGATAGGGTAACCACAGAAAAATTAGGGCAGCCTGTGCTAATTCAGGGAGGATTTCGTGGTGCGTGCCCCCGCGTGCTCGGAGGACATCCGTGCGCAGGTAGCCGAACTGCTCGGCGTCGGTGTTGACGCTGTTCAGCCCGCTGACAACCTGATCAGTCAGGGCCTTGATTCGATCCGGATGATGTCGCTGGCCGGTCGTTGGCGCCGTCAGGGCGTCGACGTCGATTTCGCCACGCTGTCTGCCGCTCCAACCATCGAGGCCTGGTCGGAGTTGGTAGCCGCAGGCTCCCACGCTGCTGCCGCCGACGATTTGCCCGACGAGCCGGCCCCCGATGCCGACAGCGCCGACGTATCCGGTGAGCCGTTTCCGCTCGCCCCGATGCAGCACGCGATGTGGGTGGGCCGCCACGACAACCAGCAGTTCGGCGGCGTGGCCGGGCACCTGTACGTCGAGTTCGACGGTGGGCCGACCGATCCGGACCGACTGCGCGCGGCGGCCACCCGGCTGTCGCTTCGTCACCCGATGCTGCGCGTGCGGTTCCTGCCCGACGGAACACAGCGCATCGCCCCGGCCGACGAATGCGCAGACTTCCCGGTGGCCGTCGAGGATCTGCGGCAGCTGGACGCATCTCGCGTCGCTGCAAGGCTCGACGCGATCCGGGAGACCAAGTCGCACCAGCAGCTCGACGGCGCGGTGTTCGAACTCGCGTTGACGCTGCTGCCCGGTGAGCGCTCGCGGCTGCACGTCGATTTGGACATGCAAGCCGCCGACGCGATGAGCTACCGCACGCTGATGTCCGACCTTGCCGCCCTCTACCTGGGCCGTGAACTGCCCGAGT
>DASYJS010000119.1:0-6984 GCA_035996225.1 Mycobacterium sp. | reverse complement strand
GGCTTCGGCCAGGAGCGTGTCGCCGTCGGTCAGCCTGCCCGACACAAAGATATTGCGGCCATCCAGCTGGTCGATTCCAGCGTCGAACTGCAGCTCTTTTTCGATCGGCACGATATTGCGATAGTTGACCTTCAGGTATGCGGTGCGCTGGCGGCGGCTACCGGTGAGCACCGACGCGGTCAGGCCGAGCACGGTGTCGAACAGCATCCCCAGGGACCCGCCGTGCACGGCGCCGTTGCGCCCCAGGTGAAACCGCGCGAAGCGCGCCCAGCCCTCGATGCGGCCGTCGTCGGTCTTGCGGGACCCGATCGGGACCGTGAGGATGTTGCCGCGCACCGGCAGGTCCATCCGGCGGCCCGACGGCGATGCCCATTCGTCGGCGTCGTACGGGCTCAACAGCGCAGACAGCTTCTCCAGCGTGTCCGCGGCCTCGGTGATCACCTCGTCGGGCGCGTCGACGGCGCGCGCATGGTCTTGCAGCTTGCGCACCGCGTCGATGAAACGGCCGTAGTCGGGCCCGCCCTTGGTCGTCGGTTCGGGTGGATTGAATCCCCCGCCAGGGTGTTTCTGAGGGTCGCCGGCCACCAGAACACCGTATTGGGTGCCCGCTTACTGCGCTCCGGCAGCCGCCAAGGTCTCGAACTCGTCGTCGGTGAGGGTGATCTCGGCGGCGGCGACGTTCTCCTCGAGGTGGGCCACCTTCGACGTGCCAGGGATCGGCAACACCACCGGCGACCGCTTCAGCAGCCAGGCCAGCGCCAGCTGCGACGGCGACGCGTGATGGTCGGCCGCGATGCGCTGCAGCGGACCATCCGCCGCCGCCAGCGGGCCGGCCGCCAGCGGGAAGTACGGGATGAAGCCGACACCTTGCTCGGTCGCGGCATCGAGCAGCGATTCGGATTTACGCACCGTCAGGTTGTACATGTTCTGCACCGACACGATCTGGGTGATCTGCTGGGCCTCGTTCAGTTGGTCGACGCTGATCTCGGAGAGCCCAATGTGGCGGATCTTGCCCTCGTCCTTCAGCTTCGCCAGCTCGCCCACCTGGTCGGCCAGCGGCCACTTGGGGTCGACGCGGTGCAGCTGGAACAGGTCGATGGTGTCGACGCCCAGGCGGCGCAAGCTCATCTCGCATTCCTGCCGCAGGTAGGCCGGGTAACCCATCTCGATCCAGACATCCGGACCGGTCCGCAAGAACCCGGCCTTGGTCGCGATCACCAGGTCGTTATAGGGGTGCAGCGCCTCGCGGATGATCTCCTCGGAGATGTAGGGGCCGTAGGAGTCCGCGGTGTCGAAGAGGTCCACGCCGAGTTCGACGGCGCGTCGCAACACCCGGACGCATTCGTCGCGATCGGCGGGTGGGCCCCAGACGCCCTTACCGACGATGCGCATCGCCCCGAACCCGAGACGACTGACGGTCAGATCGCCGCCGAAGGTGAACGTTCCGGACGCTTGGGCAACTTTTTGTGCGCTCACTTTTACGACCGTACGCTTACGACAGCGCGGCTTGAGACGTCAGCGTTGTGGGTTCACCATCTAGTCCCGCGAGGCCAACCATCATCGGAATAACCGGGGTTGATTCATCCTGGGAGGGCTACCAACAGCGATTAGACATGTCCTGCGAGGCCGAAGCTATCGATGTTCGGCTGTGCGAACCTTGTTCAGGTGGCACGCGCCGTGAGCCGCCCCGCAGCCGGTTGGAAGGCGCCATGAGCACCGACTCAGAGCCTGCTTGGACACCGTCAACCCAGCTCGATGTCAACGGCAAGGCGCAGCTGTCGAACATGTACAGCATCTTTGTCCTTGCCTCATGGATGTTCGACGGTCGTGGCGCCGATTCGATATTGGCGCTTGCAGGCGATGCGGTGTCATCGCTGTCGAGATGTCGTACCGAGGCGACGTATTTGCTCATCAACGGATTGCTCACGGATGGTCGCGATCCCGGACGCAACCTAGACCGCGACCTGGATGCCATCGTGGCCGCGGACCTGGGCGTTGATCAGCCGATCCTGCTGCCCGATGGGCGGTGGCGATATGCGATTACGCTGCGTGGCGTCAACGGACTGATCGGTGCGATAGTGGTCTGCGCCCCCCTGCCTGCCTTGCCGGCCGAACTATTCCTACTCAAAGTTCTGGCCCAACAGACTGCGGCCGCGATGACAAGTGCTGAGCTGCATCAGCAGGAGCGCGCACAACGCATCCAGCTCCGCGACCTCACCGAAGAACGTGAGCGAACCATCCATCAATTATCTGAGACCGTGGCCGAACTGAGGCGACGCGACGAGATACACACAACCCTGACCGCGGTGTCTGGGTCTGGCGCCGGGGAGACCGGAATCACCGACGCCCTGCACCAGCTGACATCGCTTTCAGCGGCAGTCGAGGATGTCTTCGGCAATCTGCGCGCCTGGTCGGGGGGGCCCAGCCCCACGAGCTACCGGCCGATCGGCGGCAAGAACCGGGCAGAAGTAATGCGGTCTTCGGTGGCGCAGGCAAAGCCCACCCGCGACGGCGAGCGACTTTTCTACGTTATCCGGCCCCAAACCGAGATTCTTGGAGTCGTGCTGCTGCACGATCCGAAGCGGCGCGCCGATCGGCTGGACGCGGTTGCGCTCGAATACGCGGCAACGGTGCTCGCGCTCAAGCTGTCTCATGAGCGCGCGCTGGCGGAAACAGAGCTTCGGCTACGGCGAGATCTGATCGAAGACTTGCTTGCTGGCACGGAAGACGACAGCGCGTACTCGCGTGCCGAGGCGCTAGGCCATAACTTGCGCATGCCACACAACATCACGGTCCTGCAGTGGATCCCCGACGTCGACAGTGACCAGATCGCCAAGGCGGCGCGACGATGGGCGAACTCCGCGGGGCTGCATTCTTTTACCGCACGACGACCCACGATGACGATCCTGCTCACAGACGGGGCGCCCGACGCGTCGCTACTGCACCGTGCCGTCTCAGCCGAAGTCGGCTCCGATCGGGGTGCGATCGGAGTCGGCTCGGTGGCCGAGACTCCATCAGAACTGTCGCGGTCATTCACAGACGCCCAACGTGTCTTGCAGGTCCAGATGTCGTCGGCGACGCCGTACGGAGGCCGGTGCTTTGATGAGCTCGGCGTGTATCGGATTCTCGACGCCGCTGACGGAAGGCCCGAGGTTCGTGAGTTCGTACAGGAATGGCTGGGCAAGTTATTGGCCTATGACCTGGAGCATTGCGCCGAGCTGGTCAAAACGCTGACCCGCTATCTCGATGCGGGCGGCAACTACGACCAAACAGCACGATTGCTCAACATTCACCGCAGTACCCTGCGGTATCGGCTGAGCCGCATCCGCGAAATCTCCGAGCGGGACCTGCAGGACGTCGACACGCGCCTAAACCTGCATCTGGCGACGAAGATAGTCACCGTCACCGGCATCCCGGGATCGGGGACCGCGGGCCACGGCAACGGTTAGCGAGGGCCGAATCCGCGTCATCGCGGGGCCGGCCAGCCTATTCGCCGGGTGGCGGCGGCTGGTTCAGGACCGAATCCATTTCCGTGGCGATGGCGTCGGTGATGTGGGCGATCACTGCGTGCGGATCCAAGCGAACCGGCGCCTCGTCGACAACGGCGGCGAACGCGTGCAGCGCGTCGGCGGCGAGCGGGCGCCACTTCTCGATCCAGCCGGCGACCACCTCCCCGCTCGCCAGTGGGTCGTCGACAACATGTTGCAGTAGCGCTGCCGTCCATGCGCGATGCCAGCGCGCGTCCTCGTCGAGCGAGAAGTGCATGCTGGTCAAGATCGGGTCGCCGTTTTCGGTTGCGAGCGTGCCGGCGATCGTCTCGTTGACGAGGCGGTCGATGCGAGGCTTGATGACCAAGTTGGTCACCGTGAATGCCTCACCCCAGTCATAGGCAATCAGCGCGCGTTCGATCAGCTCGCGCAGTGGTTGAAACGCAGCAGCGTCCTCCCAGGTTGCCTGGTGTCGCCGCACCACCTCGGCGTCGCGTGGCGCGCGGCTGAGCTGGACCGTGCGGTAAGCGATCCGCTGGATCCGGCGCATCTCGTCTGCCGCCTGGAATGCGGCGCAATTGGTGATCCGAGACGCGGGCGCCATCTGCGCGATATAGGCGGCCAACATCTGCAGCCCGTGCACGGGAAATCGCAATGGTGAATACCATCGGTCGAGAAAGCCTTTCCACTCCGCGTTGAGGCCCGAGTCGTAACCGGTGTCGTCAATCTCGCGTAGGAGCCCGTCGACGACATCTTCACGGCCGTCCTGCAGCTGGGTGTAGCTGCGGTAGGTAGTGCGACGTGGGTCGGCGAACGGCTCCCAGTTGTCGGCTCGCAGCGCGGAGCCTTCACGGTGCTTGTAATACCACGCGACAACTGGGTTACTGGCTCCCAGCTCGAAGGCCAGCGGATAGTTGTAGTGAAGATCGCTACTGACAAGCTCGTACTCTCGCGGGACGCGCCGGCCCGTGGCAAGTCGGGAGTACGTCTTGCGCCCCGGTGGACAGTCCGGCGGCGTTGTCGGTGTTGTCATGGGTCGTATTTCGGTACCGCGTCCGGATCGACCGAAGACTCACTCGAAAGCCGCCAAACGGCGCCGTCCTCGGTCAGCTCCATGACACCGGCGAACGATGACATCACCACTTCGAGGTCCCCGGGGAACCTGATGTCTGGTCCCGCCGCCGTCTCGAGTCCCACCCGCGATAGCCGGCAGACCGGGGAAGCGAGCACGCGCAGATAGGCTCCTTCATCGACGATGACGGCATTGTGATTCTCGTCCTCGATAACCGACACGACCGTCAGCGCGAACGGTGTGGTGTGGAGCACCGGACCCACTCCGTGCTCGAAGTCCTTCGATGCGCTCATGGATCGGGTCCCACGTCGACGAAGATGCGCTCACCGTCGACGCGCACGGGATACCTTCGCAGGCAGGAAGTTTCCGGATTCACGCCGCGTCCGGAACGCGCGTCGAACGACCACTCGTGGGCGGCACAGGTGATTACGTTGTCGCTTAGTACGCCGGCCGAC
The DNA here is from genome assembly GCA_035996225.1 of Mycobacterium sp. Classification (GTDB taxonomy): domain Bacteria; phylum Actinomycetota; class Actinomycetes; order Mycobacteriales; family Mycobacteriaceae; genus Mycobacterium. Next base: position 1,969 of record DASYJS010000119.1, on the reverse strand, counting down.
AGCGGGTTCGCCAGGTGGGGGCACTGATCCTGGTAGGCGACCAACTGCCCATCGACGTTGCACAGCAGGACGTCGACGGTGCCGAGTTTCGCTGCGCACATCTCGCCCTCCCAAATGTCGTCCAGCGTCCCGGCGTACTGCCACACCACGATCGGGAAGTCAGCCTTGGTGGACGGTGAAGATGTCGCCATTTTTCAGCCCTGCCTCGGCGATGGTTGACGCTGGATCGAGTACGTCACCGGCTTCGTTGCGCACCGTCACCGATCCGCAGCGCTCCGGTGCCAGCCCCCAGGCCACCAGCTGGTCAGCCAGTTCCGCCACGGTGCGCTTGACAGGAGTAACGACGACCCGGCCCAAGAAGTCGTCAGTTGCGTAACCGAACAGGTAGATACGCATCGCGGGCTCATGCGGTCGGCACGGGATCGAGGCGCCACGGGTTGAGGCCGCGACGCAGGTCCTTACCGGTCTCGAAGGGTGCCGCGAGCCCCATCCATTCGTGGAGGTCGGTGAGCTTGCCGGGTGCCTCTTTAGCGACGATGCGATCAACCACGCTCTTGTGGTCTGCGAATCGCGCGGTCTCCTGCTGGAAGATCCAGCGGCACGGCTCCGAGCAGAAAAGGTAGCGGCGACCGTCCACTTCCAGGGTGCACATAGTGTTTCGTCCGGGCTTGACGAATAAGGTCGGCAGCTGGCAAAGGTTGCAGAGGCCAGGAAGCCCGTAGGACAGGGTGTTGCTCTCGCCGCCGGCCTGCCACCGTCGCTCGAGCTGATCCCAGAACGGCCCGAATGTCTCGTTCCAGTCGGGGTATTTGTCATTCAGCCATTCGCGCTCGGCGGCGTCAGGCATCGCCACGTCGAACCACAGCGTCGTGCGGTATGTGTACAACCCGAGCTGAAAGCTGTGATGCGCATAATCGAGTTCTTCCACGAAAAGGTCCCAGAACCAAGGCTTTTCGAGGTCGAACTCAGCGAGGTTTTTCATGAATTGCTCGGTCACCCACTCGGTCATGAACTCTTTGAATGAGCGTTTTCGCGCCTTGAGTGGGGTGAGATACTCCATGGCGCTTCCGGTCAGCGCGAGAAACAGCCGCCAGCAGCGCCACCACATCTTGTCGACGAGGTATTGAGCCCGCTCACGCGAACCGTTCTCAAGCAGCGTCCGCATTACCGGGTGGCCAATCTGAGCGTGGCGGGCTTCATCGGTCTGGATGCTTACCAGAGTCTTTTCGAACAGGTGGTGTTGGGCGCGGTCAGCCATGGCGGCCATCGCCATGAACTGCAGGTTGGTGAACCCCGTTTCGAAGACAAAGTTCAGCTGGATCGCGGAGTCGATCGCGTCGGCGGCCAGGAACATGTCATCGAAGAGATGGCGGGCGGCGAGAATCACCCACTCGTTGGTACGGAACGCCTTGTGGGTCCAGTCGAAGTTGCCGTCCAGGGCCAGCATGTCGTGACCGATCAACAGCGGGATCTGCGTGTGGCGGACTTCGTCGAGCGCACCAAGCGTCGACATCATCCGCCACGCGCTGTCGCGCCCGAAGCGGGCCATCCGCAGCTCCGCGATCGCGCCCGCGTATTCGGCCAGGCCGACCGCACCATTGTGAAACTTGACCAGCTGAATCCACCCGGGGTCCAGGCCTTCGAACAGATGGGGCTTACTGAGCGCCGCGCGCACGCCGAGGACGGCAGCGTCCTTCTCACGCTGATTGGCGACGTATTCGCGATACGTGGTGCGGTATACCTCGGTCCAGTTACGCCAAGCGTCTTGCCCCAACCACGGCCGACCGCTGAGCTCCTCAGGGAAGAGCTCTCGCTCCTCGACATAGCGGGGAGTCCAGTTGACCTTGCGGGCTAGGTCTAGCCAGTCATCGCGTCGAAGTACCATGTGGCCGCCTCGTTGATGTCGGCGTTATCGGTGGCACCCTGGCTGCCCGCGGGCTCAATCAACAGCTCGTCGGGCGTCAAGTAG
>DASYJS010000118.1:0-18923 GCA_035996225.1 Mycobacterium sp. | reverse complement strand
AGGCAGCCAATACAGCTCGATCCGTTCTGCTATTACGCCGGTGCCGTCCGGCGTGTTGGGCAGGTTCAGTCGGAAGGGCTGACTGGGATCACGGTGCAGGTATGGCACGTGGAGCTGCCCTGCAACGTGCCGTAATTCGTTCTCGTCGATCGCGTCGGCGCGGCCGTAGCCCAGCACCGCTCCGCCGTTCACCGACCCCCGCGTGAGGTCGAAATCGCCCTGCGGGGAACGCGAACCGGGCGCACCGGAACCGAAGTACAGCACCACGTTTCGCGAACCCGGATACTGCTGCGTCGCCTGGATCAGCTGGTACCGCAACACGTTGCTCGCCGCGGCGGCGTTGACGTCGATTCGTACGTCAGGACCACTCGGGTAGGAGCCGAGAGCCGCGATGGCCGGGCGCAGGCTCCATATGTCCTCGGACAGCGGCCAATCCAGCGCGGCCCGCGAGGCGAAGGTGACGATCGCGTACCGCGCCGCCGGGTATTGCTCGATCAACGCCGCGATGTCGTCGCGCATCCCTGCGATCCGCGGTTGGCCGGTGCCGTAATCTTCGACACCCGAGTCGACCGACCGATCGACGATCAGGAACACGTTGAGATTCTCGCCGGCCGCGGCCGTTGTCCCCCTGCGGGTTTCGTCGTCGCGAAGTCCCGGGCGGGTAGCCGCAGCGATGAGCAGCAGCACCGCCAGAGTCACGCCGCTCCACCGCAGCACCGCGCGGCTTCGGCGTCCCGGTCCCGCCGACATGAGCACCAGCCGCAGCGCTACCAGACGCGCCACGGCGAGCGCACTGATGACGACAGCGAGGATCGCCCAGGGCAGTACGGGTTGGAACGTCATCGGCGCAACAGCAATAGAGCCACCGATAGGACGGCCGCCGACACCAGCGCGATCGCCAGCGGTATCACCGGCGCATCCGACGAGTCCGCCCTCACGACGGTGCCGTCAGCCAGGCGCGCTGGTGGGGAGTTAGCCCGGATCTCGTTGAGTGCCGCGTTGAGTTCCGGGGCCACCGAGGCCGGTCGCGGCGCAAAGTACCGGCCACCGGTCTGCTTGGTGAGCGCAACCAGCGAGCCGCTCGCGGCTGACGGGGCCGTGTCGACCACATTGATTTGGACGTCGGCACGCTCGGCCAGGTCCCGCACCCCGCCGTCGGTGAACAGTTCGGCACGCCGCTCCCCGGCTGCACGAAGATCTGAGGGTCCAAGGTAGATCACCGAGTGCCGGCGCGTGCTGTGTTTCTCGGTAGAGGGGAACCCCGAGATACAGAGCGCCAGAACATCATTGACGCTCGCAGCGTAGTCCGTATAGGGCACCGGTGGGGCGAACGACGCCGACTGCGCCTCCCGCGCGCGGGCGTACTCACCGAACCGCGCCGCGGCGTACTGATGGTCGCGCGTCAGCGGCACCAGACGGCGGTTAACCGATGTCAGGCCGATGCGTTGGGTCGGATACGACGTGGTGGCCTGCCGCGCGAAGTAGTCGAGCAGTTCAGCCGTCGCGGGATCGGTCACCGACTGCCCGACACACAGCATGATGTCCTCGGGATGAGCGGCGTCGAAATCCTTACTGGTCCCGGTCGGACGGGCCGCCGCCCAGCTGGCGGCCCCGAACATCACCGTCAGTACCACCAGGGTCACGACCGTCGACAGCGAACGCAGCCGGGCCACTTTCGCGTACTCGGGCAACCGGGTCAGCCGTGCGACGTTGGCCAAGGGGCGCAGCCGCCTGCGGGCGGCGGTCATGGGTAGCAACGCCGCCAGCACCACGACGGCGACGAAGCAGGCCGATCCGATGGCCCCTACCGGCCACCACTTCAGGTCCACGAGCGGATCAACTCCTGCGCCTGGCCACTCACGTCGGCGACGTCGACTCGCGCCTCGGCGTTGAATTGCGCGTCGCCGAGCCGGGTCAGCAGCGGTGCGGCCGCGGCCAGGCGCCCGTCGGCTATGGCGTCGACGTGCAGGTACTGGGCCCGGCCGCCGGTCGCCTGATGCAGAAAGCTGCGTACCGTCCGGCTGATCGCCGCACACGCCGCCGGAGCCGACATCCGCCCGGCAAGGTGCTGGTCGGCGATGCGCTGCACACAACGGGCGAACCGGTTGCGGATCAGGCGGGCGTGCACCCGCCGCACGACAGGGATGCGCCGCAGCCGGTCCGATGGCAGCGTCCACACGAAAATACCTGCATACCAACCGGTTACGGCGAGGACCATCAGGACGGCCCACCACAGCCACCACGACGAGTACGGCTGCGGACCAAACACGTGGCGCAACAGATCATCCGGCACGGGCGGCTACCTCGGTCAGGCCGACGAGTTCGCGCCGGATGTCGTCGCTGCCGGCGATGGTCGCGTGGGGAATCGAGTGACCGGTCAGGAACGCACTAAGGCGGTCGCGGCGGGTCTGCTCGGCGCGGCGGTAAGCGGCGACGACCCGCGGGCCGAGGTCGGCTCCGTTGAGGACGAAACCACCGGTGGCGACGTCGAACCCGTCGGTGTTGTCGGGACCCACCGCGGGCATGTCCGACACCATCGCCCACATGATGTCGTGACGCCCGCTCAGTCGGACGAGCAGTCCGCTGAGCCCGTCATCGACGTCGGGTTCGTCGGACACCACGATGATCAGCATCGAGTGTCGGTAATGCGTTGCGACATAGTCGAGTTGGGCAGTGATGTCGCTGGCGCCGGGGTCGGTCATGGTGTGCTGATAGAAGCGGTGCAGTAGCCCCTCGATGTGCGGCTCGCCGCGCCGCTGGGGGACGTTCACCGAGCCGCGGCGGTCGCCGTAGACCATGCCGATCTGATCGGAGCGCCGTAAGCCGATCAACCCCACCGCACCCATGATGTGTGCGGCGACGTCGCGCTTGTACTCACCGCTCGGGGCGAGCGCCGACGCGTTGCGACCGGCGTCGGAGACGAGCAGGATCTTGTGGTGCTTCTCGGAGACGTACCGTTTGATCAGCACACTGCCCGAACGCGCAGAGGCCTTCCAGTCGATGTCCCGCACGTCGTCGCCGGGAACATATGGGCGTAGGTCGTCGAATTCCATGCTGCGCGTGTGCAACAGCGCGTAGCGGCCGCCTTCGAGCAGGCCGCGGGTGTCGGTGCCGAAGTGCGCTTTCGCCCGGTTGAGGTGCTTGCCCACGGTGGCCTTCAGGGCACGCGGACGGCCCGCAACGCGGCGTCGATCACAGTCTCGGGGGTGACGTTGGCGCTGACCGCTTCGAATCCGAGGATGAGCCGGTGGCGCAGCACCCGGTGCGCGAGCTTCGCGATGTCTTCGGGCAGTACGTGCGCTCGCCCCGACAGCACCGCCAGTGCCCGCGCCGCCTTGCAGAACGCGATCGTGGCGCGGGGGCTCGCACCGTACTCGACCAGACGCGCGACCTGTTTCGGCAACACCCGCGCGGGGTGGCGGGTCGCGTCGACCAGTTGGCTGGCGTAGAGCATCAGCGCACGATCCATGTGGACGTGGCGCACCACGTCCTGCAGGCGCAGCACGTCGTCGAGGCTGACCACGGGTGGGGTGGGATGCGCCTTGTCGTAGACGCCCGCGTCGATCCGCGACATCACTTCCACCTCCTCCTCCGGCGAGGGGTAGCGCACGATCTCCTTGAGCAAGAAACGGTCGGTCTGCGCCTCGGACAGCGGATAGGTGCCTTCCTGATCGACGGGGTTCTGGGTGGCGATGACCAGGAACGGCTCGGCAATGGGATGCAATTGCCCGGCGATCGTGGTCTGCCGCTCCTCCATCGCCTCAAGCATCGCGCTCTGGGTCTTCGCACTCGACCGGTTGATCTCGTCGAGGAGCAGGATGTTGGCGTGCACCGGACCCAGTTGGGTGACGAACGAGTTGGTCGCCGAGTCATAGATCTGCGTGCCGATGATGTCACTGGGCAGCAGGTCAGGCGTGCACTGGATGCGTTGGAAGCGGCCGTGCACCGACTCGGCGAGCACATTGGCCGCGGTGGTCTTGGCCAGGCCCGGCACGCTTTCGATAAGGATGTGGCCACCCGCGAGCAGACCGATCAGCAGCGACTCCCGTAGGTCGCGCTGCCCGACGATCTTGGCTGCGAACGCCTCCGAGATGGCGTCTACGATCCGCCGGATGCCGTCGAGTTCGCGCTGATCAGGTTGTGTCCTTGCGGTAGTCATACGCCCGCTGGGGTACCCGGGCAGCGATTTTTAACACGTGTCCTTATAGGCCGGGCAAGCAGATGGGCGATCCGCCGCAGGTGTTCGCCGGGGAAGGATCTCCCTCGAGAATGTGCGCACCCACTTGAATGCCGCCCTCGGTCCCCCGATGACCGAGGCTGCCGCCGTAGTAGTGGTGGCACGTATTCATGTCCCACACCACGTCCGGCATCGGCAGAGGACTGCCGGGGCACCACATGTAGCTGCACATCCCCATTTGGTTACAGATGCCGGTTGACGGGTCGGCCTGTGCGGTACCTATGCCCAGCCCCAAACTGGCCAGTGCCAAGGTGCCCGACAGCAGCGCTCCGGAAACGATTCGCTTCATGTCGTATCTCCTGTTCAGTGTGTCGCCGGTGTGGGCGTTGACTCGGCAATCACACCGAGGCCGGTTCGCTACCGATCCCAACCTTGAGGCGTCGGCCGCGGGCCATTAAAACGAGCGCGCGGATTCAGGTGAAATTCAAATTCACGCATTGCTGCGGGCAGAGCTCGAGCCCGCGACCAAGCACTCCAAGAAATCGTTGAGAAATCGAGAAGGCCGACGTCCGAAACTTTTCTTAGCTACCCCGTGGCAAAGCGGGGAGGAGAAAAGGACAAACCATGAGGGCCGTCAAATTCGCCACCATCGCCAAGGCCGCCTTCGTCGCTGTGACCGCGAGTGGTGTCGTGCTGGGATTGGCCGGCCCGGCGTACGCGACTTCTGGCACCATGTACGGCGACCCCGTGGCCGCCGCCAAATACTGGCGCTATCAGCAGTACTGGGACGACTGCACCCTCATGGCAAGCGCTGATGTGGTCGGCGAAATCACCGGCGTGGAGCCCTCGGAGGAGGACATCATCGACAGGGCCCAGGCGACCCCTAGCTCACAGGGCCCTGGCCCGATCTACACCAGGCCGGCCGACCCGAAGGACCCGAATTCGGGCCAGGGCACGTGGTTTCGGGACATCCCGACGCTGCTGGCGCAGTACAACGTCGGCGCCGTGATCACTCATAGCGACATGGAGGGTCTCGAGCAGCAACTGAGCGCCGGCCACAAGGTGCTCGTCAGCGTCAACGGCGAACTCATCTGGCAGACGCCCGTCGAAGGAAAAGACGAACACGGCAACCCCGCGCATGACCACACCGTGGTCGTGACCGGCGTCGACACCGCCAACAACGTCGTGCATCTCAACGACAGCGGTAGCCGCGAGGGCCGCGACGATCAGATCCCCATGGCGGTCTTCCTCCAAGCCTGGGGCGCCAGCCATAACCTCATGGTCGCCACCACCTAAACCGGCAGCCGATATAGCTGAGACTGTCGCCGGATGGCGTGATGGGCACTGCCGCAGGGACATGACGGCCCGAGGACTTCGTCCAGGGCCTACTGGCCGGCGTTGTGGGCCAGATCGATGGCGTACTGATTCACGAAGTTGCCCGCCGGCGGATCGCCCTTGCCGCATGATCCGTCGGATTCACCGGGACGTTTGATCCACAAGTAGGCGTCGGCGTGTGCGCCCCCGGTGGCCGCGGTCGGCGGAGTGCCCAGCGCTCGGCCGCTGGGGTTGCACCAGTTGAGCTCGGAGTCGGGCGCTGGTCCGGCGCCGTTGCGCGATGTGTCGACCACGTAGTGCGAACCGTTGGTGAGACCCGAAATTGCTTCGCCGTAACCGATTTCGTCCCCGGTGGTGAAGAAGTTCGCAGTGTTAACGCTAAAACCCCGCGCGTGGCCGACGCCGGCCTGGTTCAGCCTGGCGGCCATGTCCTCGGCGCTATGCCAGCGGAAGTGACCAGCATCGACGTAGACGGCCGCGTTCGGATCCCGGGTCAGCGCGTCGACCGCGTAGCGAATCAAGTCATAGCGTTCTTGGCGCTGATCACCCGACAGGCAGTCGGCCATGGCGAGTGCATCGGGTTCGAGGACGATCGCCACCCGCGAAGCGCCCATGCCGGCCGCGATGCCGTCGATCCAGCCGCGGTAGTCGTCGGCCGACCCCAATCCACCGGCAGCGAAGCTGCCACAGTCACGGTGCGGGATTCCATAAATCGCCAAAACCGGGATCGCGCCTGCAGCCGCCGCGTCGCCGGTGTACTTCCCGACCGTGCCTGCTGAAGAGCCCGGGACGATCCAGTACGCCTGCGGCGTGTTGGCGATCGCGGTCAACGCGGGACTCGGCGGATCGGCGCTTTGCGCGGCGCGCATAGCCGCCGAGGTGGGGTTGATGTAGAACGGCGCTCCGGCCAACGGGTCCCCGTCGCTGACCAAGCGCACCGTCGGGGCGGGACCGACCTGCACCGGGCCGGCAAGAAAACCCATGGCGGCAACTGCCGCAACCGTTAGGAAGGGGGCAATCCACCGCGCGACTGCACCAGCAGCTGAGAACATCACCTCAGGAAATTAGCTGCTCCAGAACCTTGAGCGCCAATCGCGTGCCTCACCGTTGTGGCGTGCGGTGCGCTGCGAGCACGTCGGCGTTTGCCGACGTTTGCGCCCGAGCAGCCAGCGTCGATGCCCCGTTGGCATGGGCAATAGCGTCGGAAGCGTTGCTTGCTTCCTTGCCGTGCGCCGCGGCCAAATGCCGTTTGGCCTCGTCTAGTCGCGTCTTGGCCTCGGCGCCGATGCTTTCGCGATGCCTGGTGACGTAGTCGGAGATTTGGCGCACTCTGGCCTCCGCGGTGGACAGCGCCTGCCCCAAGGAATCACCGCGCCCTCCGATGTCCGCCTGCCCTTCATGTGGGTCGATCCGCGGCGCGGCGCGCCTGCGGCGGCGCGCGCGAAGGAGCAGCAGAACCATCACCACGACGAGGACGACGACCACAGCGATGACGCCGATGGCGATCAGCAGCCAGTTGTGCTTTGACGTGCTTGCCGACGTGTTCAATCCGTCAGCTTTGTTCAACCCGTCAGCGGCAGCGACCGCGACACCGCTCCAGTTTTTTGCACCCACCGCCGGTGCAATCTTGTTGCTCTGCAGGCTGTTTAACTCGTCTGCAGTGATGCTCTGCAACTGTGGCGGCACAGAGAACGTGTACAACTTGGTGTTCGTGGCGACGGCAAGCAGCGCGTCGTGGTCGCCCATCGCGCTGGCCTCGCGGGTTTTGTCTGCCCAGTTTTCGGGTTTGAACCTGTTGAAGTTGTCGACGTAGACCACCCACAGTTGGATGTGCCGATCGCTATACAGCCGGTCGATGGCCGAGTTGATCGTCGCCCGATCGGAAGCCGTCAACACCCTGCTGTTGTCGGTGAGGTGATCCAAGAGCTTGGACGGCGGTTGCGCGCCGGCGGGGGCCGCCAGCAGCAATCCCGCTGTGAGGATTGTCAGGACCAGACCGAACAGGCGAACAATCCGCATACGGTAAATCTAGCCCGCCGTCAGCTAGGTGTGGACTTTCCAGCCCGCTAACGGGGTGGGTGCCGCCGGAGCGTTGGGGTCGCTGAACTCGATGTAAACGTCGCCCTGGTTCACGTTGCTGCCGTAGCCGATGAATCCGTGGGCGGTTTGGCCATTGGTGACGCTGCCCGAGCGCAGGGGCGGCGTCTTGTTGATCTTCTGATAATCGACCATGGATGAGCCGCCTTGGATATCCCGGTATGGGTCTTGCCTCCACGGGGAAGAGGCGGCGGTCACGTAGGTCTCGCTGTAGCTGAATGGCGCGTCGGATTTGCCGACGATGGTGAGCTCGATGACGTTGCAGCCCCCGCCGCCGGAGCAGCCGGACGAGACCCAGGTCGCGTTGTTGAGAGTGATGTCGGCGGTCGCGGTGCTGTACTCCGTGACATGGATGGTGCTACCGGCTTTTCCGGTCGGGAACGGCGACTGTTGGGTTGTCGGATCGGCAATGCCGTGGGGCGCTGTTATGCACGCGGCTATCGCCAGTAATGGCGCAAGCGCTGCGCTCAAAAGAGTACGTGTGGTCACTTGACATCTGCCTCCTACTGTTCGAACACCAGCAGCGGTTTGCCCCCGTGTGCGGGAGCTTCGGCTAAATAGACTGCCTCGCTGAACTTTTCGACGGGGATCGGCCGGCCCTCGGGCACGCGCAGCGCGCCGCCGTCGGCGAGCTGAAGTGTCCGGCCGATCGCTGCGGCCACCCGATCCTTCGGGGTCTCGGTGAACCAACGGAACAGCCAGAATCCCCGAACGGTCTTGGTTTCATAGATCAGCGAACGCGCGAAGACGGGGATCGTGAGCTTGTCGGGATCGGTTTGGCGGTGCGTGGACAGCGCACCATAGACGATCAGCTCGCCGCCCGGCGCCAGCGCACGCGACACGTCTGCCCCCACCTGGCCGCTGACACAGTCGATCGCCTTGGACACGCCGTCGTGTCCCGCGATGTCGGCCACCCGTTCGCGCAGATCCTCATCCTCGGTGCAGATCACCGCGGTGCCTCCCAGCGCGAGAATGCCCTCGACAGCGGATCGGCGGCGGACCACGTTGAGGGTCTTGAAGCCGACGTGCACGCCGAGTTGGATGACCGACTGGCCCACGATCGAGCCTGCCGCCGTCTGCAAGAGCCATTCACCCGGTCGGACATCGAGTTCATCACCGGTCAATATCACGGCGGTGAGCGGATTGCTGAGAATCTGGGCGGCGGTGGAATCGCTCATGCCGGCGGGAACAGGCAAGACCCGCCCGGCGTCGGCAACGACATACTCCTGCCACGTGCCCGTGACTCCGATCGTGATCACGCGTTGACCGAGGGTCAAACCATCTGCGCCGCTACCGAATTCGTCGATCACACCGACGGATTCGATTCCGGGTACGGTGGGGAATTCCGGGGTGAACCCGTATCTGCCGCGGATGGTATGCAGATCGCTGGCCTCGACCGGTACAGCTGTCACCCGGATCCGGACCTGGCCGGGACCGGCCTCCGGAATCGGGCGGGTCTGCAGGTGCAGAACCTCGGACGGTTCGCCTACCGTGTCGGCGACGACAGACCGCATGGTCGTCATCTTCCTGGCCCTCCTTCAATCGGGTCCAGACATCACACGAGCTCTAATGCTGCCACCTGGGAGGAGTTGTCGGCGCTGATCCCGTGACCAACCGATAATGAGTTCTTAGCCAGCGCGGTAGCGACCAGCGGATACGGTTAGCTGGATCTATCCACCGCAACTCGATCCCGGCTCGTCAGGGTTATCAGCGATTGAAGAGGTGACAAATGAGCGACCGAGGACTGATGACCATGGACCTGACATGTCCGGAGGGACACGTGGCGGGCCAGTTGATTCAGGACGCCGGGCAACAGGCCATCGGGATCAAGTTGCCCGACGGTGCACACGAAGAATGGCCGCGAGGCGGCGACAGGATGTACACATACCTGACTTGCCCTGGTTGTAATCGCCGGATTTATGGGTCGACGGAGGCGATTCAGGAGAGGGTCCTCTGGCTGTCTGAGAGTGAATCCGAATCGCAGGGTAGACACTCGCTGCGCTACATGGAGGACAGCCTCACGTAACCCCAACGGTCGGAGATGCGACCACCTGATGCGCCCGAGGTCGTCGGCGCCATCGAGGCCGTGTCGCCCGACAGAACGCATAGCCCGCCTTTGTGCCACGCTAAATGGCGTGCGCCCCTTTTCTTTTCCCATATGTCCACCGAGAATGCCATTCGGGCTTTGAGCGCAGCTATGACGGTAACCTCAGTGCCGGCAGAGGGGGTGAACATGAATCAATGTTTCGACCGCCGCTCGATGCTGGCGCTGTCCGCAGCTGGCATCCTCGCGGCGGCCCTGCCCGGCTGCACTAGCCCGTCCAGCGCTCCCAGCCAGGAGTCGTATGAGCTCACCGACTACGGATACGATGCCTCCGTTCCGGAGGCGGTGCCGATGGATAGGCCGCGACGTCTTGACAAGGTGCCACCGAATGCATCGGTACGAGCCGAATGGTTACCGCCGGTCGGCGACCAACACATGCCGAACTGTTTCGTGTGGGCCTCCGTCTATGGCCTGGCGACGTTCTATGCGGCGCGCAAGAGCAAGACGCCGCCAACCACCCCCGACTGGCAGGCCAGCCCCGACTACGCGTACATCCGGTATCAGACCTCGATAAAGATGGCCCGAAACACCTGTCGAGGAGGACAAGTTAGCAAGGTGCTGGACTGGCTCAAAGCCAATGGCGGGACCCCATCGTTAGCTGCGGCGCCGAACTTCGGCAAGCAGGGATCCCAATCGTCGTGCGACGTCAACTGGACGAAATATGGTTCGCAACCGATCCCGCCCGATCCGAAATTCCTTATCCCAGAATGGAAAGCGACGACCATCACAGGAAAAGAAGGCCTGGAAAACATGCGCACCGTCATCGCACGGGGTAACCCGATCGCTTTTGGCGTCAATCTCTACACCGACTTTCCGCACTACCGCGGCAAACGTTCGCCCTATGTCGGCAGTGGAAAATTCATGGAAAACCAGGGCAAGAAGGTTGGCCATGTGATGCTCATCGTCGCCTACGACAACGACTTCTTTGGGACAGGCTGGGGCGACGAAGGTTTCGTGTGGATGAGCTATCGCACATTCGAGGCGATATCCCAGGGGCAAGGGTTTTACGTGCCCGATGACGTGTAGCCGCACTCGCCTCGGAGCCGTACGTTTCCGGCTGATTCCCCGTCATTGTCGATGAAGAAATGATGACCACCGAGTATCTAGGATACTGAAACTTGCGGCGTGAGTTGACAGGTGCAGGTTCATGACACTAGCGCAGGCACAGGCCGACGGATTTACGGTCCACGGCTCATCGCACTTGTTTGTCAGCCAATCGCGCTCCCAGCGACATCTGCGGCGCGGCGATCACGTCTGGTCGGGGTGGCCTCAGTAATAGGTATCAGGCGCGGCGGCTCCGCCTGGCGGTTGGTAGCCAGCGGCCGAGTTCCGCAGCTGCCATATCAGCTCAGGGCAAAGCAAATTGACCGCATATGAGACCAGGTAATTAGCCGCGAACTCGTCGCTGGGGGTGACGTCACTCTTCACGTCGCCCATGACCTGCCCGTAGCCTTCGCCCCGGCCGACCTTGTCGCAAATTCCGTGGCCGTAGCTAAGCGCATCATTGTTAGGAAATCCGTAATGCCGCCGCACCACCACGTCGTAGACATACTCGGTCTCAGGCGCCGGAGCGGCATGCGCCCGCGGTGGTGGCGTCAGCAAGAGCCCACCGACAGCAGCTGCGGCGACGATCAAAAGGACCAGCAAGGCCCGGCTCTTCGTGGCTGGCAGCTCGAATGAGCGGCCAACGTCGCCAGACTCCGGCCGACGAAAGGTACGACTCGGTCGACCTGCTGATGCGACCGGGCTTCGCACGGCTATCGGCATAGATCGAGACGTTAAACTATATAACGGATACCGTCTAGGCCAGTCGCCATACAAGTCCAGCCAGACCACCCGCTGGTTGGCGCTGTTTCGGATTCCACGACGAAATGCGCCAATGGGTAGAACTCCGACAGCTGTACCTTCGTCAGATCCTCGGGAACGTGTCGCCCCGCCTCCTGGGCCAGCGTGCGCAGATAACTCAAGTTGACGCACTGTGCTGACGCTTCAGATGTGACGCCCGAAGTGTGGCGCGAACGACCTTGCCTGCGCTGTTGAGCGGCAACTCGGCGACCGCATACCAGTACTGCGGAATCTTGAAGCCCGCGAGCTTGAGGCGGGCGAAAGAACCCAGTTCCTCGGGCCGTGGCGGGTGAGCCAAGTTCGTCGGAACGACGAACGCGGCCAGGGTTTCTCCGAGTCGCGGATCTGGCACGCCCACAACGCCGACCGCGGCGACCGCGGGGTGGGCGCTGAGCACATTCTCGACTTCTAGCGGATAAATGTTCTCCCCACCGCGAACCACCATGTCGTGCCGACGACCGCAAAGACGGAGATAACCGTCGGCATCCACCACACCCAGATCACCGGTGTGCAGCCATCCATCGGCGGCCTGGGCGGAAAGGTGCGCCGCCGCGGCGAACACCTCGCCGATTCCAGACCGGTCCGGCTCGTCGATCTGCAGACGAAGGCCGCTCACCGGCCGGCCGACGGTGGACAGGACGTCGGGATCTTTGACCACAGCCAACCGATGATCGTCTGGGCCCAAGCTGGTGATCGGGCTGCCCTCGGTTTGGCCGTAGAGGCTGACCATCGCGACGTCGGGCAGAACGTCAAGAACGCGTCGCAACGTGTCAACGGTGATCGGCGAGGCGCCATAGATCAATGTCTTTAGCGGGACTGCGTCGAGAAGCCCCTCGCTGAGCAACATCTCGATCATGGTCGGCACGAGCAGGCAGTGGGTGGCATCAAGTTGCTTCAAGTTGCGCCACCAATCGAAGGAGAATTTGGTGGTACAGATAACTGCCGCACCGGCCGTAAGGGCCACCAGGACATTGCCCAGTCCCCCGATGTGATGTAACGGTGCGCCGGTGGCATAGCGGTCGTCGGGGCCAATGCCGATCAGGCGACGCAAAAGCGCGGCGCGAGCGTCGAGTACTCGCTCGCTGAGCGGAACCCGCTTGGGAACTCCGGTTGTTCCCGCGGTGTGCAGGTAGATCGCCGTGGGCCCCGGTTCCGGATGCAACGGACGCCTCGACACTGGCAGGAAAGGTGTTGTCATCACCCGTATCCCCACCGCGTCGGCAACGTGGCGAGCAGTCTCGGCGAACGCGGCCTCGGTGAGAAGGACTGACGAGCCGCTCCGACGCACCGTCTCGGTCAGTTCTACGGGAGTCTGCCGCGGCCCGAGCGGAGCGAGCGGTCTGTTGAGGGCGGCACCGCCGAGTAGCAGTGCAAGCGCGTCGGCGTTGGTGGTGAGCAACGCAGGGATCGGCCGGCCTGCCTGCACGTCGAGGTCGGCGAGCAGGTCCGCGGCCGCGACGGCCTTTCCGATCAGTTCGCGACCGCTAACGGAGCCCACTTCGCCTATCAACGCTGCACGTTCACTGCGTTCGTGGACTGCGCAGATCCGCTCTAGCCAGGTCATCCGGGCGGTTGAACCGGACTAGTCGGGTGGGTATCGGTCAACGTCTCTCCTCACCGTTTTGCCAAAGCGATAAATAGTTTACTGTTTGTGTGAACTGTCACGAAGGAGGGCATCGCAACGTGCGCATCATCGTCACCGGCGGAAACAGCGGCGTCGGGAAGGCGACCGCACACGCAATGGCCGCTGCCGGCCACGACGTGGTGATCGCCTGCCGGACCCTGACAAAGGCGTACGACGCCGCGTCGTCGATACCTGGCGACGTCGAGGTGCGTGAGCTCGATCTGGCGGACCTCACCAGCGTGCGCAAGTTCGCCGACACCGTCGACTACGTCGATGTACTGGTGAATAACGCCGGTGTGTTGGGCTTGCCGCTGACCCGAACGGCTGACGGCTTTGAAGCTCACATGGGCACCAATCACCTCGGCCACTTCGCATTGACATGTCTGCTCGGCGACCGGATCCGCGATCGCGTCGTGGCGGTGGCCAGCACCAACTACAACACCGCCCGCATCCACTTCGACGACCTCAACTATCACCATCGCCGCTACAACCCATGGTCGGCGTACGGGGAGTCCAAACTGGCGAACCTGCTGTTCGTGCGCGAATTGGTCGCCCGCGGCAAGACCGCCTATGCCTCCGATCCCGGCATGACCGACACCGCGATCACCCGCAACGGTTCGGGTGTACTGCAGTGGGCGGGCCGGGTGCTCTCGCCACACATCGCACAAAGCCCGGCCGACGGTGCCCGCTCGACCATTCAGGCGATCACTACGACACTGCCGAATGGCACCTACATCGCGCCGCGCGGCCTGATGCACCAGTGGGGCACACCGAAGCCCATCAAACTCAAAGACAAAGCCCGCGACGTGGACAGCGCGCGACTGCTGTGGGATATTTCTGTCGAGCTGACCGGTTGCGACTGGCAGGATGGGCGTCCATGACCGTCGAGCGCCTGCTGCCGACACCCGAAGCACGCGAACTCGTTCGACTGGCCGCCGACGTTGCGGACAAGGTGCTCGATCCGATCGTCGACGAGCACGAGAAGAATGAGAGCTATCCCGACGGCGTCTTCGCGACCCTGGGTGAGACCGGGCTGCTGACATTGCCGCATCCGCAGGAATGGGGCGGTGGCGGACAGCCCTACGAGGTGTACCTACAGGTTCTCGAGGAATTGGCCGCTCGGTGGACGGCAGTCGCCGTAGCCGTCAGCGTCCACGTCCTGGCCTGCCATCCGTTGATCGCATTCGGCACCGACGAGCAACAACAGCAGTGGCTGCCGATCATGCTCGGTGGTCACACGATCGGTGCCTACAGCTTGTCCGAGCCGCAGGCCGGCTCCGACGCCGCCGCACTGACCTGCAAGGCCACCGCAGTCGACGGCGGCTACCGCCTCAACGGCGCCAAGGCATGGATCACCCACGGCGGCATAGCTGACTTCTACAGCCTGTTCGCCCGCACCGGTGAGGGTGGACAAGGTATTTCGTGCTTCCTGGTCGACAAGGACACCGACGGGCTCACGTTCGGCAAGCCCGAGGAGAAGATGGGCTTGCATGCCATCCCGACCACCACGGCGCACTACGACAATGCTTTCGTGTCTACTCAACGCCGGATCGGCACCGAGGGGCAGGGACTCCAGATCGCCTTCAGTGCATTGGATTCCGGGCGTCTGGGCATCGCCGCGGTGGCCGTCGGACTAGCGCAGGCAGCGCTCGATGAGGCGGTTTCCTACGCTCAGCAGCGGTCGACGTTCGGGCGCAAGATCATCGATCATCAAGGCCTGGCGTTCCTGCTGGCCGACATGGCCGCGGCGGTCGACTCTGCGCGTGCCACGTACCTGGACGCAGCGCGCCGCCGCGACGCGGGACTGCCCTACTCGCGCAACGCTTCAGTAGCGAAGCTGATTGCCACAGATGCCGCAATGAAGGTCACCACCGACGCCGTCCAGGTATTCGGCGGCTACGGCTATACCCGGGATTATCGTGTCGAGCGCTACATGCGGGAGGCCAAGATCACTCAAATATTCGAAGGCACCAACCAAATTCAGCGGCTGGTCATCGGCCGATCGTTGGCCGGATCATGACAGTCGAGACCAGTTCAACGGACGGCGCCTACCAGCGTCCACAGCTGCGATTGGCGCCCAGCCCTACCGCCGAGTCGCTTTCGTTCTGGACCGGTGGTCGCAACGGCGAGTTACTGATCAACCGCTGCCACGGTTGCGGCCACTTCTTTCACCCGCCGGGACCGGCGTGCTGGCGTTGCCGCAGCACCGACGTTGCGCCAGAACCCGTTTCGGGGCGAGGCGTGATCGCAGCGTATACGGTCAACCGCCAGACCTGGATTCCGGGTTTGGAACCGCCCTACATCGTGGCGATGGTGGAGTTGAACGACGAACGCGACGTCCGGCTGATCAGCAATGTGGTCGACGCCGCTCCTAACGAGATCAGCGTCGGGATGGCCGTCGAGGTCTTCTTCGAAGACTGGACCGCGTTGTCGGGCGAGGAGGACAGCCGCGTGTGGCTGCCGTTGTTCCGTCCCGTCAGAACGACGTAAGCGACAATTTTCACACTGAGGATCCAGAACCCGTTCCCGTCCTAGGCTTCAGTGCTAACGTGACAGTCAACTGTCATTGTTGAATTCAACGACGAGGAATGTGATGACCGGTCAAGCCCTGCACGTCACCCTTGAGTCCGCCGACGACATCACGCCCGACGTTCTGACGTCGCTGTTGCGCCGACACGATCCCGAGGCGACGGTTACCGGCCTCACGATTGGACACACTTGGCAGGGCACCACGTCACACCTGCACCTCGACGTCAAGTACGCCGACCCACATACCCGACTTCCACAGCGGCTCTTCATCAAAACGCAATTGGGAACGGTGCACGATCTGCCGGAGGCTTTCGATGAATCGCTGTCTGAAGGCGGCGGCGGGACTGTGCTGTATGACGACGAGACAAGGTTTTACCGCGACCTGCGCCCGGAGCTCAGCGTCGAGACCATGACGACCTACTTTGCCGACCATCTAGACGGTCCGTCGCAGTTCCTGATCCTCGGCGAGGACATCACATTACGTGGCGCGCAGATCCCTGATGCGGTAGCCGGCCTTGAGGTCGAGCAGGCCGACGCGCTGCTGGCGACGTTGAGCCGAGTTCATGCCCCATTCTGGGGCAGCCCCCGACTGGCCAGCGGCGGTGACCTGAACTGGCTGGAGGATCCCATCACCGGCAGGTTCGCAGAATTCTTGCGAGCCAACGGGTTCGCGATCATCCGTGCCCTCGTCGAGGCCCCGTACAAGACGGATCTGCTCGCCGCGGCCGGCACCGACATGAACGGAATGGAAGCTGCGTTTTGGGCCCTGCAGGAGCGGGTGGCCAGGGTCCCGATTACGCTGCTGCACGGCGACCCCCACCCGCGCAACACGTATGCGCTGCCCGACGGCACGATGGGCCTCCTTGACTGGCAACTGATCCGGCGCGGGTCGTGGTCACACGACGTCGGTTATGCATTGATCGCCGCGCTGCCGCCAGAGCGGCGGCGGGCCCACGAGCGCGACCTGCTGGACAATTACCGCGGCCGGCTGCTCGACGCCGGCGTCACCTCGGTGCCCGACCGCGAGGCGATGTGGACCGCTTATCGCGAGAGCCCGGCTTGGGGCTTCTGCATGTGGGCCATCGCACCCGACCAGATGTATTCGGTCGAGGTTGTCAGCGCGGTGCTCGGCCGCTTCGCCGAGGCCTACGACGACCTGGGCACCGGCAAACTGTTGAGCTGATCCGTCCGGCGACAGCCATCAGGTCATGTTCATGCCGGCGTCGAGCATCAGCGTTGTGCCCGTGTAATACCGGCCACTGTCCGAGACGAGGAACAACACCGTCTCCGAGACGTCGGACGGTTCGATCACCGTAACCGGTAAGGCGTTAGCCATCGCCTTGGCGAGATGTTCATTCTGGGCGATCACCTCGAACAGCGCCGGATTCTCCACGATCATGGAGGTGTTGACACCGGTCGGTGCGATCGCCATGACGCGGATGTTCTTGGCTGCCATACGCTGAGCGTAGGCCCGTACCAGCCCAGTGACGCCGATCTTGGCCGCGGCGTACGCGTCCGCGCCACCGCTGCCGTCAGTCAGTGCCTTCAGGCCGGCCATCGAGCTGGTGGCGACAATGGCACCGCCGCGATCCGACTTCATCATGTGGGCGCTCGCGATCTGCAAGGTATTCCACACACCGGTGAGCAGCACGCCGATGCCGAGTTCCCACGCCGCCTCGGGATCGGGCTCGTCGACCCGGTTCAACACGATCCCCGCGTTGGCCACCACCGTATCTATGTAGCCGAATTCTGCGACGCCGTCGTCGAAGGCGGCCTGCAGTGCTTTGCGGTCGCGGACGTCAGCCTGACGGGCGATCATCCGCTGACCGGTCTTCTCCACCAGGTTGACAGTCTCGTCGAGGTCTTCCGGGGTGGCCATCGCATACAGCACGCCGTCGAGTTGGCGACAGATGTCGACACCGACAATATCGGCACCTTCCTCGGCTAACCGAACAGCGTGCGACCGCCCCTGGCCCTTGCCGGCTCCGGTGATGAAGGCGACGCGACCCTCCATTCTGCCCATCTGCTGTTCCCGCCTTTACTTGATAACGAATTCGGGTATGCGATAGCCACTTTCGCCGAGCTCGACGATGCGCAGCTCAACGTCTTGCCCGACTCGGACGTCAGCGGGATCGGCGTCGACGACGGCGTTGATCCGCAGGCCCGGTTGCTCAGCGAGTTCGACGAGCCCGACGACATACGGCGGCATCCGGCCGGGAACGAGGGCTTGGCGGACAACGATGTAACTGAAGATCGTGCCGTCACCGCTGACTTCCTCGAAGTGCACGGGACCACCGGTGTACCGGCTGCGTTCCAACGGCGGATGGATCCATTTCCCGGTGTCGTCACAGCGGCACAACATCAACCTGCCGTTCTTCAGACCCTCCCAGTACGGTGCCGAATCAGGATCGGGCACCGGAATTGGCGCCGCTACTGCAGGATTCGTCATGGGTGCTCCTTGCTGTAGACGTTTGCGCCGCCGAACGGGCCGCCACCCGCTGTGACCAGCGCGAGTTGGGCATTCTCGACCTGACGCACACCGGCCGCATGGCGCAGTTGCAGTGCTGCCTCGTAATGGTGGTTGAGGCCGTGGATATAGCCCTCCGACAGCAGCCCACCGTGCGGATTGACCACCACGTCACCGCCGTAGGTGGCGCGTCCGGTCGAGAAGAATTTGCCCACTTCGCCTTTCTCGCAGAAGCCGAAACCCTCCATGGTGGCCATCACGGTGTAGGTGAAGCAGTCATACATGCAGGCCACATCCATATCCGACGGGCTCAGCCCCGTCTTCTCCCAGATCTTCGGGCCTGCTGTGCGCGAGTACATCTCGGTGGGATCGTCCCATTCGCTCCAGCCCGCACCACCTT
Source organism: Mycobacterium sp. (assembly GCA_035996225.1). Classification (GTDB taxonomy): domain Bacteria; phylum Actinomycetota; class Actinomycetes; order Mycobacteriales; family Mycobacteriaceae; genus Mycobacterium. The sequence goes on along the minus strand of DASYJS010000118.1, from coordinate 345 downwards.
GTGAGTTGGACGATCCGACCAGCCACATCGGGGGCTGCTTGGTATTGCGGGCGATGTCCTCGCCAACGATCAGCACCGCTACCGCGCCGTCGACCTCCGATGTGCAGTCCAGTACCCGGAACGGCTCGTTGATCCAGCGCGCCGCGAGATAGTCGTCCATGGTGAGCGGTTCGCGTCGCAGAGCGTGCTCGTTGGGCCCCGCATGATTGCGCTGAGTGATTGCGATGTGCCCCAAATCCTCGCTGGTGGAACCGTACTCGTGCTGATGGCGACGGGCCCACATCGCGAACCACTGTGGCGGCACCATGAAACCGGACGCCGTGTCGAATTGGTCGTGGTGCTGCA
>DASYJS010000117.1:0-14500 GCA_035996225.1 Mycobacterium sp. | reverse complement strand
CGTTCGGGGGACGTATACAGCGATGCCAACAGGGATTCCGGCGTCAGAGTCGGCCAGAGCTCGTCGAGCGCCGCGGTGAACGCCGCGTTCTCGCCGAGCTCGTCGATCAGATCCGCCCGAAGCCGCTCCCAGACGACCCGGTCCTCTCTGTTCAGCCAGCCTCGTCCGATCCGAGCGATCCCCCGCTCAGTCAGCGCCCAGGTGATGACGTCGATGAACAACGAGCGAGCGTCGTTGTGTGGCTGCCCGCTTTTGCGGGCCTCATCCCTGGCCCACTCGGCGACTCCGGCGTCGATCCGCACCGTGACGTCCGCCAGCTCAATCGCCACCGGGTGTTCCGGCAGTCGCTGCCGATCGGCGACCGCTGCCGCGAGCACATCCAGCATCTTCAGCGAGCCCTTGAGTCGCACGGCCTCCGGGGTGTCCTCAGCAGTCGTACGCAGGCCGGGCACGAGGTCGCCGGTGGTACTGAACACCACGTCGGTCTCGCCCAGCGACGGCAGCACACGGCCGATGTGACTCAGGAACGCCGGGTTGGGGCCGACGACGAGAACGCCGTGGCGTTCCATCTGCTCGCGCTGGGTGTAGAGCAGGTAGGCGACGCGGTGCAACGCCACCACCGTCTTGCCGGTGCCGGGGCCGCCCTCGATCACCAGCACCCCGTTGTGATCGATTCGGATGATCTCGTCCTGCTCGGCCTGGATCGTCGCCACGATGTCGCGCATCCCCGCACCGCGAGGCGCATTGATGGCCGCGAGCAGCGCCGAGTCTTCTGAGCCGCCCGGCTCGCTCCCGTCACCCGGGCGGCCGAGTACCTCGTCGGTGAAATCGACGACCTGGCGCCCGCGGGTGTGGAACTGGCGGCGCCGCCGCATGTTCTCCGGGCTGGCGGCGGTGGCGACGTAGAACGCGCGCGCCGCCGGTGCCCGCCAATCGAGCAACACCGGTTCATAGTCGTTCGCCTGGTCCAAAAAGCCGATCCGGCCGATGTAGAAGCGTTCGCCCGAGACGGCGTCCAACCGGCCGAAACACAACCCGTTGTCCACCACGTCCAGCCGCTTCAACGCTCTGGCCGTCGCGCGCACCTCCGAGTCCCGATCCGCGAGTGACTCGGCGTCCCCGCGCAACGCCGCGCGGAACCTGTCCTTGGCTCGCGCGCGCTCGGCATCGAGCCGCACGTAGAGCCCGGTCACGTACCCCTGCTCGGACCGCAGTTCGTCTTCGTACTCCCGAGTCGACAAGCGCCCTCCCCAGTTCTGGTCCCGACCAGCGATTTTGCGGCATCACCCGGGTCTTGCCGCAAGCCCCCGGGTCCGCTATAGATTGAAAATGGAAGGAGCGGGGACGCTCCCTCCATTTTTTTCTGGTCGTGCCGCTTGACACCGTATCGAACAATTGTTCGAATAGAGTGATGCGGTGGGCTAACCAGGCCGTCGCCGTCAACGGTAAACCCGTCGACGACGGGGCATTACCAGGGCTGCAGCGGATCGGCCTGGTCCGAAGCGTGCGCGCCCCGCAGTTCGAGGGGATCACCTTTCACGAGGTGCTGTGCAAATCGGCGCTCAACAAAATTCCCGACGCGGCCGCGCTGCCGTTTCGCTACACCGTTAACGGCTACCGTGGCTGCTCCCACGCCTGCCGCTATTGTTTCGCCCGCCCCACCCACGAATATCTGGACTTCAACTCCGGCACCGACTTTGACACCCAAGTCGTGGTCAAGACCAACGTCGCGGAGGTACTGCGCCGCGAGCTGCGCCGCCCGTCGTGGCGGCGCGAAGCCGTCGCGCTGGGCACCAATACCGATCCCTACCAGCGCGCCGAGGGTCGCTATACGTTGATGCCGGGCATCATCGGCGCGCTGGCCGAGTCCGGCACGCCGCTGTCCATCCTGACCAAGGGCACCCTGCTGCGTCGTGACCTGCCGCTGATCGCCGCGGCGGCGCAACAGGTTTCGGTGTCGGTCGCGGTGTCGCTGGCGGTCGGCGATGCGGAACTGCACCGGGACGTCGAACCGGGGACACCGACGCCGCAGGCGCGGCTGGGCCTGATCGCCGCGATCCGCGACGCCGGGCTGGACTGCCATGTGATGGTCGCGCCGGTGCTGCCACACCTCACCGACTCCGCCGAGCACCTCGACGGGCTGCTCGGCCAGATCGCGGCCGCCGGAGCTACCGGCGTGACCGTTTTCGGCCTGCATCTGCGTCGTTCGACCCGCGGCTGGTTCATGTCCTGGTTGGCACGTTCGCATCCCGAGCTCGTCGGCCACTACCGCGAGTTGTATCGGCATGGGGCGTATTTGCCGCCGGCCTATCGCGAGGCGCTGCGGACGCGGGCCGCTCCGCTGATCACCAAACACCGGCTGGCCGGCGACCACCGGCCGTTCTCACAACCACCCAGGGCTGTCGAGCCGGAACCCGGCCAGCCGACCCTGTTCTGAGCTAGCCGGGCTTATCACCGCGAGGCTTGGTCAGGGTGAACTGTTCCACGACGGCGACCGCGCCGAACGCCCCACGCAGCGCGTAATGCGTGGCGCTGATCGAGGTGTTGCCACCCGGTTGACCCGGATCGACGTCGAAAGACACGAAGCCGTAAGGGTTATCGCGGTCGCGAAACGCCGACCAGGGCGCGTCCTCGAGGACATAGATCGGCGGCTTGCGCCCCGTCGCGGGGTCGAACGCGCCGACCCCGGTGATCACCCGGCACCGAGGTTCGGGAAACAGCAACCCATTGGTCGGCACCGAAGTGCCCCCGCCACCGATGACGACGTGCACCGTTCCGCGGGTCGTGTCGATGACGTCATAGTGGGTGTCGACCGGTATCGGCGTTCGGGTGTCGGTGTTTTCGGTTCCCCGCAACGGATGAGACCGTTCGTAGTGGTGTTCGTGGCCGCACACCACCAGATCGACCTGATACTGGTCGAGCAGCGGCAACCATTCCTCGCGGATCCCGAGGTCAGCGCCGTTGGCCTTGGCCGCGGTGGAAATGGCGGTCTGATGCATGCAGACGACCAGCCAGTCGATACCGGGATCGCGACGCGCGGCCGCGAGTTCGGCTGCAAGCCAGCGTTTTTGCTCGCCACCGGAGTAGTCGTGCACATAAAAGTTGCCGCCGTCCTGGAAGGCCACGTCGTCGTTGTTGAGGCTGATCACCCGCACCGAGCCGGCGGTGAACGAATACCACAGGCCGCGCAGTTCGGGACTCGACCCGGAATCGGGCAACGCGAAGTACGTCTGGTACGCGCCGTAGCCGACCGGCCCATTGCCCAGTTCGTTCTCGTGATTGCCCGCCGCCGGCATCCACGGTCGGTAGCGCGCCGAGCGCGTGTTGTTCTCAAACCAGTTCGACCAGGTGCGGATGCGGTCTTGTGCGAGATTGGCGTAGCACAGGTCGCCGTTCACCAGGTTGAACAACGGGCCGAGGCGCTCGATGGCCAGGGTGATGTCGCCGGCCGCCGGCGAACCGATGTTGTCGGTGCTGTACGTGCCGTCGGGCATCTTGTTCAGGGTCGGCGTGGACTGATCACCGAAGCTGGTGAAGCGCAATGGTTTTCGTCCCGTTGGCGCGGTCCGCACGGTGCCCTGCTGGGGTTCGGCGCCGTCATGCACCGCGGCATACACATAGTCGGTATCCGGGGTCAGATCTGTCAGGCGAGCGTGGTTGACGCGAACTTCGTTGTTGGACTTAGCATCTCGATACGTGCGGCTTTCGGCCGCGACGGTGCGCCCGAACCCGCCCCCCGGGGTGCCCAGCATGACGCGCGGATTTCCGACGGCCTCGGTGGTGTGCCAGGACACCACCACCTCGGTGCCGGCGTTCTTGCCGAATTGCAGGTGCAGACCGAAAACCGGCGGTGCGCCGTTGCGATCCGGCTGACGCAAGAGGGCCGGACCGTGCGGGTTGGACCACAACAGCGCGGCCCCGCCCACCCCCACGCCCGCGCCGACGCCCATCCCGACCACGGCCGAGGTGGCGCTCGTCGTCAACAACCTGCGACGGGTGATGCCCGGCCGGCTCTGTTCGGGATCCTCGGCCATGCCTGCTTCATACCCGAGCCGGACGACGGTTGGCATATCACGCGGTGAACGCCGGAACCGTTGGTAACGAATCCGGTAGCGTTTTCGATATGACGAACGTGATGACGAACGGGCGAAAATGGACCAGCGCGGTCGCGTCGGCAACGTTTGCAGTGGTCGCGGGAGCGGGAGTAATTCTCGGACCGGCCGCGGCGCACGCTGATGGCCACCAGGTGACCTACACCGTGACCAGCCCCAACAATCTGACCGCGACCGTCTCGTACGTGAACTCCGATCCGCCCAGCCAGGCGGCCTACAACGCGGACTCCTCGAAGTTCATGACCAGCGTGCAGGCCCCGCTCAGCGGCGGAGCACCGGTCGTTTACACCGTCACCCTGGCGAACCCGAACCAGTGGGCGAGCGTCACCGCCAGCGGCATGCTGCACTGGCCGGATTCCGGGAACGGCCCGGCCTCGTTTCACTGCGAGATCGCGGTAGACGGCCAGGTGGTCGCGCACCAGGACGCCACCACCACCGTCACCTGCGCGGCCCGGCCCGGGTAATCAGCCCGCGAACACGTACACCCACGCGGTCGCTGCCGCTGGTCGCGATCACGTGTGGGTCGGTGATGGTGACGTGGTTCAGGTCGTATGCTCGGTCATCGCGGTTCGGTCTGCGCGATGACGACGACCTCCGCCGCCTCAGCGCCGACGGCGCGCATCTTGTGGCTGACCGACGCGTCGAAGTAGGCGCTGTCGCCGGTGCCGAGCTTGATGGTCTGGTCTCCGTAATCGAGTTCGACCCGTCCCGCGTGGACGAAGACGAACTCCTGACCCGCGTGCTCGGGATGTGGATCGTCGGCCAGGTGTGCGGTCGGACGAACGACGAACGGCGACATGGACTTTCCGAGCAGCGCGGACGCCAGCACCCGGTAGCGCTGCCCGTCGTCCTCGGCGGCGCGGTCGATGGTGATCGTCTCCTGGGCCGCCTCGTCGGAGAACAGCCGCCCGACATCGACGTCGAGCGCTCGCGCGACTTTCAGGGCCACCGCGATCGACGGTGTGCTGTGCCGGCGCTCGATCTTGGACAGGTAGCTCTTGGTCAGTCCGGTCTGCTCGGCGAGTTGCTCCAGCGTCAGGCCGCGTTGTTTGCGGACCGCACGCAACAGGGTAGTCATCGGCGGTGCCTCCGTTCGCGGCCCATGACACAAGGTTTCCTACATGCTACGTTAGTGTCATCCCGCTCGCGACCCAGGAGAAACCCTGATGGCTACCACGTTCAGCGATTCGAAATCCGACCTGATGCGTCGCGCTGAGGAACAGTTGGCCTCCTTGAAGACCAAGGAGGTGGGCGAGTCCCAGTTGACCACGCGGCAGAAGCTGGCGCTGACGTGCCGGGCCCTGTACGACGGCGGGCATGATTCCGGGCTGGCCGGACAGATCACCGCGCGGGCCGAAGCCGACGGGACCTACTACACCCAACGGCTGGGCCTCGGGTTCGACGAGATCACCGAAGGCAATCTGCTGCTGGTCGACGAGGACCTCAACGTGCTCGACGGTGACGGAATGGCCAACCCCGCCAATCGTTTTCACAGCTGGATCTATCGCGCGCGACCCGACGTGCAATGCATCGTGCATACCCACGCCTTCCACGTGGCGGCGCTGTCGATGCTGGAGGTTCCGCTGGTCGTCTCCCACATGGACACCACGCCGTTCTACGGCGACTGTGCGTTCCTGGCCGAGTGGCCGGGTGTGCCGGTCGGCAACGAGGAGGGCGAGATCATCAGCGCCGCGCTCGGTAACAAGAAGGCGGTGCTGCTGGCCCATCACGGCCAGGTGATAGCCGGCGCCAGCATCGAGGAGGCCTGCTCACTGGGGATCCTGATCGAGCGTGCGGCGAAACTGCAATTGGCGGCCATGGCCGCCGGCCGGATCAAGCCACTACCCGAGCAGCTGGCCCGCGAGGCTCACGACTGGACGTTGACACCCCAGCGCAGCCAGGCCAACTTCGCTTACTACGCGCGCCGCGCGCTGGGGCGTCACCCCGAGGTCCTGTCCGGCTAGCGCAACGCCTTCCGTCACCAATCCGAGGAGTTCTTCTGTGCCAGCGCCAACGATCGACGGCATCATCGCCTACCCGGTGACTCCGTACTCCGAGACCGGCGGCATCGACACCGCCCGGCTGGCCGAGCTGGTCGAGCGGCTCATTACCGGGCGCGTCCACGCGATCGCACCGTTGGGCAGCACCGGCGAGTTGGCCTATCTCGATGAGCCCGAGTTCGACGCCGTCGTCGACACCACCATCGACACCGTCGCCGAGCGGGTGCCCGTCATCGTCGGTGTGTCAGATGTGACTACTGCCAAGACCATTCGGCGTGCCGAGTACGCGCAACAGGCCGGTGCCGACGCGGTGATGATCCTGCCGGTGTCCTACTGGACGCTCAGCGAGCGCGAGATCGTCCAGCACTACCGCAGCATCAGCGAAGCCATTTCCATCCCGATCATGGCCTACAACAACCCGGCCACCAGCGGCGTGGACATGCTCCCCGAATTGCTGGTCGCCATGTTCGAGACCATCGAAAACGTCACCATGGTCAAGGAATCCACCGGCGACCTGACTCGAATGCAGCGCATCACCGAACTGTCCGGCGGCAACTTGCCCTTCTACAACGGCAGCAATCCACTCGTGCTCGACGCCCTGAAGGCGGGCGCCTCCGGATGGTGCACGGCCGCGCCGAACCTGCGGCCCCAGCCGTGCATCGACCTGTACAACGCGGTGCAATCCGACGACCTGGAGAATGCGCAGATTCTCTACGACAACCTCAAGCCCCTGTTGGAGTTCATCGTCGCGGGTGGGCTGGCCAGCACCGTGAAGGCCGGGCTGGACCTGCTTGGTTTTCCGATCGGGGACCCGCGGGCGCCGCTGCTGCCGCTCGATGAGCAAAGCCGGGCCGAGCTGCTGCTGCTATTGTCTGACGATTAACCGAGGTTCGTGGCGGCGAAGGTATCGCACTGGTGCGGGTCGCCGCTCTGATAGCCTGCAGTGAACCACTTTTGACGTTGCGCGGCGGATCCATGTGTCCACGACTCGGGGTTGACGCGTCCGGTCGTTTCCTTCTGAATCCGGTCATCGCCGACCGACGCGGCGGCCGAGAGCGCATCCTGAATATCCTTGTCGCTCAATGGCTGCAGGTACGGCACACCGGTGCTTTCCTGTTTGACCGTCGACGCGTAGTGCGCCCAGATGCCGGCGTAGCAGTCGGCCTGCAACTCCGTGCGGACCCCATTCCCGCCGGCGCCCTGCGCACCTTGCTGGGAGCGGCCCAGGGTCCCCTGCAACTGCTGGACGTGATGGCCGTATTCGTGCGCGACCACATACTCCTGCGCGAAAGGTCCACCGCTGGAACCGAATTTATCGACCAGCTCCTGGAAGAAGTCGGTGTCGAAATACGCGGTCTGATCCACCGGGCAGTAGAACGGCCCGACCGCGGTGGTCGCAGGCCCACAGCCGGTGTTCACCGAACCGCTGAACAGCCGCATATGCGGGCGGGTGTAGTTGCGCATCAGCTGATGCCACACCGCGTCCACGGAATTACCGGTGGCAATCACGCGGCACTGGACGTACTTGTTGGCATCGGAACCGGTTCTGCACACGTTCAGGTCGAAACCGGGGGCCACGTCCTCGCGGGTGTTCGCGGGCTGCTGACTAATGACGCTGCCGGGATCGACGCCCAGGAACAGCGCCACCACCACGATCAACAGCCCACCGAGGCCGCCCCCGAGGGCCATTCCGCCCCCGCCCATGCCGCCGGACGACGACGCGGTGCTGGTGTCGATCTGCATACCCTCGTTGAAGGTCATCGCACGCTCCGTTGGATCGATCAACCGGGCTGGCTACCCGTGCTGAACCAGCTTTGCACACACCAGCTATCCGGGGCCGTCGCTGGCCGCGGCCAATAGCGGCACCAGCACATCGCTGATCGGCGTCGCCAGGTTGTGCGCGCGTGCCTTGCGAATGATCACCCCGTTGCGGATGTCCCATTCCATCGGCCGGTGATACTCCCGGTCGGCCAGTATCGAGGTGCCCATGTCTTCCGGTGCCTGCCGGAACAGACCGACCAGCTCGTCGACCACGCTGTCCGGCAGCCGCGCGCCCTCGGCCCGCGCGACCGCCAGGCATTCGGCCACATAGCGGCGCCCCAACGCGGCGACATCGTCGCGGCGAAACATTCCGGACCGCCGCCCGGATAGCGCCATGAACCCGGCCAGCGCATTGGTGAGCAGCTTGCGCCAGCCCGCCGTGATGAGGTCGGGGTCGCAGTCCACCCGGCAGCCGGCGCCGCGCAGCAGCTCGGCGACCGTCTCGGCGGAGGGCCCGCTGGGCAGCACCAGCGCGGCTTCACCGCGCAGCCGCACCCACCCCTGCGGCTGGGTCTCGGCGGAATACCAGACGATGCCGGGGATCACCGGCGACGATGGGGCCAGCGGCTGGACCTGCTCGACCTGCTCGACGCCGTTCTGCAGCACCGTGACGATGGTGTGCTCGCCGCACAGGCGGGACAGCCAGCCGGCCGCGTCGTCGTTCTGGGTGGCCTTGACCGCCAGTATCACCAGATCGACGGGGCCGGACAGCTGGCTGGTTAGGAGGGCGGGATCGGTGCGCACCGGCCCGGGCACCACGATCGCGTCCTGACCGTCGGGACGCAGTTCGATGTTGTCGCGGGCGCTGCGACCGCAAACCAGCACCGAATGCCCGGCCTTGTACAGCAGCGCGGCCACCGTCGTACCGACGGCGCCGGGACCGACGAGCGCAATGTTTGTGGCAATAAATGCGAAGTTACACCGCCCCTTAGACTGGTCAGTCGTTCAAGGTAAAGGGGAGTGTTTGTGCTGCGCAGCCACACCGCTGGTTCGCTACGGGATCGCGACTCCGGCCAGCAGGTGACTCTGGTCGGGTGGGTGGCGCGTCGACGCGACCACGGTGGCGTCATCTTCATCGACCTGCGGGACGCCTCCGGCATCGCGCAGGTGGTCTTCCGCGCCGCCGACGTGCTGGAGCAGGCGCACCGGTTGCGTGCCGAATTCTGCGTCGCGGTGCAAGGCGTCGTTGAGATCCGCCCGGAAGGCAACGCCAACGCCGAGATACCCACCGGCGATGTCGAGGTGAATGCCAGGTCGCTGACCGTGCTCGGCGAAAGTGCGCCGCTGCCATTCCAGCTGGACGAGCCGGCGGGGGAGGAACTGCGGCTGAAGTACCGCTACCTCGACTTGCGTCGCGACGGCCCGGCCGCGGCAATTCGGTTGCGCTCCAAGGTGAATGCTGCCGCCCGTTCGGTGCTGGCGCGGCACGACTTCGTCGAGATCGAGACGCCGACGATCACCCGCTCGACGCCGGAGGGCGCGCGCGACTTCCTGGTGCCGGCCCGGCTGCACCCCGGATCGTTCTACGCCCTGCCGCAGAGCCCGCAGCTGTTCAAGCAGTTGCTGATGGTGGCCGGGATGGAGCGCTACTACCAGATCGCCCGCTGTTACCGCGACGAGGATTTCCGGGCCGACCGGCAACCGGAATTCACCCAGCTCGACTTGGAAATGAGCTTCGTCGACGTCGAGGACATCATCGCGATTTCCGAGGAGATCCTGACCGCGCTGTGGGCGCTGATCGGCTATCGAATCCCGACGCCGATCCCGCGGATCAGCTATGCAGACGCCATGCAACGGTTCGGCTCCGACAAGCCCGACATGCGCTTCGGGCTGGAGCTCGTCGAGTGCACAGAGTTCTTCTCCGACACCACATTTCGGGTCTTCCAGGCGCCGTATGTCGGCGCGGTGGTGATGCCCGGCGGGGCCTCGCAGCCGCGGCGCACGCTGGACGGGTGGCAGGAGTGGGCCAAACAGCGCGGGCACCGCGGGCTGGCCTATGTGCTGGTGGGCGACGACGGCGAGCTGAGCGGTCCGGTGGCCAAGAACTTGAGCGACGCCGAACGCGACGGCCTGGCTGCCCACGTCGGGGCCAGTCCCGGCGACTGCATCTTCTTCTCGGCCGGACCGGCGAAGTCGTCACGGGCACTGTTGGGTGCCGCCCGCGGCGAGATCGCCAACCGGCTCAACCTGATTGACGCCGACGCCTGGGCGTTCGTCTGGGTGGTCGACCCGCCGCTGTTCGAGCCCGCCGAAGACGCGACCGCCGCCGGTGATGTGGCGGTGGGCTCCGGCGCGTGGACCGCGGTGCATCACGCGTTCACCTCGCCCAAGCCCGAGTACCAGGGCGTGGTCGACACCGATCCCGGCGGCGTGCTGGCCGATGCCTACGACATCGTCTGCAACGGCAACGAGATCGGCGGTGGCTCGATCCGTATCCACCGCCGTGACATCCAGGAGCGGGTGTTCGCGGTGATGGGCTTGGACAAGGCCGAGGCCGAGGATAAGTTCGGATTCCTGTTGGAGGCCTTCACGTTTGGCGCGCCCCCGCATGGCGGAATCGCGTTCGGCTGGGACCGGATCAACGCGCTGCTGTCCGGGGTGGATTCCATCCGTGAGGTGATCGCCTTCCCCAAGACCGGCGGCGGCGTCGACCCGCTGACCGATGCGCCCGCACCGATCACCGCGCAGCAGCGCAAGGAATCCGGAATAGACGCCAAACCCAAACAGGTTGAGCAGGCATGACAGGACAACGTCCCGACGCCGAAAGCTTGCAGGCGTTCAACACCAACATCGTCGACGAGTTCCGCTCCAACGGCGGCAAGGTCGGCGGCCAATTCGAGAACGCCAACCTGCTGCTGCTCACCACGACGGGAGCCAAGTCCGGTCAATCCCGGATATCGCCGCTGGCCTATTTCCACATCGACGGCAAGCTGATCATCATCGGATCGTTCGCGGGCGCTCCGATCAGCCCCGCCTGGGTGCACAATCTACGGGCCAACCCGCAGGCGCACGTCGAGGTCGGCACCGACGCGTATGACGTGACGGCGCACGAACTGCCGCTCGCGGAGCGCGAGCAGCTCTTCGACAAAGTCACTGCCGTGGCGCCGGGCTTCGCCGAATATCAGTCGAAGACCAGCCGGATCATTCCGCTGTTCGAGTTGCGGCGCGGCTAGCCCGCTCGCATTGCCGCGCGTGCTGGCGCTGCGGTAAGCAAGCGGGATGAGCACTTCGCTGCTGACGCGGCCCTTCGCGGGCAGAGCCGCGGTCATCGGGGGTTTGAAACGGGTACGTGGCGTGTGGTTCAACCTGCTGCAGACCGCGGTGACTGCGGGTCTGGCCTGGTACATCGCACACGACGTGCTCGCGCACCCGCAACCGTTCTTCGCGCCGATCGCTGCGGCGGTGTCGTTGTCGACCAGCAACGTGCTGCGCGCGCAACGCGCCATCCAGATGATGATCGGCGTGACCCTGGGCATCGGGACGGGGACCTTGGTGCAGGGATTACTCGGACCAGGGGCCGTGTCCATCGCGCTCGCCGCGCTGATCGCGCTGCTGGCCGCGGTGTTCATCGGTCAGGGCTACATCGGCCAGGGGATGATGTTCGCCAACCAGACCGTCGTGTCGTCGATCCTGGTGCTCGCCCTCTATCGCAGCGGTGTCGGTTGGGAGCGCATTTACGACGCGCTGATCGGTGGCGGTCTGGCCATCGTGGTCGCCGTCCTGCTATTCCCGGCCAACCCGCTCGTCGTGCTGCGCAACGCGCGCATCGAAGTGCTGAGAACCCTGCACTCGGTGCTGACCCGCACCGGCGATCTCGGCTGCGGCCGCCTCGCGCCCGCACCCGACTGGCCGTTGCCGGCCGTCGACAGGGTGCACGAACAGCTGGGTGGACTCATCCAGGCGCGGACCACCGCGTGTCAGGTCGTGCGACTCGCGCCGCGGCGCTGGGGACTTCGCAACGCCGTCGAGGGTGCGGATCTCCAAGCCCTGCATCTGGCCCTGCTCGCCGGCTCCGTGCTGCAGCTGGCCCGCGCCGTCGTGCCCGCCTCCCTTACCCCTCCGGACGGCTGCGGCGACCGCCTCCCGCAACCCGCGGAGGCGGTGCTGATCGACCTCGCCAGGGCGACTGCACTCGCGGATTCGGATCCCGCGGCGGCGACCGCCCATGTCGACGCCGCTCAACGGCATGCGTCGGCGCTACTGGCCAACGCCCGCGAAAGAACCGAAGTGGTGCTGGCCGACGTCGTCCAGGAATGCGTCGACGATCTGCAGCGGGTGATCGAGCTGCACCAGCCGTAGGGGCTCACAACGATCCGGTCAGGAACTCCTGGACCAGCTTCTTGGGCGCCTGGGTCAGCCAGCCCTCGGTGATCAGCTCCTCGAGATCGCGCACGTCGATCTCGGCCAGCTTGACCAGCACCGCGGCATAACCGTCGAAATGCGGGGTGGTGAAGTACACGCGCGGCTCGTCGGCCACCAACGCGAACTTGACGCCCTCATCGGCCACCCGGACACCGAGGAGGTCGCCCTCGGGCGGCTCGGCCCCACTGGCTAACAGCGCTTCACGGTCCGATGAGCGCAGCGGTCGCTCCCACGCCAGCAACTTCTTGCCGACCCGCCATTCGTGCGGTGACTGCTCGGAAGTGAGTGGGAGCTCACCCACGATCCGGGCGACGTCGTCCCAGGTGGCCACAGATTTATTGTGCTCCCGCTATGGTGCGCTTGGTGCCGTATTGGCTATCGGTCCCCAACCAGCTCCCGGAGATGTCAGGAGGTAACTCGTTGTCCTCTGCAGTGCCAGCCTCGGGCGCCCGCCGTCATCGCGTCACACATCGCACCGAATACCGCTATTCGGATGTCGTGACCAGCTCCTACGGCCGTGGTTTTCTCACCCCGCGGGACATGCCACGGCAGCGTTGCGTCGCCCATCGGCTGACCATCGACCCGGCCGCCGCCGACAGCTCTACCAGCACCGACAGCTACGGCAACATCAGTTCCTATTTCCACGTCACCGAGCCGCACCGCACGCTGACGGTCACCAGCGACTCGATCGTCGACGTGTTTTCGCCGGTTCCCGGGCTGTACACCAGCGGTCCGGCGGTGCAGCCGTGGGAGGCGGCCCGGCCGGCCGGGCGTAGGGGAGCGCTCGCGTCCGAGTTCAGCCTGGACTTGAATCCGCCGGAGATCACCGATGCCGTCCGCGAATACGCGGCGCCCAGCTTCGTGCCCGGGCGCCCGCTGGTGGAGGTGTTGCGCGATCTCGCGTCGCGGATCTTCACCGACTTCACCTACCGCTCGGGGTCGACGACGATTTCCACCGGAGTCAATGAGGTTCTGGCGGCCCGGGAAGGGGTATGTCAAGACTTTGCAAGGCTGGCGATCGCCTGCCTGCGAGCGAACGGTTTGGCAGCCAGCTATGTGTCCGGTTATCTGGCCACCGACCCGCCACCCGGAAAGGAACGGATGATCGGCATCGATGCCACTCATGCCTGGGCCGCGGTGTGGACGCCACAACAGCCCGGCCGGTTCGAGTGGCTGGGGCTGGACCCCACCAACGACCAGATGATCGACCAGCGGTACATCATTGTGGGACGCGGCCGCGACTACGCGGACGTGCCGCCGCTGCGCGGCATCATCTACACCGACTCCGAGCGCAGTGTGATCGACGTCGCCGTCGATGTTGTGCCCTTCGAAGGTGATGAGCTATATGCGTGACTTTCACTGTCCCAACTGCGGCCAGCGGCTGGCGTTCGAGAACTCCACCTGTCTGAATTGCGGTAGTGCGCTGGGTTTTTCCCTTGAGCAGATGGCACTGCTGGTGATCTCCAAAGGCGACGCCAACGAGCACGCCGGCTTCGTGGATGCCGCTGAGTATCAACTGTGCGCCAATCTAAGTGTCGCCGAATGCAATTGGCTGGTCCCGGTCAATAATCCCCGCCTGCGCTGCACGTCGTGCGCGCTGACTACCGAACGGCCCAACGATGCCGACAAGGTCGGTCTGGCCGAGTTCGCCCAGGCCGAGGCCGCCAAGCGGCGGTTGATCGTCGAGCTGAACGAGCTGAAGCTGCCGATCGTCGGGCGCGATGAGGATCCTGATTACGGGCTGGCTTTCCGGCTGCTGTCCAGTGCGCACGAGAAGGTGGTGACCGGGCACGAGAATGGGGTCATCACACTGGATTTGGCCGAGGGTGATGACGTCCATCGCGAGCAGCTGCGAGTTGAGATGGACGAGCCGTACCGGACGCTGCTCGGGCACTTCCGACACGAGATCGGGCATTACTACTTCTACCGCCTGATCTCCCCGTCACAGGACAACGTCAAGCGCTTCAACGAGCTGTTCGGTGATCCCGACGCCGACTATCAGGAGGCGCTGGATCGGCACTACAGCGAGGGCGCGCCGCAGGGTTGGCAGAAACGCTTCGTGTCGTCGTATGCGACCATGCATCCGGCCGAGGATTGGGCCGAGACGTTCGCCCACTACCTGCACATCCGCGACACGATCGACACCGCGGCCGCGTTCGGGTTCGCACCGGCCGGTGCCACCGCTGATCGCCCGCTCGCCGGTGA
>DASYJS010000116.1:0-18165 GCA_035996225.1 Mycobacterium sp. | reverse complement strand
CCTCAGGTACCACCGGTAAGCCCAAGGGCGTGGCCGTCACCCATCGCAACGTGACCCGGTTGCTGGAGTCCCTCGACGCCGAAATGGAACTGGGACAGGTATGGACGCAGTGCCATTCCCTAGCCTTCGACTACTCGGTGTGGGAGATCTGGGGCGCGCTACTGCACGGCGGCCGGGTGGTCGTGGTGCCCGACTCCGTGGTCCGCTCACCGGAGGATCTGCACGCGCTATTGGTCGCCGAACAAGTCAGCGTGCTGAGCCAAACCCCTTCGGCGTTCTATGCGCTGCAAGCCGCCGACGCGCTCCAGCCCGAGCTGGGACAACAGCTGAAGCTTCAGACTGTGGTCTTCGGCGGGGAAGCGCTTGAGCCACAACGCCTTCAGACTTGGTTGCACAACCACCCGGGACTGCCGCGCATGATCAACATGTACGGCATCACCGAGACGACCGTGCATGCCTCGTTCCGGGAAATCGTCGACGCCGACGTCGACAGCAACAGCAGCCCCATCGGGGTGCCGTTGGCGCATCTGGCCTTCTTCGTGCTGGACGGCTGGTTGCGGCCGGTCGCGCCCGGGGTGGTCGGTGAGTTGTATGTCGCCGGCGCCGGCGTGGCGAGCGGATATATCGGCCGGTCGGATTTGACGACGACGCGGTTCCTCGCCTGCCCGTTCGGCGGGCCCGGATCGCGGATGTATCGCACCGGGGATCTGGTGTCCTGGGGTACCGATGGGCAGCTGCGGTACATCGGCCGCGCCGACAAGCAGGTCAAAATCCGCGGCTATCGCATCGAACTCGGTGAGATCCAGGCAGCGCTGGCCGGTCTGGATGGGGTGGCGCAGGCGGCGGTGATCGCCCGCGAGGACCGTCCCGGCGACAAGCGCCTGGTCGGCTATGTCACCGGAACTGCGGACCCGACCGAGATCCGCAGCCAGCTGGCCGAGCGGCTCCCGACGTACATGGTGCCGGTCGCGGTGGTGGTGCTGGACGCGCTGCCGTTGACGGTCAACGGCAAACTCGACACCCGCGCCCTGCCCGCGCCGGAATACCAGGACGTCGATAGTTATCGCGCCCCGGCCGACGCGGTCGAGGAGATTTTGGCCGGGATCTACGCCCAAGTACTCGGGGTCGAGCGGGTCGGCGTCGACGACTCCTTCTTCGACCTCGGTGGCGACAGCATCTTGTCGATGCAGGTGGTGGCGCGGGCCCGGGCGGCCGGTGTGGTGTGCCGTCCGCGTGACGTTTTCGTCGAGCAGACCGTGGCCCGGCTGGCCCGGGTAGCGCGCCTGGCGACCGAGGGCGATGGCGCGGTTGACGAGGGGCTCGGCGAGGTGGTGGCCACCCCGATCATTCGTTGGCTGCAGGAGACCGACGGACCGGTCGAGCAGTTCAACCAGACGATGGTGGTACGGGCCCCCGACGGGGTGACCGAAGCCGATGTGGCGGTGGTGCTGCAGGCGTTGGTGGACCGGCACGCCATGTTGCGACTGCGGGTGGACGACGACGGCGCGGGTGGTTGGTCGTTGTGGGTGCCCGAGGCCGGGGCGGTGGATACGGCTGCGCTGCTGCAGTCGGTGGATGCGTTGTCCGACGAGGCGCTCGTCGGGGCGCGGTCGCGGTTGAGCCTGGCCGCCGGGACGATGCTGAGTGCGTTGTGGGTGAGCTCCACGTCTCAGTTGGTGTTGATCATGCATCACCTGGCCGTCGATGGTGTGTCGTGGCGAATCCTGTTGGAAGATCTCAACATTGGCTGGGCCCAGCATCACAGTGGGCAAGAGGTGGCGTTGCCGGTGCCCGGCACGTCGTTCGCCCGGTGGTCATCGCTGCTCGGCGAGCACGCGCGCGTCCCCGAAGTCGTAGCCCAGGCAGAGGCGTGGCGGCAAGTAGCGGCCACACCCGCCGCGCTGCCGGCGGTCCAACCCGCGGTGGACACGTTTGCCACGGCCGGACAACTGTCGGTCGGGCTGGATGTCGAGACGACCCGGCTGCTGTTGGGTGAGGTGCCGGCGGCGTTTCACGCTGGGGTGCAAGACATTCTGTTGATCGCGTTCGGGTTGGCCTGGGCCGAATTTTTGGGAACCGGCGGCTCGCCGATCGGTATCGACGTCGAGGGTCACGGCCGTCACGAGGAATTGACCGCCGATGTGGACCTGTCGCGCACAGTCGGGTGGTTCACCACCAAGTACCCGGTGTCGCTGGCCGTGGGTGAGCTGGGCTGGTCTCAGGTGGTAGCCGGTGAGGCGGCGCTGGGGCCGGTGATCAAGGACGCCAAGGAGCAGCTGCGCACCCTGCCCGATCCGCTGACCTACGGTCTGCTGCGGTATGTGAACCCCGACGTCGAGCTGGACAAATCCGATCCCGTGATCGGGTTCAACTACTTGGGTCGTCTGGGCGCAGGCGCGTCCGACCTTTCCGGTGACCTATGGCAGATCTCCCAAGACGACTTGCCGGCGGTCGCGGCAGCGACAGCCGTGGCAATGCCGTTGGGACACACCGTCGAACTCAACGCCGGCACCATGGACAGCGAGGGGGGCCCGCAGCTGCAGGCCAACTGGACATGGGCGTCGTCGGCACTTGACCAGGCTCAGATCGATCGAGTGAGCCAGCTGTGGTTCGACGCTCTGTCGGGCATCTGCGCACACGTGCGCGCCGGCGGCGGCGGCTTGACACCGTCCGACCTCGCGCCGGCGCGGATCAGCCAGCAGCAAATCGACGAAATTCAGCAACGCGACCAGATCGCTGATGTGTTGCCGCTGACTCCGTTGCAGCAGGGCCTGTTCTTCCACGCCAGTACCGCGGAGGACCTCGGCGTCACCGGCGACGATCTGTATGCGGTGCAGCTGGACATCAGCATCACCGGTGCCGTCGACCCGGACCGGCTGCGCGATGCGGTACAAACCGTCGTGACGCGGCACCCGCACCTGGTGGCCCGCTTCAGCGGCGACTTCGACGAGCCGCTACAGATTCTGCCCGCTGAGCCCGAATTGACTTGGCAGTACCTCGAATTGGACGACGGTGATGTCGACGGGCAGATCGAACAGGTGTCCGCGGCGGAGCGTTCCGCCGTTTGCGACCTCGTCGACAAGCCGGCTTTCCGGGCGGCATTGCTGCGCACCGCGGGCGACCAGTACCGGTTTGTGCTGACTAATCACCACATCGTGCTGGACGGCTGGTCGAAACCGCTTCTGCTACAGGAGATTTTCGCCAGCTACTACGGGCACCGGCTGCCCGCGGCCGCCTCGTACCGCAAGTTCGTCACCTGGCTGGCCGCTCAGGATCGCGGTGCGGCCCACGCGGCGTGGCGCGAGGTGTTCGACGGCTTCGACACCCCGACCCTGGTCGGGCCGCCGCAACGGATGGGACTCGGACCGCGAGGTGTCGAAGACTTCCAGGTGTCTGCCGAGACCACGCAGGCCCTGAGCGAGCTGGCCCGTTCCTGCCACACCACCGTCAGCACGGTGCTGCAGGCTGCGTGGGCGCAGGTGCTGATGCGGATGACCGGCCAGCCGGATGTCGCTTTCGGCACCGCGGTTTCGGGACGGCCGACGGACCTGCCCGACGCGGAATCCATTGTGGGCCTGATGATCAACACCGTGCCGATCCGGGCTAACATCACCGCCGCCACCACCATCGGCGACCTGCTCGACCAGCTGCAGAGCTCCTACACCGACACGCTTGAACACCAGTATCTGGGATTGAACGAAATTCACCGCGTCACCGGACACGACCAGCTGTTCGACACGATGTTCGTCTACGAGAACTACCCGATCGACACCGCGGCGTTGTCGGGCGTCCAAGATCTGACGATCACCGGGTTCACGAACCGCGAATACAACCACTACCCGCTTTCCGTGCAAGCCGTGCCGGGCCACGAGCTGGGCCTCCGCGTCGAGTACGACACCGATGTGTTCGACAAGGCCAGCATCGAAACTCTGGTCGAGCGGTTACGGCGGGTACTGGTGGCCATGACCGAAGACGCAGGGGACGAGTAATGGCCGACCCAAAACGGCGGCTCTTATCGATTGACCTCCTGGACGGGGGTGAGCTCGCGCGGCTGGACGAGTGGGGCAACCGCGCGGTGTTGACCCGGCCGGCGGTGGGCGTAACGATTCCGGAGCTGTTCGCCGCGCAGGTCGCGCACGCTCCGGAGGCGGTGGCGCTGGTATGCGGCGAGCGGTCGTGGACCTACCGCGAGGTCGATGAGACCGCGGAGCGGTTGGCGCGGGTGCTGACCGGTCACGGCGCGGGCCCGGGTGAGACTGTGGCACTGCTGTTTTCGCGGTCGGCCGAGGCGATCGTGGCGATGGTGGCGGTGCTCAAGGCCGGAGCGGCCTACTTGCCGATCGACCCGGCACTGCCCGACGCGCGAGTGGAGTTCATGCTCGGTGATGCCGCACCGGTCGCCGCGGTAACGGCCGGGGCCCTGCGGTCGCGGTTGGACGGGACCGATCTGGTCGCCGTCGACTTCGACGACCCGGGCGCCGACCCCGGCACCGAATTGTCGGCGCCGGCGGCGCAGGATCTGGCGTACATGATCTACACCTCGGGTACGACCGGGGTGCCCAAGGGCGTGGCGATCACCCACCAGAACGCGACGTCGTTACTGGAGAAGCTGCACTCGGGCGTGCCGTCGGGCCCGGGACAGGTGTGGTCGCAATGGCATTCCTACAGCTTCGATGTCTCGGTGTGGGAGATCTTCGGCGCCCTGCTGCACGGCGGCCGGCTGGTGATCGTCCCCGAAACAGTGGCGAGTTCACCGGAGGACCTGCACTCCCTGCTGATCGCCGAAAAGGTAAGCGTCCTAAGCCAAACTCCGTCCGCCGCGGCGATGTTGTCGTCGGAGGGTTTGGAGTCCACGGCGGTGTTCGTGGCCGGGGAGGCGCTCCCGTCTGAAGTGGTGGATCGATGGGCGCCGGGGCGGGTGATGATCAACGCTTACGGCCCGACTGAGGGAACCATCTATGCGGCGATGAGTGCGCCGTTGACCCCTGCGGGCGCGCCGATAGGTTCGCCGGTGCCAGGTGCGGCGTTGTTCGTGTTGGACAAGTGGTTGCGGCCGGCCCTCGAGGGCGTCACCGGTGAGCTGTACATCGCCGGTCGGGGTGTCGCGGCTGGCTACGTACGCCGGGCTCCGTTGACCGCGTCGCGGTTCGTGGCATGTCCGTTTGGTGAACCTGGGGCACGGATGTATCGCACCGGGGACCTGGTGCGCTGGGATGCTGACGGGCAGTTGCAGTACCTCGGGCGTGCGGACGAGCAGGTCAAGATCCGCGGCTATCGCATCGAACTCGGTGAGGTTCAGGCGGCGTTGGCTGCCCTGGATGCGGTGCAGGCCGCGGCGGTGATCGCTCGCGAGGATCGTCCGGGCGACAAGCGGCTGGTGGGTTATGTGACCGTCACCGGGGATGCTGATCCGGCCCAGATGCGGAGCGCACTGGCCGAGAAATTGCCGGCCTACATGGTCCCTTCGGCGGTGGTGGTGCTCGACACGCTGCCGCTGACGGTCAACGGCAAACTCGACAAACGCGCCCTGCCCGCACCCGAATACCGCAGCACCGGTGGTGGCTACCGCGCCCCCTCCGACGCCGTCGAGGAGACGTTGGCCGGGATTTACGCTCAGGTGCTCGGGGTCGAGCGGGTCGGGGTCGACGACTCATTCTTCGACCTGGGAGGCGACAGCATCTTGTCGATGCAAGTCGCTGCCCGGGCCCGGGCGGCCGGCGTATTGTGCCGTCCCCGTGACATTTTCGTCGAGCAGACCGTGGCCCGGTTGGCCCGGGTGGCCTCCCTGACCGACGGCGCCGACGGTGTGGTCGATGAGGGCATCGGGGAAGTGGTGGCCACCCCGATCATGCGCTGGTTGCAAGGCGTGGTCGGCCCCGTCGAGCAGTTCAACCAGACGATGGTGGTGCAGGCCCCGGCCGGAGTGACCGCAGCCGACATCGCGGTCGTACTGCAGGCGCTGGTGGATCGGCATGCCACCTTGCGGCTGCGTGTCGAGGACGACGACGCGGGCGAGTGGTCGCTTCAGGTGCCCGAAGTCGGGGCCGTGGATGCGGCTGGCCTGCTGCAATCGGTCGATGTGTTGTCCGATGACGCGCTCGTCGAGACGCGGTCGCGGTTGAACCCGGCCGCCGGAGTCATGCTGAGCGCGTTGTGGGTCAACTCCACGTCTCAGTTGGTGTTGATCATTCACCACCTGGCCGTCGACGGGGTGTCGTGGCGAATCCTGTTGGAAGACCTCAACATTGCGTGGGCCCAGCACCACAGCGGACAGCCGGTGGCGCTGCCCCCGGGCGGGACGTCCTTTGCCCGGTGGTCGTCGCTGCTCGAAGAGTATGCGCAGCGACCCGCGGTAGTAGAGCAGGCCGAGGCGTGGCGGCGGGTGGCATCGGTCCCCGCCGCACTGCCCGCGGTGCGCCCCGAGGTCGACACCTACGTCAGCGCCGAGCAGTTGTCGGCAGAGCTCGACGTCGAGACGACCCGGCTGCTGTTGGGCGAGGTGCCGGCGGCGTTTCACGCTGGGGTGCAAGACATTCTGTTGATCGCGTTCGGGTTGGCCTGGGCGGAGTTCTTGGGGACGGGCGGCTCGCCGATCGGGATTGGTGTCGAGGGCCACGGCCGTCACGAGGAATTGGCTCCCAACGTCGATTTGTCGCGCACGGTCGGCTGGTTCACCACCAAGTACCCGGTGTCGCTGGCCGTCGGCGAGCTGGGCTGGGCGCAGGTGATGGCCGGTGACGCCGCATTGGGGCCGGTGATTAAAGACGCCAAAGAGCAGCTGCGTGCCCTGCCCGATCCGCTGACCTACGGTCTGCTGCGATACGCCAACGATGAGGTGGACCTGCACGGGTCTGACCCGGTGATCGGGTTCAACTACCTGGGCCGGCTGGGCGCGGGCACCGCGGCCGAGCTCTCCGGGGATTTGTGGCGGATCTCCGAGGAAGGCTTGTCGGTCGCGGGCGCGGCCACCGCGGTACCCCTGCCACTCATGCACACCGTGGACCTCAACGCCGGCACCATGGACACCGAAGCGGGCCCGCATTTGCACGCCAGCTGGACATGGGCGCCCTCGGCGCTGGACGGCGAGCAGATCAGCCGGCTGAGCCAATTGTGGTTCGAGGCCCTCACGGGGATCTGCGCGCACGTCCGCACTGGCGGTGGCGGATTGACGCCGTCCGACCTCTTGCCCGCACGTTTGAGCCAAAAGCAGCTCGACCAACTCGATCAGCAGTACGGTCTCGCCGACGTATTGCCGCTCACGCCCGTGCAGCAAGGCCTGCTGTTTCACGCCAGCATCGCTGCGGGCGGCGACAACGGCGACGACGTATACGCGGTGCAGTTGGGTATCACCGTGACCGGTCCCATCGACCCACAACGGCTGCGCGAAGCGGTGCAGACGGTGGTCAATCGGCACCCCAACCTGGCGGCCCGATTCTGCGCGCAGTTCGACGAGCCGGTGCAGGTCATTCCGGCCGATCCCGTCATGGCCTGGCGGTATGTCCAGCTGGACAGCGACGAACTCAGCCACGACGAGCAGATCGAGCGGCTATGCGCCGACGAACGGGAAGCGGTCAGCGACCTGGCCGCGCGTCCGGCCTTCCGTGCGGCTTTGATCCGCGCCGCAGACAATCGGCACCGGTTTGTGCTGACTAACCATCACATCGTGATGGATGGGTGGTCGCTGCCGATCCTGCTGCGAGAAATCTTTGCCGGCTACTACGGGGAGCGCCTGCCCGTGCCCGCGCAATACCGCAGCATTCTCACCTGGCTCGCCGAGCAAGATCGCGGTGCGGCCCAGGCGGCGTGGCGTCAGATGTTCGACGGCTTCGACAACCCGACCCTGGTAGGCCCGGCAAACCGGGTGAAGCTCGGGCGGCGGCGCGTGGATTCCTATCGGGTGTCCGTCGAGACCACCCGAGAGTTGACCGCGCTGGCCCGCTCCTGCCACACCACCGTCAACACGGTCCTGCAGGCCGCATGGGCACAGCTGCTGATGTGGTTGACCGGCCAGCGCGATGTCGCTTTCGGCACCGCGGTTTCCGGACGGCCCCCCGAGGTGCTGGGCTCGGAATCCATTGTGGGCCTGCTGATCAACACGGTGCCGGTGCGGGCCAACACCACCGTGGGCACCACCATCGGCGACCTGCTCGACCAGCTGCAAAACGCTCACAACGACAGGCTCGAGCACGAGCATCTGGGGCTCAGCGACATTCACCGCGCTACCGGCCACGACCAGTTGTTCGACACCCTTTTCCTCTACGAGAACTACCCGATCGACACGAACGTGCCGGTGGGCGTCCACGAACTGGCCATCACCGACGTCACCAACCGCGAATACAACCACTACCCGCTTTCCGTGATGGCCTTGCCGGGCCACGAATTGGGCGTCCGCGTCGAATACGACACCGACGTCTTCGACCACGCCAGCATCGAAACGCTGGTTGAGCGGTTCCAGCGGGTGCTGGTGGCCATGACCGCCGACCCGACCCAGCGGTTGTCGTCGATGGATGTGCTGGACGCCGGTGAGCATGCGCGGTTGGACGAGTGGGGCAACCGTGCCGTGTTGACCCAGCCGGCGGTGGGCGTGACGATCCCGGAGATGTTCGCCGCGCAGGTGGCGCGGACCCCGGACGGGGTAGCTCTGGTCGACGGCGAGCGGTCGTGGACTTACCGCGAGCTCGACGAGGCGGCCGAGCGGTTGGCGCGCGTGCTAGTCGGTCACGGAGCGGGCCCGGGTGAGTCTGTGGCGCTGCTGTTTTCGCGATCGGCTGAGGCGATCGTGGCGATGGTGGCCGTACTCAAGTCCGGCGCGGCCTACTTGCCGATCGACCCGGCAATGCCCGATGCGCGGCTGGAGTTCATGCTCGGCGACGCCACACCGGTCGCCGCGGTTACCAACGCGATCATGCGGTCCCGGTTCGACGGGGCCGATCTGGCGGTCATCGACGTCGACGACCCCGACCTGCTCGTCCCTTCGGACATCACTTTCCCGGTGGCGGTCCCGGAGGATCTGGCCTACGTGATTTACACCTCGGGTACGACCGGGGTGCCCAAGGGTGTGGCGATCACCCACCACAACGCGACGTCGCTACTGGAATCGCCTGACCCCGGCGCACCCACCGGGCCGGGGCAGGTGTGGTCGCAATGGCACTCCTACAGCTTCGACGTCTCGGTGTGGGAGATCTTCAGTGCCCTGCTCCATGGGGCGCGGCTGGTCGTGGTGCCCGAGTCGGCGGCGGCGTCCGCGCACGAGCTGCGCGACTTGCTGGTCGCCGAGCAGGTGACCGTGGTGGGACAAACTCCGTCGGCGCTCGCGATGATGGCGGGTGAGGGGTTGGAGTCCGCCACATTGGTGATGGCGGGGGAGGCCTCCCCGAACGAACTGGTGGACCGGTGGGCGCCGGGACGGGTGATGGTCAACGCCTACGGCCCGACCGAGGCCACGATCTATGCCGCGATCAGTGCGCCATTGACGGCTGGCGGAGGCGCGCCGATCGGTGTGCCGGTGCCGGGCGCGGCCCTGTTTGTGCTGGACAAGTGGCTACGGCCGGCGCCCGAGGGCGTGGTCGGTGAGTTGTACATCGCCGGTCGGGGTGTGGCGGCCGGCTATATGCACCGAGGGGGTTTGACCTCATCGCGGTTTGTGGCGTGTCCCTACGGCGGGCCCGGGGCGCGGATGTATCGCACCGGGGACCTGGTGCGCTGGGGTGCTGACGGGCAGTTGCAGTACCTGGGGCGTGCCGACGAGCAGGTCAAGATCCGCGGCTATCGCATCGAACTCGGTGAGGTTCAGGCGGCGTTGGCCGCCCTGGATGGGGTGCAGGCCGCGGCGGTGATCGCTCGCGAGGATCGTCCGGGCGACAAGCGGCTGGTCGGTTATGTGACGGTCACCGGCGATGTCGACACGGCCCAGATGCGCCATGCGCTAGGCGAGGGGCTGCCGCCGTACATGGTCCCCTCGGCAATAGTCGTGCTGGACACGCTGCCGCGGACCGTCAACGGCAAACTCGACAAACGCGCCCTGCCCGCACCCGAATACCAGAACGCTCTCCGCTACACCCCGCCCGCCACACCCACCGAGGAGATCGTGGCCGGAATCTACGGCCAAGTGCTGGGCGTGGAGCGGGTTGGCGTCGAGAACTCCTTCTTCGACATGGGCGGCGATTCGCTGTCGGCAATGCGCGTGGTCGCCGCGATCAACACGGCCTTCGACGCCAACCTGTCGGTGCGAACTCTTTTCGAGGCGCCGTCGGTGCGAGGCGTGAGCCACCGTTTGGACAACGCCGACGCGGACGAGGAAGCCGACGCCCACGGACCGGGTTATGTCGCCGTGCACGGCCGCGACACCTCCGGGCTTCGTGCCAGCGACCTCACGCTGGACAAGTTCATCGACGAGACGACGCTGAACATCGTTCCGACGCTTCCCGGCCCGAGTGCCGAGGCCCGCACGGTGTTGTTGACCGGGGCGACCGGCTTCCTCGGGCGTTACCTGGCCCTGGAGTGGCTCAAGCAGCTGAAACGGGTTGACGGCAAACTGATTTGTCTGGTGCGAGCCAGCTCCGATCAGGAGGCGTGGCGCCGGCTGGAGAAGACCTTCGACAGCGGCGACCCAGAACTGCTGGAGCACTTCCACCAGCTGGCCGCCGATCATCTCGAGGTCGTCGCCGGCGATAAGGGCGAAGCCAACCTGGGCCTGGACGAGCAGACCTGGCAGCGGCTGGCCGAAAGCGTCGACCTGATCGTCGATTCGGCCGCGGTGGTCAACGGTGTGCTGCCCTACCGTGAGTTGTTCGGGCCCAACGTCGTCGGCACCGCCGAGCTGATCCGGTTCGCGCTGACCACGAGGGTCAAGCCGTACGCATTCGTATCGACGTCCGATCTCGGTCGCCAGATCGAGCCGTCGGTGTTCACCGAGGACGCGGACATCCGGGTCATCAGTCCTACTCGCATCCTCGACGGCAGTTACGCCAACGGCTACGGGAACAGCAAGTGGGCCGGTGAAGTGCTGCTGCGGGAGGCCAATGAGCTGTTCGGGCTTCCGGTTTCGGTGTTCCGCAGCGACATGATTCTGTCCGACACCAGCTACGCGGGCCAGTTCAATGTGACGGATGTGGTGACCCGGATGATTCTGAGCCTGGTGGCCACCGGCGTCGCGCCCGGTTCGTTCTACCAGCGTGACGCCAACGGCAACCGGCAACGGGCGCACTTCGATGGGCTGCCCGTCGAATTCGTCGCCGAGGCGATCGCCACCCTGGGCGCCCAAGTGGTCGACGGGTTTGAGACCTATCACGTGATGAACCCCCACGACGACGGCATTGGAATCGACACGTACGTCGACTGGCTGATCGAGGCCGGCTATCCGATCCAGCGCATCGACGACTTCGGGGAGTGGGTGCGCCAGTTCGAGGCCGGCCTGCGTGCCCTGCCGGATCGGCAGCGCCAGCACTCGGTGCTACAGATGCTGCAGCTGATGTTGCACAATCCCGACCAAATACAGCCCCTGGAGCCGACCCGCGGGTCGTTCGCGCCGACCGACCGATTCCATGCCGCGGTGCAGGAAGCGAAAATTGGCCCGGACAACGACATCCCGCACATCTCGGCGGCGGTCATCATCAAGTACATCACCGACTTGCAACTGGTGGGACTTCTCTAGAAGACCGTGCTGACTACGATTACACCGGTGAACGCACAGGCGTTCCGCCAGTACACCGGAGTGCTCACACGATGACAACAGCCCGCGTGCCCAGACTGCCGCTCGCCGAGGCCAAAGCCGCCGCCGACGAGGCGGCCGTACCCGACTACATGGCCGAACTCAGCATCTTCCAGGTGCTGCTGAACCATCCGCCGCTGGCGCGTGGGGTCAACGACCTGCTCGCCACCATGCTGTGGCACGGCTGTCTCGACGCACGGCTACGGGAGCTGGTGATCATGCGGATCGGCTGGCTCACCGCATGCGAGTACGAATGGACGCAGCACTGGCGCGTCGCCACCCGATTGGGTCTGACGGCCGACGACCTGCTCGGTGTACGCGATTGGCAACGGCACGACGGCTTCGGGCCCACCGAGCGCGCGGTGCTGGCGGCCACCGACGACGTGGTGCGCGACGGTTCGGTCAGCGCCGAGAGCTGGGCCGCCTGCGAACGCGAATTGCACAGCGACAAAACAGTTCTCGTCGAGCTCGTCACCGCCATCAGCGCGTGGCGGATGGTCGCATCGATTCTGCAGAGCCTCGATGTCCCGCTGGAGGACGGCGTGGCGGGTTGGCCGCCCGACGGGCGTTCACCCGCGACGGGTGACTAGTTGATTGCCATATCAATCAATAACTCATAGCGTCGTGCAATGCGGACCAGAGTCGCCGAGATGCTCGGTGTGGAGTTCCCGATATGCGCCTTCAGCCACTGCCGCGATGTCGTCGCCGCGGTCACCAATGCGGGCGGATTCGGAGTCCTGGGTGCCGTCGCGCATAGCCCGCAACGGCTGCAGAACGAGCTGACCTGGATCGAGGAGCAGACCGGGGGCAAGCCCTATGGGGTCGACCTGCTCTTACCGCCCAAATACGTCGGCGCCGAGACAGGCGGAATCGACGCGAAGCAGGTCCGGGAGTTGCTCCCGGAGGAGCACCGCGTGTTCGTCGAAGACTTACTCGCCCGCTATGGCATCACGGCGCCCGCCGCACCGCCCCGGGCGTCCGGCGGTGGCCTCAACATCTCGCCCAAGGGCTATGAGCCGCTACTGGAAGTGGCCTTCGCGCATGACATCCGGTTGATCGCCAGCGCGCTCGGGCCGCCGCCGGCGGACCTCGTCGAACGCGCGCACAGTCACGACGTGTTGGTGGCCGCGCTGGCCGGCACCACCCAGCACGCGCGACGGCACGCCGCGGCGGGTGTCGACCTGATCGTCGCGCAGGGCACCGAAGCAGGCGGCCATACCGGCGAGGTGGCGACCATGGTCCTGGTCCCCGAAGTTGTCGATGCGGTCGCGCCGGTTCCGGTGGTGGCGGCGGGCGGGATCGCCCGCGGTCGCCAGATCGCAGCGGCCCTGGCTCTCGGCGCCGAGGGGGTGTGGTGTGGCTCGGTCTGGTTGACCACCGAGGAAGCCGAGACAGATCCGGTCGTCAAGCAGAAGTTCCTGGCCGCCAGTTCCTCGGACACCGTGCGGTCGCGGTCGATGACGGGCAAGCCGGCACGAATGCTCCGAACCGCCTGGACCGATGAATGGGAGCGTCCCGAAAATCCCAGCCCGCTCGGTATGCCGTTGCAGACCACCCTGGTCACTGAACCGCAGGTGCGCATCAATCAAGCGGCCGCTCATCCCGGCGCCAGGGCGCGTGAGCTGGCAACCTATTTCGTCGGCCAGGTGGTCGGTTCGCTCGACCGGGTCCGGCCGACCCGTTCGGTCGTGCTGGACATGGTCGAGGAGTTCGTCGACACCATGGCGCGGCTGGAGAATTTAGCTGACAACTGACGAGCCGGGCCCGCTCGCCGCACCCGCGCGGCACGCTCATGGTCGGATGTAGCTTCCGGGCGTTGGGTGTGCGCTGAGGGCAGGAAACCGCCGAAATCGCGTCGTGGATGCACACCCGAAGCCCGGAGCGCACACTCACGGCGTCTTTACCGGACCGCCGTATTTACGCAGGTCAGCGGCACTGAAGCTGGCCGAAAGCTGTGAAGACACGTAATGGACGCATAAAAGATGCGCGACACGGCCCAGATCACATTGACCGGGGTGGGCCACTCATGGAGTATTGCTGCAGCACCTCGCTAGGTGAGGCGGCTACACGAATACAGGCCACTGACCCCCAACGTCGAAAGACGCCCCGGGTCAGGACAGCTCCTCCCGGCTTAAGGGTTGAGCCAAAGTGGCTTCCGGAGTTCCGGACACGTCGTGTGGTGCCAAAGCTCTGACGAGAGGGGTGTGGATTTCCGGCGGTCGTCGGGTTCTGCACTTCTTGTTGTGCGCGCAGTAGGCGTGGGTAACCGCACGCGTCGTGGCCGTAGAGGAGGTGAGGGACGCATGAGTTCCAGTGACAGTCCGGAGCGATATCCGGGCTCCGTTCCGTCCCGATCCGGCCGCCCGTCACGACGCCCCTAGCTGAGTCGCCGCAACGCTAATCGACTTACCGCTCAAGCGTTCTCGGATCGGAACTACCACGGGACGGACACCTCAGTCCACTCAGTACCCGTCTGCAATTCCGTTGGGAGACGATCATGACCGCAGCACTGTTCGACGAAGTAGGTGCCGTAGCGCCCGCCCGCAACCTGCACGTAGTGCGCGACACGACCCCCACCCAGGCCCCCGCGCCCAAGAAGGTCACGCCGCGCCCTGGCGCACTGCCCTTCATCGGCCACGACCCGATGGTGGACGGGATTGCGCTGCTGCTGACCGTTCCCGTGCGTCACGCGTACGCGGCCCTGTTGCGTGTTGGGCTGCTCGAAGTCCGGGCTTGATCCGATGGATGTGCCCAGCCCATGCCGGCAGTGATTGATTTGCGGCGGTCCGTAGAATCGTCCCAACGGCATCGATCCGGCCATCACCGGGGAGCCTTCGGAAGAACAGCCCGCAACGGCCCAGTAGACCCGAACGGGTAGGCCCGTCACAGCCACAATCGAGCGGTCGCGCGTGAGCGCGGCAAGCGGGGTGGTACCGCGGTGCTCGCGCAGGTAGCGCGTCGTCGTCCCGGCCTTACCGTAGGCACGCAGGAGACGACGCGCACCGTGACCGAAAACGCTGACGCCAGGGCTTATCCGAAGTCGGGGGCACCCGACTTCCCGGCGCTGGAGCTCGAGGTTCTCGACTACTGGGCCCGCGACGACACCTTCCGGGCAAGCATCGCCAACCGCGACGCCGCCCCGGAGTACGTGTTCTACGACGGGCCGCCATTCGCCAACGGGCTCCCGCACTATGGGCACCTGCTCACCGGCTACGTGAAAGACATTGTCCCGCGGTACCGCACCATGCGCGGCTACAAGGTGGACCGCCGCTTCGGCTGGGATACCCACGGGCTGCCCGCTGAACTCGAAGTCGAACGCCAACTGGGCATCACTGACAAGTCCCAGATCGACGACATGGGCATCGCCGCGTTCAACGAAGCCTGTCGGGAATCGGTGTTGCGCTACACCGACGAATGGCAGGCGTATGTCACCCGGCAGGCACGCTGGGTCGACTTCGACAATGACTACAAGACGCTCGATCTGCCCTACATGGAGTCGGTGATCTGGGCGTTCAAGCAGCTGTGGGACAAGGACCTGGCCTACGAGGGTTACCGGGTGTTGCCGTACTGCTGGCGCGACGAAACCCCGTTGTCCAACCACGAATTGCGGATGGACGACGACGTCTATCAGAGCCGCCAGGACCCGGCCGTCACGGTGGGTTTCCAGGTGGCCGGCGGCGAGTTGGACGGCGCCTACCTGTTGGTGTGGACGACGACGCCGTGGACCCTGCCGTCGAACCTGGCCGTTGCCGTCAACCCGGACGTGACTTATGTGCAGATCGAGGCGGGCGATCGGCGGTTCGTGCTGGCCCAGGCCCGGCTGGCCGCCTATGCCCGCGAATTGGGCGAAGAGCCCGAAATACTCGGTACCTATCTGGGTGCCGACCTGCTGGGTACCCGCTACCTGCCGCCCTTCCCGTATTTCATGGACCCAGAAGAGGGGAGGGCCAACGCGTTTCAGGTGCTGCCGGGCGACTTTGTGACCACCGACGACGGCACCGGGATCGTGCACATGGCGCCGGCCTACGGCGAGGACGACATGGCGACCACCGACAAGGTGGGCATCGTGCCGGTGACTCCGGTCGATTCCAGGGGCCGCTTCGACGCCACCGTCCCGGATTACCGCGGGCAGCACGTCTTTGACGCCAACGCGCAGATCATCCGCGACCTGAAGAACCAGAGCGGGCCGGTGGCGGTGACCCAGCCGGTATTGGTCCGTCACGAGACCTACGAGCACCCCTACCCGCACTGCTGGCGGTGCCGCAATCCGCTGATCTATCGGGCGGTGTCGTCGTGGTTCGTCGCGGTCACCGAATTCCGGGACCGCATGGTGGAACTCAACCAGCAGATCACGTGGTATCCCGAACACGTCAAGGACGGCCAGTTCGGCAAGTGGCTGCAGGGCGCCCGCGACTGGTCGATCTCGCGAAACCGCTACTGGGGCACCCCGATTCCGGTATGGAAATCCGACGACCCGGCCTACCCGCGTATCGACGTCTACGGGAGCCTCGACGAGCTCGAGCGCGACTTCGGGGTGCGGCCCACCAATTTGCACCGGCCCTACATCGACGAGCTCACCCGGCCCAACCCCGACGACCCCACCGGTTCTAGCACGATGCGGCGCATCCCCGATGTGCTCGACGTGTGGTTCGACTCGGGGTCGATGCCCTACGCGCAGGTGCACTTCCCGTTCGAGAACGCGGATTGGTTCGACACCCATTACCCGGGTGATTTTATCGTGGAATACATCGGGCAAACCCGAGGCTGGTTCTATACCCTGCACGTGCTGGCCACCGCGTTGTTCGACAGGCCTGCGTTCAAAACCTGTGTGGCACATGGGATTGTGCTCGGCTCCGACGGTCAGAAGATGAGCAAGTCGCTGCGCAACTACCCAGACGTCAGCGAGGTGTTCGACCGCGACGGCTCCGACGCGATGCGGTGGTTCCTGATGGCCTCACCCATCCTGCGCGGCGGCAATCTGATCGTCACCGAGCAGGGCATCCGCGAAGGAGTGCGGCAGGTCCTGCTGCCGTTGTGGAACGCCTACAGCTTCCTGGCGCTCTACGCGCCCAAAGTTGGTACCTGGCGCACCGATTCGGCGCACGTGCTGGACCGTTACATTCTGGCCAAGCTGGCGGTGCTGCGCGATCAGCTCACCGAGTCGCTGGATGTGTGCGATATCTCCGGAGCCTGTGAACAGCTGCGCCAGTTCACCGAGGCGCTGACGAATTGGTATGTGCGACGGTCGCGTTCGCGGTTCTGGGAGGAAGACAACGACGCCATCGACACCCTGCACACCGTACTGGAGGTCGTCTCGCGGCTGGCCGCGCCGCTGCTTCCGCTGACCACCGAGATCATTTGGCGCGGTCTCACCGACGAGCGGTCGGTACACCTGACCGACTGGCCGCAAGCCGACGTGCTGCCCGCGAACGCCGACTTGGTCGCCGCGATGGATCAGGTCCGCGAAGTGTGCTCGGCAGCGTCGTCGCTGCGCAAAGCCAAGAAACTACGGGTGCGGCTACCGCTACCGAAACTTACTGTGGCAGTAGAGGACCCGCAGCAGCTGGTGCCGTTCACCGATTTGATCGGCGACGAGCTGAACGTCAAGAGCGTGGATCTGACCGACGCGATCGACACCTATGGCCGTTTTGAGCTCACCGTCAATGCCCGGGTGGCCGGGCCGCGGCTGGGCAAGGACGTGCAAGCCGCCATCAAGGCGGTCAAGGCCGGCGAGGGCGTCGTCAACCCGGATGGCACCCTGACCGCGGGCCCAGCGGTGCTGCAACCCGAGGAGTACAGCTCGCGGCTGGTGGCCGCCGACCCGGAGTTCACCGCGGCGCTGCCCGGGGGAGCGGGTCTGGTCGTGCTCGACGGCACGGTGACCCCGGAGCTGGAGGCCGAGGGTTGGGCCAAGGACCGGATCCGCGAGTTGCAGGAGTTGCGCAAGTCGACCGGGCTGGACGTCTCTGATCGGATCCGGGTGGTGATGTCGGTGCCCGCCGGACGGGTCGACTGGGCGCATACCCACCGCGAACTCATCGCGGGTGAAATCCTGGCCACCAGCTTCGAATTCGGCGATCCCGTGGACGCAGCGGGGATCGGCGACGGCGTACGGGTGAGCATCTCTAAAGTTTGAACCGCGAAACTGTATTCCACGACCCGTTTCTCGAGAAGACCCGTCGCTAGTTGCAGTCTCGCGGTATGTCGGGGTGGCGTGGCACTCTGCCCGAGTGACCACAGGGCCTTTTGTCGGTACTGACGCGGTTCGCGCGGGAGCTTGGACGGAACGCGAGCTGCGGCGCTCGTGCCAACGGATCTACCGCGATGTGTACCAAAGGCGTGGCAGCGAACTGACTGCGCGGGATCGGGCAGTTGCTGCGTGGCTGTGGTCGGGGAAAGAAGCGGTCGTGGCCGGTATCTCCGCGGCGGCACTGCTGGGTGCTGAGTGGATCGAT
>DASYJS010000115.1:0-24089 GCA_035996225.1 Mycobacterium sp. | reverse complement strand
CGCCAGAACACGGGCCGCGCGCGGACGCCGAGTCGCAGTGAGTTTCCTCGGCTAAAGCGAGTCAGAAACTGCGCCTGGGCGACTTTAGATCTCGAGGCTAGATAACTGCCCGATGATATGCGCGGCGAGCGGATTCAGCGTGGCCATACCGTCGCGCACGGCGTAACGCGAACCGGCGAGGTTGACGACCAACGTGCTGCCGGAGACGCCGGCCAGACCGCGTGACAGTCCCGCGTCGATGATTCCCGCGGACAGCCCGGAAGCGCGGACGGCTTCGGCGATGCCGAGGATTTCCCGGTCCAGGATCTCGCGGGTGGCCTCCGGGGTGACGTCGCGCGGCGTGACTCCGGTCCCGCCGACGGAGACCACCAGATCCACTCCACCGATCACTGCGGTGTTCAGCGCGTTGCGGATCTCCACCTCGTCAGCCTCGATCGCCACCACACCGTCAACGACGAATCCCGCCTCGGTCAGCAGCTCGGTGACCAGCGGCCCACTGTGGTCTTCTTCATCCCCGTGGGCGGTGCGATCGTCGACCACCAGAACCAGAGCCCGGCCGACGACTAACTCCGCACCCGTTTCCATGGGTGCAACCGTATATCCGAGCTCCGAGATCGGCTCATCGACTCTCATCACGAATCCGCCTTGCCGAGGGTGACCTGCACGGTCCGGTTGCCGCCGCCGGGATCCTGGAAGGTCAGCGTCACCTTGTCGCCGGGCGCCTTGGACCGCACGGCGGCAACCAGGGCGTCGGCGCTGCTGATCGGACGGTCGTCAACCTTGGTCACCACGACGTTCTTGGGAAGCCCGGCGTTCGCGGCCGCACCGCCCTGCACGACGTCGACGACCTTGGCGCCCGGTGTGCCCTTGTCACTGGTCACCTGGACGCCGAGCGACGCATGTGACGCCTTACCGGTGCTGATCAACTCGTCGGCGATGCGCTTGGCCTGGTCGACCGGAATGGCGAAGCCCAGCCCGATCGAACCGCTCTGGGCGTCTGGCGAATCGGACCCCAGGGTCGCGATCGCGGAGTTGACGCCCACCAGTTGGCCGTTCAAGTTGACCAGCGCACCGCCGGAGTTACCCGGGTTGATTGCGGCATCGGTCTGAATCGCGTCCAGCACCGTGTTCTGGTTGCCGGACTCACCGGTCGTCGACACCGGCCGGTTCAGGGCGCTGATGATCCCGGTCGTCACCGTTCCCGACAAACCCAGCGGGGAACCGATCGCTATCACCGGCTGCCCGACCCGCACATCCGACGAGGAGCCCATCGCGATGGGAGTCAGTCCGGAAATACCTTGGACGCGGACGACGGCGATGTCACTCGTGGGATCGGCGCCCACCACCGTGAACGGTGCAGTGCGGCCGTCGGAGAAGGTCACGGTCGTTTTCGGCGCCGGAGCCCCCGGGCCTCCCGGACCGCCAGGTCCACTGGGACCGCCGGGTCCACTCGGCCCACTCGGTGCAGTGGGGCCGGCAGGCCCACTAGGACCACCGGGCCCACCCGGTCCGCCAGGTGCTTTCGGAGGGCTGGCGGCGGCGGCGATGACGTGGTTGTTGGTCAGAATCAGCCCGTCGGCCGACAAGATGATGCCGGAGCCCTCTTCTGAGGCGCGGCCAAGATCGGTTTCCAGCATGACAACGCTGGGCACCACCTTGGCGGCGACCTGCTCGACGGTGCCGGGTGCCATATTGGCCGCCGGAACACCGGGCGTGGCCCCCGAGGTTCCGCCGACGCCGCCGGCGGCCGTGGAGTGCGTACCTAATTCGACGACCGTTGCCGCGGCGCCGCCGATACCGGCCGACACCACCGCGATCGCCAGCGCGCCCACCAGCATCACGCCGGCGCGGGAGCGCCGCTCGGGGCGGCGCGGGGGCAGCATCGGCGGCATCATGCCGGGCATCGGCCCCGTCCCGGTTCCCCCCGGAATCGGACCCCCTCCGGTGCCGCCAGGTATCGGACCGGCGCCGGTGCCGCCGGGTATCCGGCCCGGCCCGGTCCCTCCGGGTATCGAACCCGATCCGGTGCCGCCGAACGGCTCGTAGGGCCGACGGTATTGCGTTGTCTGCGACGGTTGCTGCCCTTGTTGATACCGCCAGTCGAAAGGCTGGTTGTACGGTTGCTGGTGCCCCTGGGCATACGCGGGGGCTACGGGCTGGTTAGGCGCGCTACGGTATCCCGGCTGCTGCGGCGGTGGCGAATACCTCGGGTCATTCGTCATGTCGCTAAGTCGCTCTTCCTCTAATTGGGGTGCTATCGAGCTCGACTTGTCTCGATTTCCAACACTAACTGCAACTACCTTGCGCGCGCGGACTGAGAGTCCACTGAGATAACGTTCGTCGAATCCCGAGAGTTCGCCTCCGTGGGAACGGCAGGGTAGGTCTCGGCTTCGCTGTGGGCGTCAGCACCAGTCTCGGCCCCGGCCGCCGAATACGTCGAACCCGGCAGCGGCCGGCCGGGAAGCAACACGTAAATCGAGGTTCCCGGCGGATGGGCCCCGGAAACGGTGTCTTCGACACGGAGCAGTCCGCCGTGGTTGAGCACCACCTGCTTGACGATGGCCAGCCCCAGTCCCGAACCCGGCAGGGCCCGTGCCGTCGTCGACCGGTAGAACCGCTCGAACACCAGGCGCCGCTCGTGCGGCGGGATGCCCGGGCCGAAGTCGGAGACCACCAGCTCGGCATGCGACGGGTCGAGCTGGCGCATCCGGACACCGACACGGCCGCCCGGCGGGCTCCACTTGGCGGCGTTGTCCATCAGGTTCAGCGTCGCGCGCGACAGCCCGGCGGCGTCGCCGTAGACCTGCCATGGGAACACATCGACGTCGAAGTGAATGTCGTTGCGCCGCCGCCTGACTCGCTCCAGACTCCGGTCGATGACCTCGGACATGTCGACCGGCTCGTGCACGACCTGGCCGGCGTCGTCTCGGGTGAGGTCCACCAAATCGCCTACCAGAGTGGACAATTCCTCGATCTGCGCGAGCACATCGGCACGCAGGTCGACCATCTCCTGTTCGGGTAGCCGTGGCGCGCCCGGCTCCATCGACGCCATCAGCAGTTCGACATTGGTCCGCAGCGACGTCAGCGGGGTGCGCAACTCGTGTCCGGCGTCGGTGACCAGCCGTGCCTGCCGCTCCCGGGACTCGGCCAGTGCCCGCAGCATCAGGTTGAATGCCTCGGTGAGCCTGGCCAATTCGTCGCTGCCGAAGACGGGGATGGGCCGCAGGTCGTCGGTCCGGGCCACCCGCTCGGCCGCTTGGGTCAGGCGAGCGACCGGCCGCAGCCCCGCCCGGGTGACCATCCCGCCGGCCACCGCGGCAACCGCGACACCGATACCGCCGACGATCAGCAGCACCCAGCGCAGTTTGGTCATCACCGCTTCGGTCGGCCGCAGACTCTTGGAGATCAGCAGCGAACTGCCGTTGGGCAGGTGGATGGCCAGGATCCGCTGGTCGGAAGCGGTGCGCCGAGACATGAACAAGTCGCCGCGGATGACGGCTTTCTCCGGCGAATCGACCGGCAGGGTCTGGCCCGGCTGTTGCGCGGTGTAGATCGAGTGGCCCGGGTTCACCAGCATCGCGTTGACGTCCGAATACGCCGTTCCCTCGATGGCCTTGGCCGGGTCGGCGGCCAGCGAACCGCTGGCAATCAGTAGCTGCGCTCGGCTGTCCAGCTGGTTGTCGATGTCGCTGTACAGGGCCGCCGCGATCACCGCATAGACGGCGAATGCCATCAGCACCACGACCATGGCCACCATCGACATCGCCAGCAACATCACCCGCCACCGCAGCGACAACGAACTGGGGGCTTGCAGCGGTGCGCGCCGACGTCGTTGGGACCGAATCATCAGGGCGGCGTCTCCCGAAGCACGTAGCCCACGCCGCGCACCGTGTGGATCAGCCGCAGCTCACCATCGGCCTCCGTTTTGCGGCGCAGATACCCGACGTAGACCTCCAGCGCATTGCCCGAGGTGGGAAAGTCGAATCCCCACACCTCCTCGAGGATGCGGCTGCGGGTGAGCACGCGGCGCGGATTGGCGATCAGCATCTCCAGCAGCGCGAATTCGGTGCGGGTCAGGCTGATCCGGCGCACTCCGCGGGTGACTTCACGGGTCACCGGGTCCAGGGCCAGGTCGGAGAACTTCATGGCCACCGACTCGGCATCCTCGGGCTTGGTGCGGCGCAACAGCGCCCGCATGCGCGCCAACAGCTCTTCGAGGGCGAACGGCTTGGGCAGGTAATCGTCGGCACCGGCGTCGAGGCCGGCGACCCGCTCGGACACCGAGTCGCGCGCGGTAAGCACCAGGATCGGCAGGTCGTCGCCGGTGCTGCGGAGGTGGCGGCAGACCTCGAGACCGTCCAGCCGCGGCATCATCACGTCCAGGACCAGACCGTCGGGCCGATCGCTGGCAATCATTTCCAGGGCCTCAACCCCGTCATGGGCCAGATCGACGGAGTAGCCGTTGAAGGAAAGCGATCTGCGCAGCGATTCGCGGACCGCGCGATCGTCATCGACGACAAGAATGCGCACGGCCACTAGTTTCGTCCTAGGGCCTGAGAGCGGCCTGAGAGGCGCGCCGGGTATTTCCCGAGATTAGCGTCGGTCGAGATCGATAAGGCCCAGGCGAGCCGCCTTGAGCAGTCGACGCGGCACCTTGTGCTTCTGCCCGGCCACCGTCACACCGACGAGCTCCGGCTTTTCGGCCTTCCACTGCGAGCGACGGCTTCGGGTATTCGAGCGCGACATTCTGCGCTTGGGTACGGCCATGGTCGGGCCTTCTCCTCGTGTGGGGTTTCGGGTCGGTGCGTCGCGCGGCATGACCTTTGGGGCCGACGGGCGACGATTGCCCTAAAGAATAGTCGGTGACCTGCTGGTCGCCAAAATTGGGCGTCCGGCCTGCGCGGCTATGACACCAGCGCCGAGGCGGGCATCCTTGACGTGACGCCGGCGGTACCCGCTAACCTACCGGGTGGTTGGTTGGTTGAGCACCGGTAATTCCTGAATGGAGGACGCCAATGGCCCCTGCTTCTGGCCGGTCCGGTGCTGTCCGGATCGCGAACTGCTCGGGGTTTTACGGCGACCGGCTCGCGGCGATGCGCGAAATGCTCACCGGCGGCTCGAATGATCCGGTGGACTACCTCACCGGCGATTACCTCGCCGAGCTCACGATGCTCATCCTGGGCCGCGACCGGATGAAAAACCCCGAGCGCGGCTACGCCAAGACCTTCCTGACCCAGCTCGAGGACTGCCTTGGCGAGGCCCGCGACCGCGGGGTGCGCATCGTCGCCAACGCCGGCGGCCTCAACCCGGCCGGACTGGCCGAGGCGATACGCGCCCTGATCGAGCGCCTGGGCATCGGCGCCCGGGTCGCTCACGTTGAAGGCGACGACCTGCAGCCTCGCGCGACGGAACTCGGGCTGGGCACGCCGCTGACGGCAAATGCCTACCTGGGCGCGTGGGGCATCGTCGACTGCCTCAACGACGGCGCCGACGTCGTCGTCACCGGCCGGGTCACCGACGCGTCGGTGATCGTCGGGGCGGCGGCCGCGCACTTCGGCTGGGGCCGCACCGACTACAACGAGCTTGCCGGCGCCGTGGTCGCCGGCCACGTCATCGAATGCGGCGTCCAGGCCACCGGCGGCAACTACGCGTTCTTCAGAGAGATCCCAGCAGTGCCCGGCCTCACCCATCCCGGCTTCCCGCTGGCCGAGGTCCACGCCGACGGATCGTCGGTGATCACCAAGCACCCCGGCACCGGCGGACTGGTCACCGTCGACACCGTCACCGCGCAGCTGCTCTACGAGATCACCGGCGCGCGCTACGCCAACCCGGATGTCACGGCCCGGATGGACAGCGTCGAGCTGTCCGACGTGTCCTCTTCGGAGGGCCCGGACCGGGTGTGCATCAGCGGCGTGGTCGGTGAGCCGCCGCCGCCCACGCTGAAGGTGTCGCTGAACAGCATCGGCGGATTCCGCAACGCGATGACCTTCGTGCTGACCGGTTTGGACATCGAGGCCAAGGCCGAGCTGGTGCGCCGCCAGCTGGAGTCCGCTTTGACTGTCAAGCCCGCCGAGCTGGAATGGACGCTGGCGCGCACCGATCACCCCGACGCCGACACCGAAGAAGCCGCCAGCGCGCTGCTGCACTGCGTTGTCCGCGACCCCGACCCCGCTAACGTCGGACGCCAATTCTCCTCGGCGGCAGTCGAATTGGCGCTTGCCAGTTATCCGGGCTTCCACGTGACCGCCCCGCCGGGCGAAGGTCAGGTCTTCGGGGTGTTCACTGCGGGCTATGTCGAGGCCACCGACGTGCCGCACATCGCCGTACACGCCGACGGAACCCGCATCGATATCCCCTGCGCCACCGACACTTTGGAGCTCTCACCCGCCGCTGCACCGCCACTTCCCGAGCCGTTGCCGGATGGGCCGACTCGGCGCGCGCCGTTGGGCCACGTCGCCGGTGCTCGCAGCGGCGATAAGGGCGGCTCGGCCAACATCGGGGTGTGGGTACGCACTGAAGACCAATGGCGCTGGCTGGCCAACACGTTGACCGTCGAACTGCTCAAGGAGTTACTGCCCGAAGCGGCGGACTTCGACGTCACCCGTCACGTGCTGCCCAACCTGCGCGCGGTGAACTTCGTGATCGAGGGCATCCTCGGTCAGGGCGTCGCCTACCAAGCGCGGTTCGATCCCCAGGCCAAGGGGCTGGGCGAATGGCTGCGCAGCCGCCACGTCGACATCCCGGAGAAGCTACTTTGAACATCTGGACCACCCCGGAGCGCGAGCAGCTACGAAAGACGGTGCGCTCGTTCACCGAACGCGAGATCCTGCCCCACGTGGACGAGTGGGAACGCACCGGCGATTTGCCTCGCGACTTGCACCGGCGCGCCGGGGCGGCTGGCCTGTTGGGCGCGGGATTGCCCGAATCGGTCGGCGGCGGTGGCGGAGACGGCGCGGACGCGGTGATCATCTGCGAAGAGTTCCATCAGGCCGGTGGCCCAGGCGGCGTCTTCGCGTCGCTGTTCACCTGCGGCATCGCGGTGCCACACATGATCGCCTCCGGCGATCAGCGGCTGATCGACACGTTTGTCCGGCCGACGTTGGCCGGCGAGATAATCGGATCGCTGGCCATCACCGAGCCCGGGGGCGGTTCGGATGTCGGGCATCTGCGGACCAGCGCGCTGCGCTGCTCCGGTCCAGAAGGCGATCATTACGTCGTCAATGGCGCCAAGACCTACATCACCTCCGGGGTGCGTGCCGACTATGTCGTCACCGCGGTGCGCACCGGTGGCCCTGGCGCGGCGGGGGTTTCGCTGCTGGCGGTCGAAAAGGGCACACCCGGCTTCGAGGTCAGCCGCAAGCTGGACAAGATGGGCTGGCGGTCCTCCGACACCGCCGAGCTGTCCTACGTCGACGCCCGGGTGCCGACGGCCAATCTGGTCGGCGCCGAGAACAGTGGATTCGCCCAGATCGCTGCGGCCTTCGTCTCCGAGCGAATCGGCCTTGCCGCGCAAGCATATTCGAGCGCGCAGCGGTGTCTGGACATCACCGTGCAGTGGTGTCGCGACCGCGAAACGTTCGGCCGGCCGCTGATCTCGCGCCAGTCCGTGCAGAACACTTTGGCCGAGATGGCCCGGCGCATCGACGTTGCCCGGGTCTATTCACGCCATGTGGTCGAACGCCAGCTGGCGGGTGAGACGAATCTGATCCCGCAGGTCTGCTTCGCCAAGAACACGGCCGTCGAGGCCGGCGAATGGGTTGCCAACCAGGCCGTTCAGCTCTTCGGCGGCATGGGCTACATGGCCGAATCCGAAGTCGAACGCCAGTACCGGGATATGCGAATCCTGGGCATTGGCGGCGGAACCACCGAAATCCTCACCGCACTTTCCGCCAAACTTTTGGGATTCCAATCATGAATGCACCGCCTCCACTTCCTCCATATCGCTGGGCTCCACAACGTCGGCGGTGGTCATGACCGTGCTGCACTCCACTCTGGATCCGAACGCCGGGGCCTACACCGACGCGGCTCAAACCATGGTCGCCAAGCTCGCCGAGATCGACCTCGAGCATGGCAAGGCGCTTGCGGGCGGCGGAACGAAATACGTGGTGCGCCACCACTCCCGCGGCAAGCTCACTGCGCGCGAGCGCATCGAGCTGCTGCTGGATCCGGATTCGCCGTTCCTCGAGCTGAGTCCGTTGGCCGCCTATGGCAGTTCCTTCACCCTGGGCGCGAGCGTGGTGGTGGGCATCGGCGCGGTCGAGGGCGTGGAGTGCCTGGTCGTTGCCAACGACCCGACCGTCAAGGGCGGCACCAGCAACCCATGGACGCTGAAAAAGATCCTGCGGGCCAATCAGATCGCCCTGCAGAACCGGCTGCCCGTGGTGTCGCTGGTCGAGTCCGGTGGCGCCGACCTGCCCACCCAGAAAGAGATCTTCGTCCCCGGCGGGCAGATGTTCCGCGACCTAACGCGGCTGTCGGCGGCGGGCATTCCGACCATCGCGTTGGTCTTCGGCAACTCCACGGCCGGCGGTGCCTACATCCCCGGGATGTCCGATCACGTGGTGATGATCAAGGAACGGTCGAAGGTTTTCCTGGCCGGTCCCCCACTGGTGAAGATGGCCACCGGCGAGGAGTCCGACGACGAATCGCTGGGCGGCGCCGAAATGCATGCCCGCACTTCGGGTCTGGCTGACTATTTCGCCATCGACGAGCTCGACGCGATCCGCATCGGGCGTCGCATCGTTACCCGGCTGAACTGGCGAAAACTCGGCCCGCCGCCGCGGCCGGTGGTGGAACCGTTGTTCGACGCCGAGGAACTCATCGGCATAGTGTCTTCGGATCTGCGTATCCCGTTCGATCCGCGGGACGTGATCGCGCGAATTGTCGACGGCTCCGAATTCGACGAATTCAAGCCGCTGTACGGCTCGTCCCTGGTGACCGGCTGGGCAACCCTGTGCGGGTATCCGATCGGCATTCTCGCCAACCACCGCGGTGTGCTGTTCAGCGAGGAGTCGCAGAAGGCCACCCAATTCATCCAGCTGGCCAACCGTTACGATACGCCACTGTTGTTCTTGCACAACACGACCGGATACATGGTCGGCAAGGACTACGAAGAGGGCGGCATGATCAAACACGGGTCGATGATGATCAACGCCGTCTCCAACTCGACCGTGCCGCACATCTCGCTGCTGATCGGCGCGTCGTACGGCGCGGGCCACTACGGCATGTGCGGGCGCGCCTACGACCCTCGATTCCTGTTCTCCTGGCCCAGCGCCAAATCCGCGGTGATGGGCGGCGCCCAGCTGGCCGGCGTGCTATCGATCGTGAGCCGCGCGGCCGCCGAAGCCCGCGGCCAGCAGGTCGACGAAGATGCCGACGCCGCGATGCGCGCCGCTGTCGAAGGTCAGATCGAGGCCGAGTCGCTGCCCATGGTGTTGTCCGGGATGCTCTATGACGACGGGGTAATCGATCCCCGCGACACCCGCACGGTTGTGGGAATGTGTCTGTCCGCCATCGCCAATGGCCCGATCAAGGGAACGTCGAACTTCGGCGTCTTCCGGATGTGAGCCCCGTGGGAATCACTCGAGTACTGGTTGCCAACCGCGGCGAGATCGCCCGGCGGGTCTTCGCCACCTGCCGGCGGCTGGGCCTAGGCACCGTCGCGGTCTACACCGACCCGGACGCCACGGCCCCGCACGTCGCCGAGGCCGACGCCAGGGTGCGCCTGACGAAGACCAATGATTACCTGAACGCCGAGGCCATCATCGCCGCCGCCCGTGCCGCGGGCGCCGATGCGGTGCATCCGGGCTACGGATTCCTCTCGGAGAACGCCGATTTCGCGGCCGCCGTCCAGGATGCCGGCCTGACCTGGGTCGGGCCGCCAGTGGACGCGGTGCGGGCGATGGGCTCGAAGATCGAGTCCAAGAAGCTCATGTCCTCGGCCGGGGTACCGGTGCTCGACGAACTCGACCCCGACTCGGTCACCGAAGCGCAGCTGCCGGTGCTGGTCAAGGCTTCCGCGGGCGGCGGTGGCCGCGGTATGCGAGTGGTACGCGAGTTATCCGCTCTGCCAGGCGAAATCGCCGCGGCCCAGCGCGAAGCACAGTCCGCCTTTGGCGATCCGACGGTGTTCTGCGAGCGCTACTTGCCGACCGGCCACCACGTGGAGGTTCAGGTCCTCGCCGACACTCACGGCACCGTGTGGGCCGTCGGGGAACGGGAATGTTCGATTCAGCGCCGCCACCAGAAGATC
Organism: Mycobacterium sp.; assembly: GCA_035996225.1. Classification (GTDB taxonomy): domain Bacteria; phylum Actinomycetota; class Actinomycetes; order Mycobacteriales; family Mycobacteriaceae; genus Mycobacterium. Next base: position 13,837 of record DASYJS010000115.1, on the reverse strand, counting down.
ATCGAAGAGGCCCCCTCCCCCTTGGTGGAGCGCACTGTCGGCATGCGGGCCAAGCTGTTCGACGCCGCCCGGTTGGCCGCCAGCGCGATCGGCTATGCCGGTGCCGGGACGGTGGAGTTCCTCGCCGACCCAAACTCTCAAGACGGTGAGTTCTTCTTCCTGGAGATGAACACCAGGCTGCAGGTCGAGCACCCGGTCACTGAAGAGACCACCGGGCTCGACCTCGTCGAACTGCAGCTCGCGGTCGCCGACGGCGTCCGTCTCGATGCCGAACCTCCTGCTGCCCAGGGTCATTCGATTGAAGCCCGGGTGTATGCCGAAGATCCCGCGCACGGTTGGCGGCCGCAAGCCGGCCTGGTGCACACCTTCGACGTGCCGGGCACTCGGGCACAGTTCAGCTCGCTGGGCCGGCGCACCGGAATCCGTCTGGACTCCGGCATTGTCGATGGATCGACCGTATCGATTCACTACGACCCCATGCTGGCCAAGGTCATCTCGTACGCGCCGACCCGGCGGCAATCCGCGCTGGTGCTTGCCGACGCGCTGGCCCGAACACGGTTGCACGGGCTGCGCACCAACCGCGAGCTGTTGGTGAACGTGTTGCGGCATCCGGCATTTCTCGACGGTGCCACCGACACCGCATTTTTCGACACGCACGGCCTGGCACAGCTGTCGGCACCGCTGGGCGACGAAGGCGTCGTCCGTTTGTCGGCGATTGCCGCCGCGCTCGCCGAGGCCGCGCACAATCGCGCGACCGCCGCCGTGTTCGGCCCGATACCCAGTGGCTGGCGAAACCTGACCTCGGGCTATCAGGTCAAGTCCTACCAGGACGACGAGGGTAACGAGCATCGGGTCGAATACCGGTTTACTAGAACCGGATTGGTGCTTGCCGGCGATGAGCCGGTGCAACTGGTGTCATCGGAGCCCGATCAGGTCGTGCTGGCCGACGCCAGCGGGGTGGCGTGCAGCTTCGCGGTTGCGCGTTATGGCCGGGACGTCTACGTCGATTCGGCACGCGGGCCGGTTCACCTCGGCGCGGTCCCACGGTTCCCCGAGCCGGGCTCCTCCGTCGCCAAGGGGTCGCTGGTGGCGCCCATGCCCGGCAACGTCATCCGGCTCGGCGCGCAGGTGGGTGACACCGTCACGGCCGGTCAACCGCTGATCTGGCTGGAGGCGATGAAGATGGAACACACCATCACCGCCCCTTCCGACGGCGTGCTCAGCTCGCTCAACGTCACGACCGGTCAGCAAGTCGAGGTCGGGGCCATTCTGGCAGTAGTCGAAGCGCCCGACGGCGCCCATTCAGAAGCCCAAGCAAAAGGAGATCCAGAATGACCGATACCAGCTTCATCGAAAGCGAGGAGCGCCAAGCGCTGCGCAAGTCGGTGACCGCGTGGGCGTCGAACTACGGCAGCGAGTACTACCTGGAAAAGGCGCGCGCACATGAGCACACCAATGAATTGTGGTCGGAGGCAGGCAAGCTCGGCTTCCTCGGAGTGAACCTGCCGGAGGAATACGGCGGCGGTGGCGCGGGGATGTACGAGCTGTCGCTGGTCATGGAGGAAATGGCCGCCGCCGGCAGTGCGCTGCTGCTGATGGTGGTGTCACCGGCGATCAACGGCACCATCATCAGCAAGTTCGGCACCGAAGAACAGAAGAAGCGCTGGATCCCGTCCATCGCCGACGGCTCTTTGACGATGGCGTTCGCGATCACCGAGCCTGATGCAGGGTCCAACTCGCACAAGATCACCACTACCGCGCGCCGCGACGGCAGTGACTGGATTCTCAAGGGCCAGAAGGTCTTTATCTCCGGGATCGACCAGGCGCAGGCTGTGCTGACGGTGGCTCGCACCGAGGAGGCCAAGACCGGCAAGCTGCGCCCGGCGTTGTTCGTAGTGCCCACCGATTCCCCGGGTTTCACCTACACCCCCATCGAGATGGAACTGATCAGCCCCGAGCGCCAGTTCCAGGTCTTCCTCGACGATGTCCGGCTGCCCGCCGATGCGCTCGTCGGAGCCGAGGACGCCGCGATCGCACAGCTTTTCGCGGGCCTGAATCCCGAGCGGATCATGGGCGCGGCCAGCTCGGTGGGTATGGGCCGGTTCGCGCTGGAAAAGGCCGTCGACTACGTGAAGACCCGCCAGGTGTGGTCGACCCCGATCGGTGCACACCAGGGTCTGTCACATCCGTTGGCGCAGTGCCACATTGAGGTCGAGCTCGCCAAGCTGATGATGCAGAAGGCGGCCTCGCTCTATGACAGCGGCGACGACTTCGGCGCAGCTGAAGCCGCCAATATGGCCAAATACGCTGCGGCCGAGGCAGCTACCCGCTCGGTGGATCAGGCCGTGCAGTCGATGGGCGGCAACGGCCTGACCAAGGAGTACGGTGTCGCCGCCATGCTGACCTCGGCCCGGCTGGGACGGATCGCGCCCGTCAGCCGCGAGATGGTGCTGAACTTCGTCGCGCAGACATCCCTGGGCCTGCCCCGAAGCTACTGAAGCCCTACTGATGGAAAATCGTTTTGTCGAATACGCCGTCACCGGACCGTTCGCCCGGCTGACGCTGAACTCACCGCATAACCGCAACGCGCTTTCGACCACTCTGGTCACCCAATTGCACCAGGGCCTGCGCGACGCGGTTGCGGATCCGGCAGTGCGGGTGGTGGTGCTCGGCCACACGGGCGGCACGTTCTGCGCTGGAGCGGATCTGTCGGAAAATTCAGCGGCCGGCGGTGGTGATCCCTTCGACATGGCCGCGGCCCGGGCGCGGGAACTGACCACGCTGTTGCGCGCCATCGTCGAGGCGCCGCTGCCGGTGATCGCCGCGATCAACGGACATGTCCGGGCGGGCGGATTCGGCCTCGTCGGTGCCTGCGATATCGCGGTCGCCGGGCCGCGCAGCACCTTCGCACTGACCGAGGCCCGAATCGGTGTCGCCCCGGCGATCATCTCGCTGACGCTGCTGCCGAGGCTGTCGCCGCGGGCGGCCGCCCGGTACTACCTGACCGGCGAGACGTTCGATGCCGGCAAAGCCGCGGAGATCGGATTGGTAACGATGGCAGCCGATGATGTGGACGCCGCGGTGGCGAAGTTGGTCGCCGATCTGGGCCGCGGATCGCCTCAGGGTCTGGCGGCGTCGAAGGCCCTGACCACAGCGGCCGTGCTCGAAGGATTCGACTGCGACGCCGAACGGCTCACTGAAGAATCTGCCCGGCTGTTTGTCTCCGACGAAGCTCGCGAAGGCATGCTGTCATTCCTTCAGAAACGTCCACCCAGTTGGGCACCACCCGCCGCCGACGACGCCGGCCTCAATTGACCCGCGCGTAGGAAGATGGTTGCGATTTAGCCAACTCTCTTGCAGCAAAAGTTGTACGTCGTACGCTCGTGGGTGATGAGCGATTCGGCGCCGAATGATGCGAAGGACGCGCGCGACCGTGAGTCGCGTGCGGCCGACACCGATCGCATACAAATTGCGCAGCTGCTGGCCTACGCCGCTGAGCAGGGCCGGCTGCAGCTCAAAGACTATGAAGACCGCCTGACCAGGGCCTATGCGGCTACGACATACGAGGAATTGGATCGGCTCCGGGCCGATTTACCGGGCGCGCCAGTAAACCCACGCCGGGGTGGCAAGACCAATCCGGCGCCCTCTACGCTGCTGCTCGCCTTGTTGAGCGGATTCGAACGGCGCGGCCGGTGGAACGTGCCCAAGAAGCTGACCACGTTCACGCTCTGGGGCAGCGGGGTGGTGGATCTGCGCTACGCCGATTTCACGTCGACCGAAGTCGATATCCACGTGGTCTCGATCATGGGTGCGCAGAACATCCTGCTGCCACCCGAAGTCAACGTCGAGATCCGCGGCCGCGGTGTGATGGGCGGTTTCGACCGCGATGTCGTGGGCCAAGGTACGCCCGGCGCGCCGAGGGTGAATATCCACGGCTTCTCGCTATGGGGCGGCGTAGGCATTAAGCGCAAAGCGCGCAGACCCCACCAGTAAACCGCCGCACGGTCCGCACAGCCCTACCTACGGCGCCGCGTCCCGCACGGCGCCGCGAAGTGATCTGGCACCGAGTTATCAACAGGCACAATAGCTCTGGGTGGTCACAACTCGAATGACGATTTGCGACAGTACATTCGAGCGCCCTCTGGGCCCAGTCAGCCGCGACGTCCGCTACCGACGGCGCCGGGATCGCAGGTAGTCGCCGACCACCGCTGCACCCAGCCCGTCGAGATCAGGCACCACGACGCGTCCCTCGACCCGCCGCGCGACCTGGTCGATGAACCGCGCCAGACCGGGATCGCTGCCCAGCCGGAAGATCGTGACCTGCGCGCCCAGCCGCGCCATATCGTCGAACCCGCGCACGGTGTGGGCGATGGTCCGCGGGTGGGGCGGGTAATCAAAAAACACCGAAGAACCGTCACCGTCGAGATCCTCCAGGTGTGCGGTCGGCTCACCGTCGGTCACCACCAGCACCACGGGCTGCGCGTTGGGGTGGCGACGCAGATGGCGGCCCGCCAGCGCCAGCGCGTGATGCAGGTTGGTGCCCTGCTCGTAGACGCCCTCGAGACCGGTGAGTTCAGCGGCCGTCACCGTCCGGGCGTATCGGCCAAAAGCGATGATCTGCAAGGCATCCGACCGGAACCGCGTGCAGATCAGGTGGTTGAGCGCGAGAGCCGTCTGTTTCATCGGCAGCCAGCGATTCTCCATCACCATCGAAAACGAGGTATCCACCAGCAGCGCCACCGCGGATTGGGTGCGCGTCTCGGTCTCGGACACCTCGACGTCGTCGACGGTCATCCGGATCGGTCCGGCCGGGCCGTCGAGGGTCGCGGTTCCGGCCTGCCGCAGTACCGCGTTGGTCAGCGTGCGGGGGATGTTCCACGGTTCGGTGTCACCGAACTGCCAGGGCCGAGTCGCACCGGTCAGCTCGCCCGCCGCCCCGGCGCGCCGCAGGTCCCGCTCGCCGCGCCGGCCGGAAAGCTGTTGTGCCACATCGCGAAGCGCCGTCTCACCGAGTCTGCGCATGGCCATGGGTGACAGTCGCCATTGGCCGTCGGAACCACGATCCAGGAAGCCCTGATTGACCAGTGCCCGTTCGAGTTCGGCCAGTGTTCGAGCATCGACGGCGGCCTCGTCGCCGAGCTGGCGTGCCAGCGCGTCGAGATCGACATCGTCCATGGTGGCGCCGGGATAGCTCTGCGAAAGCTGATCGGCCAGCTGCTCCAGCTCGGCGACGTCAGCCAGGGCCTGGGTGCCCTCGCCCATGCCGAACGGGTTGTCACCGGAGAACTGCTCGGAGCCCATCCAGTCTTCGCCCGGCCGAGCGGCCTGCAGATGCGAATCGAGACGGTTCAACGCCTGCATCAGTGACGGCGATCCAAATGCCTGCTGCGCCAAGGCATCGAGTTCGGCGCGCTGATCCGGGCTCAGGCTGTTGCGGAAGCGCTGCGCGGCGGCAGCGCGCTTGGCCAGCGAGTCCAGCAGCTCGTCGACATTGCGCGGGTTCTCCGGGAAAAACTCGCCGTGCTTGTCCATGAAGTCGTCAAAATCCTGTTGGGTGTCTTCACCGCGGGTGTGCTTGTCCAGCAGCTCGTTGAGGTCGTTGACCATCTCGGACACGCGCTGGCGATCCTCGTCGGTGGCGCCCTCCAGCGCTTCTTTCATGCCGGCGAAGCGTTGATCGAGCATCTCGCGGCCGAGCAAATCCTTGATCTGCTCGTACTTTTCGCGGGCCTGGTCGCTGCGCCAGTTGTACTCGGAAAGCTCTTGGACCGCCTTGGCCGGCGACGACGGCAGCGCATCGAGCTGCAGTTCGCCGAAGCGGGCGTCGTCGTCGAGCGCGCGCGCCAGTTCCTTGCGTTCGGCCAGCACCGCCTCGTCGAGTAGCTTCTTGATCTCCTGCAGCGTCCCGTCCAAGTTGTTGCGGCGCAATAGATCCCGACGGCGACGGTTCGCTTCTGCCGCTAGGCGGTCGGCGCCGGGCATACTCTTGGTACCGCGACGCAGCAGCTCGGACAGGGCCCGGCGCGGCGAGGTGCCGCCCATGACGTCCTGCCCGATCTGCTCGAGCGCCTCGCGCAGATCCACCGGCGGAGCCAGCGGGTCAGGCCCGCCGGAGTACGCCGCGTACCGCGATGAGTGCCCTTTAGCCATAGACGGTTTGGCCCTCCCCGGACACCTTGTCGATTCGCTTGGCCAGATACAGCGCTTCCAGCGCCAGCTCCAGCGCCGCGGCGCGTTCTCCCTCGGATTCCGCGTGCAGCCGGTCGGCGATTTCCTCCACGACGGGCAACCCCGGAACGGCGGCCAGCACATCCTTGGCCGAGATCCGCTCGCCCGTCGTCACCGCCGAACCGCCTTCCACGGCGGTGACCAATGGGGCGACATCGATACCGCCAAGCGCTCTGGATGCAGTGTCGGCGGTCGCCCGGCGCAGCAGGTGCTCGAGCACCGCCTGCTCGCGGCCTTCCTCACCGGATTCGAATTCCAGCTTGCCGCGCAGGACGTCGATCACGGTGCCCAGGTCGACAACTCGGGCCACCGGGTCGCTCTCGCCGAGCATGGCACCGCGGTGCCGGGCGGCTGCGGCGACGGTCTCCGCGGCGGCGATGGCGAACCGCGCCGATACCCCGGACCGCTGGTCGACCGAGTTGGACTCCCGCAGGTAGCGGGCAAACCGCGCGATCACCTGCGTCAGGTAGTCGGGTACCTGCGCGCTCAGGTGCGCTTCCTGAACGATGACTCCCACCTCCGCCTCCAGCTCTAGCGGGTAGTGGGTGCGGATCTCGGCGCCGAACCGGTCTTTGAGCGGTGTGATGATGCGGCCGCGGTTGGTGTAGTCCTCGGGGTTGGCGCTGGCGACCACCAACACGTCCAGTGGCAGGCGCAGCGTGTAGCCGCGGACCTGAATGTCGCGCTCCTCCATGACGTTGAGCATCGACACCTGAATGCGCTCGGCGAGGTCGGGCAGCTCGTTGACCGCCACAATGCCGCGGTGCGCGCGGGGAATCAATCCGTAGGCGATGGTCTCCGGGTCACCGAGGCTGCGTCCCTCGGCCACCTTGATCGGGTCGATGTCACCGACCAGGTCGGCGACGCTGGTATCGGGAGTCGCCAGCTTCTCCGTGTAGCGCTCGCTGCGGTGTTTCCACTCCACCGGCAAGTCGTCGCCGAGCTGCGCGGCCCGCCGGATCCATTCCGGCGTGATCGGCGTGTAGGGGTGCTCGCTGAGCTCGGACCCGGCGATCACCGGCGTCCACTCGTCAAGGAGGCCGGTCAATGCGCGCAGGAGCCGGGTTTTGCCCTGGCCGCGTTCGCCGAGCAGAACGAAGTCGTGACCCGCGATCAGTGCCCGCTCCAGCTGGGGCAACACGGTGTCGTCGAATCCCAGGATGCCCGGCCAAATGTCGTCCCCCTCGGCCAGCGCGGTCAGCAGATTCTCTCGGATTTCCTGCTTGACTCCGCGTTCACGATGGCCGGCGGCACGTAGCTCGCCCACAGTTCGGGGCAGATTGCTCGGTGAGGTCACCAGTCCACGCTACGTCGCGCTGCACAGGTGCGTCATGCGCACCGTCGCTTTAGTGCGCGAAGTGGCGAGCACCGGTGAGGTATAACGTGACGCCGGCCTCGGCCGCCGCTGCGCTCACTTCGTCATCGCGCACCGAGCCTCCGGGGTGCACGATCGCCTTGACTCCGGCGTGAGCCAGCGTCTCCAACCCGTCGGGGAAAGGGAAGAACGCGTCGGACGCGGCCACCGCGCCACCGACTCGGTCGCCGCCGCGTTCGACGGCCAGCCGGGCCGCGTCGACCCGGTTGACCTGACCCATGCCCACGCCGATGGTGGCGCCGCCGGAGGCGATCACGATCGCGTTCGACTTGACCGCGCGGCAGGTACGCCACGCAAAGACCAGGTCGCCCAACGTCGCCGGGTCGGCCGGTGATCCAGTGGCCAGTGTCCAATTGACCGGGTTGTCGCCGTGGGCGTCGAGCTGATCACGCTGCTGCGCCAGCAGTCCCCCGCTGACGGGTCTCACCTCGGAGCCACCGGCGAGCGGTTCGGAAGCCACCAGCACCCGGATATTCTTCTTGCGCGTCAGCACGTCAAGGGCATCCGGCGCGTAGGCCGGGGCGATGATCACCTCGGTGAAGATGGTGCTGACGTACTCCGCCATCTCAACGGTGACTTCGGTATTCGCGGCGATGACTCCGCCGAACGCGCTCAGCGGATCGCACTCGTGGGCCTTGCGATGTGCGTCGGCGACCGAAACCGACGAGATGGCGATCCCACACGGGTTGGCGTGCTTGATGATTGCCACACATGTCTGCTCATGGTCGAAGGCCGCGCGCCAGGCCGCGTCCGCGTCGGTGAAGTTGTTGTAGGACATCTCTTTTCCGTGCAACTGCTCGGCCTGCGCCAGCCCCGGCCAGGCGCCCGGGTCGACGTAGAGCGCCGCTTGTTGGTGCGGGTTCTCGCCGTAGCGCAGCATCGCCGAGCGGCGCCAGCTGTGACCGAGCCACTGCGGAAAGGTGGTCTCCGGATGCTCGGGGGCCAGGGTCGACTCCATCCAGCTCGCCACGGCGATGTCGTACTCCGCGGTGTGCTGAAAGGCCAGCGACGCCAGCTTCTTGCGCTCGGCGAGCGTGAAGCCACCATTGCGCGTCGCGGCGAGCACCCCGTCGTAGCCGAGCGGGTCGACGACCACCGCCACACTCGGATGGTTCTTTGCGGCCGCCCGAACCATCGATGGCCCGCCGATGTCGATCTGCTCGACGCATTCGTCGATGCCCGCGCCGGAGTCAACGGTCTGGCTGAACGGATACAGATTGACGACGACCAGCTCGAAGGCCGCGATCCCGAGCTGTTCGAGCGCCGCGGCGTGCTCGGGCTTGCGCAGATCGGCCAGCAGTCCGGCATGCACCCGCGGGTGCAGTGTCTTGACCCTGCCATCGAGCACCTCGGGGAAGCCGGTCAGCTCCTCCACGGGGGTCACCGAAATCCCTTTGTCCGCAATGGTCTTCGCGGTCGATCCGGTCGAGACGATCTCGACGCCCGCCGCACTAAGGCCCTGGGCGAGTTCTATCAGCCCGGTCTTGTCGTAGACGCTGATCAACGCGCGGCGAATCGCTCTTCTTGACTCGTCGGTGCTCATACGGTGCTCATCCCAGGGTCGCCTTTCGTCCAATCCAGGTCACGCCGCGGGTCGCCATCGCGGCCACCACGTCCACCAACAGCCGCCGTTCGATGACTTTGATGCGTTCATGCAATGTCTCTTCGTTGTCCCCGTCGAGCACCGGAACGGGTTCCTGCGCCAATATCGGCCCGGTATCCATGCCGGCATCTACCAGGTGCACCGTACAGCCGGTGACCTTCACACCGTAAGCCAGCGCTTCGGGGACAGCATGCGCGCCCGCGAATGCCGGCAGCAGTGCCGGATGCGTATTGAGGGTGCGTCCGCAGAACCGTGAAAGGAATTGCGGACCAAGGATTTTCATGAATCCGGCGGCGACGATCAGATCGGGCGAGTGCGCGGCGGTGGCCTCGGTGATGGCAGCGTCCCAGGCATCGCGGTTGGGATAATCGCCAAGTCGCACGGTGAAGGTCGGGATGGACGCGGCGGCGGCGATCTCAGTGGCCCGGCAGTCGCGATCCAAGCCGACGGCAACCACGCGCGCCGGGTAGTCACCGACCGCGGCAGCCATCATCGAACTCAGGAGCGATCCGGTGCCCGATGCCAGCACCACCAGTCGCGCCGGCGCACTCGGGGGCACGCGGAGCGGTTCGACCACATCGCGAGCCTACTAACGACGCTGCCAGGCTGCGATACGACCGGCCGCCCACCGAACCCGAGTTGCGCCCGGAGTCGGCAGCGCGGCTAATCCCCGGAATCGCGCTCGGTCGCGCTGTGCTCCGGCCCGTCCGACGCGGGCTCGTCGGGCGCGGGTTCGCCCGGTGTGGGCTCGTCGGGCGCGGGTTCGCCCGGTGTGGGCTCGTCGGGCGCGGGTTCGGCGAACATGGCCGGGGACGCTTCCTCGTCGTCAACGTCGAGCAGCAGGTCGTGGTCGGCGGAGCCGGGCTCGGAGAAAACGTCCGCGAAGTCCTTCGGTTCGTCGGCGGCCGGCGCGGGCGCGCGTCTTTGTTTGAGACGTCTGGGCCGGCGCCTGATCCCGCCGGTCATCACCACCGTGACCCAGCCGACGACCGCGAACCAGAAGAAGCTGCCGATCAGCATGGCGCCCTGGTCCACCCCGACGTCGCCGAAGTTGCCCAGCCGGCCGCTGCTGCCGTATGCCAGCAGCGACATCACCAGGGAACCGGCCGCCGCGGCGATCAGCAGCTTGGCCAGCGCCGGAACCAGCGGGAGCGGCCGCCGGGCGCATTGCTGGCCAACCGCCACACCCGAGGCCGCCCCGACGATGAGCAGCGCCACCCACACCGGCCCCAGCGGCGGCGTTGGCGCCGCTGCCAGGATGGGCAGCGCCGGAATGTCACCGCCAAACACGGTGAACGAACTGAACGTCGCAAAACCCAGATGGGCACTGGACCCCACCGCGACCGCCGAAGTGCCGACGATGACGTTGGGCGCGTAGAGCAGACAGAGCACGGTGAGGCTGAACTCGCCGAAGATGGAATCGGTGATCCCGAAGAGATCTTGCATCGTCGCCCAGTGCACAACCAGCGATCCCGCCGTCACGAACCCGGAGAGCCCGACCAGCGCCAGCACGCCGGCGGCCGCGGCACGCAGCGAATCACCCAGCCAGTAGGGCAGTGACGCCGCCATCAGCGCCCGTCGGCCCACCCGGGACCACACGCCGATCGCGGCACCGATGGCATGCACCGCCAGAACGCTGGCGAACGCGCGCAGGGCGTTGGGAGTCTGCAGCTCGGTGAGCACGGTGGAGGCGTCGTGGATGACCGCCAGCGCAATCGCCGCGATCAGCAAGGGTCCACCCAGTGCCGAGGCGACGACCCAGCGGACCACGAGCCAGGACGAATGTCTGGTGGTGGCCCGCGCCGTGGTGCGCGCGGTTCCCCACACCATCAACAGGATTGGCAGCAGCGGCAGCACGCCCAACTCGCGACCGCCGATTGAAATCGGTACCCGGTGCACACCGAGCCAGATGCTGGCGATCGCCCCCAGCGCGCCGGTCATGTCGCTGTTGGCGATCAGCAGCTGAAGCAACGTGACCGCGGCGATGATCACCAGCGCCAGCACAGCTGGGCCGAACGCGACCCGGACGAGGTCGCGCGCCTGACGAGCGCCCGTTGCCCGGTTGTCCCCGCTTTCTGACACCCTTTTCACTCTTGGCGCACGTGCCCGATGAGGCGCGAGAGCCCGCGGTTAGGCCGGGGCCGGCCCGGAGGGTGACGACGGCGACTGGTGCTGGTCCCCGATTTGCTCGGACGCGCCCGCACCGCCGACTGATGGTGGCGGGCTGAAGCTCGGAAAGCCGGTCGGTGGCGTGGACGGGCCCTGCTGCGCCGCCGACTGAGGCCCGGATTGCGGGGACTGGGCACCGAATCCGCCAGTGGTCGGCATCGCGCTCTGAGTTGGGGCCTGGCTCGAGGGGTAGCCGCCGCCGTACTGCGACCCATACCCGGAGCCCTGCGGGTTGTGCTGCTGCGGACCCTGCTGACCGTAGTATCCGCCGTGCTGCTGGCCTCCGTATTGCTGCCCGTACTGGCCGTATTGCCCGTACTGCTGCGCGTACGGGTCGTACTTGGGCCGCGGCGGCGGCGCGGTGATGACGCCGGCGTCCAACAGAATCAGGACAACGGCGGCGACCGCCTGCAGCACGCTGGACGCCACCAGCGGCCACATGGCCCAGCCGACGGCGAACCCGGTCGGTGTGTTGATGACCTCCGCGATCGACAGCAGCGCTCCCAAGACGGCGACGGCCGCCACCACGCCCGCGTAGTTCTTCGCCTTGGGCAGCAGGCTCAGCCCGGCGAGCAGCGCGGCCAGCACGGCGACGAGCACCGCGGTGCCGGCGTCACCGGCGCGTCCGCCGGAGGCCGGACCGAGGTCGGCGCTGAGTATGAAGGTTGGCCCGAAATTCAGCAGGTATACCGCCAGGCCGAGTACCACCACCGCGATGTTGACGTACAGCGGAACCTTGCTCTCACCGTCGTCAGTTTTCGCGAACGACGGTGTGGCACCTGGATAGGAGCCGCCGGGCTGCGCTTGCGGATATCCGGGACTACCGGGCGAGTAGGTCATGAGTCCTCCTGTTGCTTCCAGTGCCTTCAAGCCTTCAGCGGGCGCCACGCCACTGTTGCAGTGCGACGCTGTGCTCTCAGGCCCGCCGTTCTCAAACGCCAAGACGTGCCCGCGCTTGCGTTACGCGCGATCGATCAACCACGCTAGCGCACGTTCGTGCACCCGTGCCGGAGCGACCGGCTCCCGCGCGCGACCAGGGCCTATCGCCACCCTGCCCGGTCTGCGAGATGGTTTACGGGGGGCCGCTTGCTCAGCACAGGTAGAACACGTTCTAATTCTGTGCATGGATTACGGGCTAGTGCTTTTCACCAGTGACCGTGGCATCTCTCCGGCGGCCGCCGCCAAACTTGCCGACGACCACGGCTTTCAGACGTTCTACGTGCCAGAACACACCCACATCCCGATCAGGCGGGAGGCGGCGCATCCGACCACGGGTGACGAGTCGCTACCGGACGACCGCTATATGCGGACGCTAGACCCGTGGGTAAGTCTGGGCGCGGCGTGCGCGGTCACGTCGCGGGTGCGGCTTTCCACCGCGGTCGCGCTGCCCGTCGAACATGACCCGATCACGCTGGCGAAAAGCATCGCCACCCTGGACCACCTGTCCGGTGGTCGGGTCAGCCTGGGTGTCGGGTTCGGTTGGAACACCGATGAACTCGCCGACCACAACGTGCCGCCGGGGCGCCGCCGCACCATGCTGCGCGAATACATCGAAGCGATGCGTGCGTTGTGGACCGAAGAAGAAGCCGCCTACGACGGCGAGTTCGTCAAGTTCGGCCCCAGCTGGGCCTGGCCCAAGCCGGTGCAGTCACATATTCCGGTGCTGGTGGGTGCGGCCGGCAACGAGAAGAACTTCAAATGGATCGCCCGCAGCGCCGACGGCTGGATCACCACGCCACGCGACTTCGACATCGACGAACCGGTGAAGCTGTTGCAGGACACCTGGGCGGCCGCCGGCCGCGACGGCGCCCCGCAGATCGTGGCCCTGGACTTCAAGCCGGTGCCCGAGAAGCTGGCGCACTGGTCCGAACTCGGGGTGACCGAGGTGCTGTTCGGCCTACCGGACCGTCCCGAAGAAGAGATCGCCGCCTACGTGGAGCGGTTGGCCAGCAAGCTGGCCGCTCTGGTTTAGCCGGCCTCAGGCCAGCGTGCAGCGGTTGCCGTAGTCGAAGGAGCGCACCGCCACCGTGCCCCCGATGGGATCACCGTCGGTCAGCAACGCAATCAATTCCTCGTCTTCGGTGGTCGACAGAAATCGGCTGTTGTCGGCCAGTCGGCCGATGATAATCCCGGTGAGGCGTCCGGAGTCACGGCGAACGGTGTAGGTCTCGACGGTCGCGGGGCCGTCGGCGTGCTCGGTGACCGACTCGGTGGGCCAATCGGCGACCTGCGCCTGCAGCTGCGCGCTGGAATCCGGCTTCCACGGGGTCGGGGTGGTGGAGTACACCCCGACCGAATACTTGCTCAGGATGCCGCCGTTGGCGCCGACCAAGCCGAATTGGCCTGGCGTGCTTCGCATCCGGGCCACTGTCTCCGCGACCGCGTGCATCGAGTAGTTGTTGCCCGCCCCGCCGAAGAACGGCAGCCCACCGGTCAAAGTCAGGCCGCGGGGATCGTCGGTC
>DASYJS010000114.1:0-10211 GCA_035996225.1 Mycobacterium sp. | reverse complement strand
GCATCCCATCGACGTCGAACGCCGCACACAACGCAGCGATGCGCCGTAATTCGTTGTCCGGCAACACTACATCGTCGACGAGCGCACGAGCCGCGGCGATCCGCCGGGCCAACTCGGCGTCGGCGTCGGCATACTGCGCGGTGAATGCGTCCGGATCGGCCTCGTAGGCCATCCGCGCCCGGATGACCTGCACCCGCACGTCGACGTCACGTGACGCGTGCACATCGACCGTGAGACCGAACCTGTCCAGCAGCTGCGGACGCAGTTCGCCTTCCTCCGGATTCATCGTGCCGATCAACACGAAACGGGCCTCATGCGAATGGGAGATGCCGTCGCGTTCGACGTGCACCCGTCCCATCGCGGCGGCATCCAGCAGCACGTCGACCAGGTGATCGTGGAGCAGGTTGACCTCGTCGACGTAGAGCACGCCACCGTGAGCACGCGCGAGCAATCCCGGCGAGAACGCATGCTCGCCGTCGCGCAGCACCCGCTGCAGATCCAGCGAACCGATCACCCGGTCCTCGGTTGCGCCGAGCGGTAATTCGACCAGGCCGGCTGCGGCACCGTTGGATCCGGTCGCCGCGGACAACAGCGCGGCAAGCCCGCGCACGGCCGTCGATTTGGCGGTGCCCTTCTCGCCGCGGATCAGCGCGCCGCCGATCTCCGGACGCACCGCACACAGCAGCAGCGCCAGCCGCAACTGATCGTGACCGACGATCGCGCTGAACGGGTAGGGCTTCACGGCTTTTCCGCCAGGCCGGAGCCGGGCCGCAGCATGGGAACGTGCGGAACGCCGTCGTCGAGGAAATCGTCGCCGTCGCGGACAAAACCGTGCTGGGCATACATGTCGGCCAGGTACGTCTGCGCGTTGATGCGGCACGGGTAGTCGCCGACCTCGGCCAGTGCGGCACGCAGCAGCCGGGTGGTATGGCCCTGTCCACGCGCGCTGCGTTTGGTGCACAGCCGCCCGATCCGGAACACCTTCTCGCCTCCGGCGTGCTCCTCCATCAGCCGCAGCGTGCAGATCACGTCGCCGGCAGCCGTTTCCAGCCAGAAGTGCCGAGTTTCGGCGAGCAGATCGCGCCCGTCCAGCTCCGGATACGGAATCGCCTGTTCGACGACGAACACCTCTACCCGTAGCTTGAGCAGCTCGTAAAGGGTTTGCGCGTCAAGGTCTTTGGCCCAGATGCGGCGGAGCGCTTCACTCATCGACGCCGCTCCTCCTCATCGCTTCGCTCTGCATCGTCGCCGTCGCAAGTCATTTGGCGCCGCTCCTCCTAGTCTTTTTCGCTTCGCTCGCCGGCGTGGGTCATGAGGCGTTCAACTGTAATACCTTGGTGCTCCACGAGCGCACCTCGTCGTAGAGCCTCGGTTCATCGGACAGCTTGGCACCTAACGAGGGAACCATCTCTTTGAGCCTGGGCAGCCAAGACTGATAGCGGTTGGCAAAGCAACCCGCAAGCACATCGAGCATGATCGGCACGGCGGTCGAGGCACCCGGCGAGCCGCCGAGCAGTCCGGCGATGCTGCCGTCGGCGGAGCGCAGGACGGTGGTGCTGAATTCGAGCACCCCTCCTCTGCCTTTGGCCCGCCGGATCACCTGCACCCGCTGACCGGCCACCGTCAGCTCCCAATCCGAATCCACCGCACTGGGCGCGAATTCACGCAGCGCGCGGACCCGGTCGGGGCCGGTGAGCCGCAATTGGCGGATCAAGTAATTGACCAATGCCATCTCGGTGACGCCGACACCCAGCATCGACAACACGTTGTCCAGCCGGACCGATCGCGGCAAATCACTGAGGTGACCATGCTTCAAGAATTTGGGCGACCAGCCGGCGTACGGCCCGAAGACCAGCCACGACTTGCCGTTGACGAACCGCAGATCCAGATGCAGCGCACCCAGCGGTGGGGCACCGGGCGCGGGAGCGCCGTACACCTTGGCCCGATGCGCGGCAGTCAACGCCGGGTTGTCGGTTCGCAGAAACCGGCCGCCGATCGGGAAGCCGGCGAAACCCTTGACCTCATTGATGCCGGACTTCTGTAGCAGCGGCAGTGCGTCACCACCGGCACCGACGAACACGAATCTTGCTTTCAGCTCGCGCTTTTCGCCGGTGCGGCGATTACCGATCTGCAGCGTCCAGCCGCCATCGGAGTGCGGGGTCAGGTTGCGGACCTCGTGGCCGAACAGCGCGGTGACGCCGTTGCGCACGCAGAAGCCGACCAGCTGTTTGGACAGCGAACCGAAATCGACGTCGGTGCCGTCGGCGGCCCAGTTCAATGCAATCGGCTCGGAGAAGTCACGTTTGGCGGCCATGAACGGCAGCCGGCGGGCGAACTCATCCGGGTCATCGATCAATTCGGTGCCGGCGAACAGCGGGTTGGGGGCCAACGCCCGCTGGCGCCGCCGCAGGTAGTCGACCCCCTGCGCGCCGTGCACGAAACTGACGTGCGGGACCGAGTTCAGGAAGCTTCGATCGGTGAGGATGCCGTTCTCGACGGCGTAGGCCCAGAACTGGCGGGTCACCTGGAATTGCTCGTTGATGAAGACCGCTTTGGTGATGTCGATCGAACCGTCGGCGTTCTGCGGGGTGTAGTTCAGCTCGCACAGTGCGGAATGCCCGGTGCCGGCGTTGTTCCACGGACTGCTGCTTTCCGCGGCGACGGCGTCCAGCCGCTCGATCAGCGTGATCGACCAGTCCGGCTCCAGCCGGCGCAGCAACGCACCCAGGGTGGCGCTCATGATGCCGGCGCCGACCAGCACGACGTCGGTGCGCGCCGTCCCAGAGTCTGCCACCGGAGCGTTGGTCCTTTCCTTGGCTGTGCCGGTCATCAGGCTATCCCGGCCAGCATCGCCGAAACGACCTGGACCGGCATGGACCAGCAAAAGCTTTCGCCACGCTAAGCTGGCCGGGTGACTGGCTGGGTGCCGGACGTCCTGCCTGGCTGCTGGCAGTACACCATCCCGTTGGGCCCCGATCCCGCGGGCGAGGGCGACATCGTCGCAACCCTGATCCGGCGCGGCCCGGAAACCGGTCTCGAGCATGCGGTCCTGGCGGTCCACGGTTACACCGACTACTTCTTCAACACCGCGCTGGCCGATCACTTCGCCAACCGCGGTTTCACCTTCTATGCGTTGGACCTGCAGAAGTGCGGCCGGTCACGACGCGACGGCCAGACCCCGCACTTCATCACCGATCTCGCCCGATACGACACCGAACTCGAACGCGCCCTCGCCGTCATCGGCGAGCAGGCCCGTCCCGGCCATGCCGTCGAAGTTCTGATGTACGGCCACTCCGCCGGCGGTCTGATCGTGCCATTGTGGCTGGACCGGATGCGCCGGCGCAACGCCAAAGCACACGCCGGCATCGGTGGTCTGATCCTCAACAGCCCGTTCCTGGATCTGCATGGCCCGGCGATCCTGCGCATCGGAATGACCTCGGCGATGATCGCCGGCCTGTCGCGCGTGCGTTCCAAAGGCGTGGTCCGGTCGCCCAGCGAGGGCGGTTACGGCACCAGCCTGCACCGCGACTACGGCGGCGAGTTCGACTACGACCTGCAGTGGAAACCGTTGGGCGGCTTCCCCATCACCGTGGGGTGGTTGAACGCCGTGCGCCGCGGCCAGGCCCGGTTACACCGGGGCCTCGACGTCGGTGTGCCCAACCTGATCCTGCGGTCGGACCACAGTGTGCGCGAAACCACCGACCCGAGTTCTATGCAACGTGGCGACGCCGTTCTGGACGTCACCCAGATCGGAAGGTGGGCAGGCTGTATCGGGAACCGCAGCGCCATCATTCCGGTGGCCGACGCCAAACACGATGTGTTTTTGTCGCTGCAGGAGCCTCGCGAGGTCGCGTATCGGGAGCTGGATCTCTGGCTGGACGGCCACCTGCGCACCAACAACACCGACGCCTCGGCGTCGTTCGGAAAGGGGTGACGGCGTGGAAACCTACGACGTCGCGATCATCGGAAGCGGTTCGGGCAATGGCATTCTCGATGATCGACATGCCGACAAGCGGGTGGCGCTCTGCGAACACGGCACCTTTGGTGGTACTTGCCTCAACGTCGGGTGCATCCCGACCAAGATGTTCGTCTACGCCGCCGAAGTCGCCCAGACGATCCGGGAGGCGGCGCGCTACGGCGTCGATGCACGCATCGACCGGGTGCGCTGGGACGACATCGTCTCCCGCGTCTTCGGACGGATCGATCCAATCGGACTCAGCGGTGAGGATTATCGGAGCTCCGCACCCAATATCGACGTGTACACGCAGCACACCCGGTTCGGACCGGTTCAGGCCGACGGACGCTATCTGCTGCGCACCGACGCCGGCGAAGAATTCACTGCCGATCAGGTGGTGATCGCCGCGGGTTCGCGGCCGACGGTTCCGCCGGCGATCCTCGCATCCGACCTCGATTACCACACCAGTGACACCGTCATGCGCATCGCGGAGTTGCCCGAGCATCTGGTGATTATCGGAAGTGGCTTCGTGGCAGCTGAATTCGCGCACATCTTTTCCTCGCTCGGCGTCCGGATCACCCTAGTGATCCGGGGCGCCACGCTGCTGCGGCACTATGACGACACCCTCTGCCGGCGGTTCACCCGCATCGCCTCATCCAAATGGGAACTGCGCACCCACCGCAACGTCGTGGGCGGCACCAACCGCGATTCGGGCGTCGCACTCGAGCTCGACGACGGTTCGACATTGAACGCCGACCTCCTGCTGGTGGCCACCGGCCGATTGTCGAACGCCGATCTCCTGGACGCCGGGCAGGCCGGGGTCGATGTCGAGGATGGCCGGGTGGTCGTCGACGAATACCAACGGACCTCCGCCCGTGGTGTTTTCGCGCTGGGCGACGTCTCGTCGCCGCATATGCTCAAGCACGTCGCTAACCACGAAGCGCGCGTCGTGCAGCACAATCTGCTCTGCGACTGGGATGACACCGAATCGATGACCGTGACCGACCACCGGTTCGTACCATCGGCGGTGTTCACCGATCCTCAGCTGGCAGCGGTCGGACTGACCGAAAACCAAGCCATTGCACGAGGATTCGACATCTCGGTGGCAATAGAAAAGTATAGCCACGTGGCCTACGGGTGGGCGATGGAAGACACCACCGGGATCGTCAAGCTGATCGCCGAACGCAACAGCGGCTGCTTGCTGGGTGCACACATCATGGGCCATCAGGCATCGTCGATCATCCAGCCGTTGATCCAGGCGATGAGCTTCGGGCTTACCGTCCCAGAGATGGCCCGCGGGCAGTACTGGATCCATCCGGCGCTGCCCGAAGTGGTGGAGAACGCGTTGCTGGGGCTGCGCTGACCTCAGCGCCGCCCGGACTCTCCCTCCTGGCATTGCGGGCACAGGCCACGCAACGTCAGGCCGGCCCGCTCCGACAGGGCGAACGCACTACCGGCCATCGCGTGCTCGAGCGCAGAGCTGAGCTGCCCCGCGGGCACTTCGATGATCGAGCCGCACTGCGTACATACCGCGTGGTGGTGGGGGGCGGTCGCCAGCCCGTAGGTCGTGACACCGCCGTCCAGGGTCAAGGCGTGCAACACCGCCTGCTCGACCAGGGTGGTCACCGTGCGGTAGATGGTGGCCACGTCGGGTGGGTGCGCGCCAGTAGGTAGGCAGGCCCGCACCCGCTGGTGGATCTCCGCGACGGAAAGGTGCCCGTTAACCCCTTCGAGCACTGCCAATACCTGTATCCGCGACGCCATCCGCCGCAATCCGCGGGCGCGTAGAAAATCACCGATGCGTTCGGTGACCGCGGGATCAAGAGCCGACGGATTGGACGTCACCCGTTCAGTGTCGCGCCGGATATCCCGGATTGCCAGTGCTCGGGCGTCGGCCGAGGGGTATTCCTTCATGCAAGTCACTTGCATCCAGTTCGCGCTCGAACCTACAGTCGTGGCTGTTGCGTTCTGCCCAACGGCGGAGGGACCGAATGGCCGGTATGGAGCTTGCCACGCCGCGGACCAGGTTAGCCAGGCTGCACGGCTTCCTGACACCCGCGGAATGGGGGCGCCTGGGAGTCATGCTGGCGCTGATCGTCGCACTGCATCTCATCGGCTGGGCCACCCTGCTCTTGATCGTGGATCCGGCGCGATTGAGCGTGAGCGGCAAGGCATTTGGTATCGGGGTCGGGCTGACCGCTTATGCGCTGGGTCTGCGGCACGCCTTTGACGCCGACCACATCGCCGCCATCGACAACACCACCCGCAAGCTGATGAGCGGCGGGCAGCGCCCACTTGCCGTCGGGTTCTTCTTCTCGCTGGGCCACTCCACCGTGGTATTCGCACTGGCGATGCTGCTGGCGATCGGGTCGAAGGCCTTCATGAGGGCCACGGTCGGGCCGGTCGAAGACGATTCCTCGACGCTGCATCACTACACCGGTCTGATCGGCACCAGCGTCTCGGGCGTGTTCCTCTATCTGATCGCCATCCTCAACCTCGTTGTGCTGGCCGGAATCCTGCGGGTGTTCCTGCAGTTGCGCCGCGGCGAATACGACGAATCCGAGCTCGAACAGCACTTGGACAACCGCGGCTTGCTCAACCGGTTGCTCGGCCGCTTCACGCGTTCGATCACCAAGTCGTGGCACATGTACCCGATCGGTTTGCTGTTCGGTCTGGGCTTCGACACCGCCACCGAGATCGCCCTGCTGGTGCTGGCCGGCACCAGCGCGGCCGCCGGGCTGCCGTGGTACGCGATCCTGTGTCTGCCGGTCTTGTTCACCGCGGGCATGTGTCTGCTGGACACCATCGACGGGTCGTTCATGAACTTCGCCTACGGCTGGGCGTTTTCCAACCCGGTGCGCAAGATCTACTACAACATCACCATCACCGGGTTATCGGTCGTCGTCGCCCTGTTGATCGGCAGCATCGAGCTGCTCGATCTGTTCGCCGGCCAGCTGCGGTGGCGGGGCCCCTTCTGGGATTGGCTCGGCGGTCTCGACCTCAACACCGTCGGCTTCGTCGTCGTCGGCCTCTTCGTGAGCACCTGGGCGGTCGCGCTGCTCGTCTGGCGCTATGGCCACATCGAAGAGAAGTGGGCCCCAAACGCCTCGGCCGCCCAGAACACGCCCTAACCTGCCGCGGGCAATCCAGCGGCTATTCGCCGCGGCTCCTGCGGTGTAGAAACGAATTCATGGGCCCGCGCGCGACGCCGGTGACCGGCAATGCATGAGCTATCGCTGTGCGAGGCGATCGCCGGTGTGGTCAAGACACACGCCGACGGGCGGCACGTCGACGTGGTCCGCGTCCGGATCGGGGCCCTTCGCCAGGTGGTTCCCGAGTCGTTGTCGTTCTGCTGGACCCTTGTCCGGGACTCGGAGGACATGCCGGACGCCGAGCTGGAACTCGAGTGTGTCAGCGCCGAGGTGCGCTGCCGTGCCTGCAGCCGGCAGTCGGAGATCACCTCGGCCTGGTCGATTTGGTGTCCGCGATGCGACAGTTCCGACGTCGAGGTACTGCGCGGCAACGAATTCCTGGTGACGTCGTTGGACGTCTCGTGAAAGGTGTTGACGATGGGTAGATTTCATCGACATGACGACGGAACCGTGCATACCCACGAGCACGATCACGTTCGCGACCACGGCGATCACAGCCACTACGAGACCGGCAAGCAGCGCATCGACGTGCTGGAGGCGATCTTCGCCGAGAACGACGTTCTCGCCGACGCCAACCGGGCCGCGTTCGAAAGCAACGGGGTCCGCACCCTGAACCTGATGAGCTCTCCGGGGTCGGGAAAAACGACCGTCCTGCAGGCGACCCTCGACGAGCTCGCCGGTGAGTTCGCGATCGGGGTGATCGAGGGCGACATCGCCACCGACCTCGATGCGGCCAAGCTGAGCGGTCGCGGCGCCCAGGTGTCACTGCTGAACACCAGTAACGGCTTTGGCGGCGAATGCCATCTCGACGCGCCCATGGTCAATCGTGCATTGCCGGGCCTCGACCTTCGGAGTCTGAATCTGGTGATCATCGAGAACGTCGGCAACCTGGTCTGCCCGGCGGAGTTCGACGTCGGCGAGCACGCCAAGGCCATGGTCTACTCCGTCACCGAGGGCGAGGACAAGCCGCTGAAGTACCCGGTGATGTTCCGATCGGTGGATGTGGTGTTGCTCAACAAGATTGACCTTGTCCCCCATCTCGATGTCGAGGTGGACACCTACATCGCGCACGTCCGCGCCGTCAATGCGACTGCGACGATCCTGCCGGTAAGCGCGCGCACCGGTGCCGGCATGGGTGCCTGGTTCGGCTGGCTGAGACGGTTCGCCCAGGGCGTCGTGGACTGAACTCCAATTGTCATGCAAATGATTTGCATGACAAGCAGGGACCCCTATCGCGAAAAGACCCCGATAATTAGCCGGGTTCACGGGTTCATGGATGCGCCGATAAAACGTTGAAATCCCTTGTTGCGCAGCGATATAGCCCACGAAAAGAAGGCTAGGTAATATTTGTTTGGTTGCCCCGGAAATGGGGAACCGTTGACAACTCCTGAGGGCGGGAGTAGACCCAAAAACAACGCTGCGCAAGTGGGCCGACGGTCGACTCCGGCGGCGTAGGGGTCCCAGCCCGGCCCCGGAAAGCTGCAGCATGCCAACGGACGCAGCAGTCAAAGCAGAAGAAACGTTGATCCACGTGTTATGGATCAACGCAGGCCTCAGTTGTGACGGTGATTCGGTGGCGTTGACTGCCGCCACTCAGCCCAGCGTTGAGGAGATCGCGCTCGGAGCGCTTCCCGGTCTTCCCAAGGTCGCCGTGCACTGGCCTCTGATCGATTTCGAATGCGGACCCAACGGAGGGGCGGACGATTTCCTCGAGTGGTTCTTCAGAGCCGACCGCGGTGAATTGGAACCGTTCGTGCTGGTCGTGGAGGGATCAATTCCGAACGAGAAGATCAAGGACGAGGGGTACTGGTGCGGGTTCGGCAACGACCCCGCCACCGGCCAGCCGATGACCACCAGCGAGTGGCTCGACCGGTTGACGCCCAAGGCCACCGCGGTCGTCGCGGTCGGGACCTGCGCCACTTACGGCGGCATCCACGCGATGGCCGGCAATCCCACCGGAGCGATGGGCGTACCCGACTATCTCGGCTGGGACTGGAAGAGCAAGGCGGGCATTCCGATCGTCTGCGTACCCGGCTGCCCGATCCAACCCGACAACCTGTCCGAGACGCTGACCTACCTGCTGTACATGGCGACCGGTCAAGCGCCGATGATCCCGCTGGACGAGGCGCTGCGGCCCAAGTGGTTGTTCGGGGCGACCGTGCACGAGGGTTGCGACCGAGCCGGTTACTACGAGCAGGGCGATTTCGCCACCGAGTACGGGTCACCGAAATGCATTGTCAAGCTTGGCTGTTGGGGCCCGGTCGTGAAGTGCAATGTGCCCAAGCGCGGGTGGATCAACGGAATCGGTGGTTGCCCGAACGTCGGTGGCATCTGCATCGGGTGCACGATGCCGGGCTTCCCGGACAAGTTCATGCCGTTCATGGATGAGCCACCGGGCGGCAAACTTTCGAGCACCGCGTCGGGCTTGTACGGAACCGTGATTCGTAGCTTGCGGGGTATCACGGAACGCACCCTCGACAAAGAGCCGCGCTGGCGGCATACGGGCACTGAACTCACCACTGGAGCGCGCCGCACCTGGTAACAGGTCGCCGCGCCCCCATTCTCACCTCAGACCGACAGCCCTCGGGGCGGAGAGCAGTATTTGCAATGACAACCATCATTCCCAAGCCGACCGAAGCCAAGCGGGAGCCGGGCCAACTCGTCGAAATGGCGTGGGACCCGATCACCAGGATCGTCGGCAGCCTCGGCATCTACACCAAGATCGATTTCGAAAACAAGGAAGTCGTCGAGTGCCACAGCACGTCGTCGATCTTCCGCGGCTACTCGATCTTCATGAAGGGCAAGGACCCTCGCGACGCCCACTTCATCACCAGCCGCATCTGCGGCATCTGCGGCGACAACCACGCGACGTGTTCGTGCTACGCGCAGAACATGGCATACCACGCGAGGCCTCCGGCCCTGGCCGAGTGGATCGTGAACCTCGGCGAGGCCGCCGAGTACATGTTCGACCACAACATCTTCCAGGAGAACCTGGTCGGCGTGGACTTCTGCGAAAAGATGGTCCGCGAGACGAACCCCGGCGTGTGGGAACAGGCGCTGAAGGCCGAGTCGCCGCACGCCGACGCGCACGGCTACCGCACCAT
>DASYJS010000113.1:0-3603 GCA_035996225.1 Mycobacterium sp. | reverse complement strand
TGACATATGCCGAAAAGGTTACGGGGTTCTGTGTACTCCACCTTTTTGACTTATGGCAATATCCTCGCGAAGATGGGGGCATGCCCAAGACGCTGCCAGTGATCGACATGTCGCAGCCGGTCTGCTGCGCCCCGATGGCCGCTGGACCCGCCGACGAGGCGTCGGCGCTCGACGTGGCGATGCGGCTTAAGGCACTCGCGGACCCTGCGCGGGTGAAGCTGATATCGCTGCTATGCACCGCCGACCAGCCGTGCACGACTGGATCGCTTGCGACTGCGGTGGGGCTGTCGGTGTCCACCGTCAGCCATCACCTCGGGCAACTCCGCACCGCCGGGTTCGTTGCTTCCGAGCGGCAGGGGATGAGCGTGCATCACACTGCCCGACGTGACTCGCTCACGGCCTTATGCCGAGTGTTGGACCCCAACTGCTGTACCTGAAGGCCGCGCGGCGCCTGCCACGCCGCCGACATGATTTTTCCGGCGCACATGCCCGACATCTACCGGGCGACGGGCACCAGCATCCACGACTTCGTGGCAAGCCTCTGATCCGTCCTAGCAGTTCGAGGGCAGGGGCTGGCCACGCGGGATTGAGTCACGGTTACAGAGGCCTGATTCTCCGCCCGGGGCGGGCGGGTGCAAGGTTGCGGTTATCGTCGGGGTCGGGCCCGGGGGCGGTACGGGGTCTGCGCTGGCCATCGTGGCAGTCAGCCCCATACCAGCCATCCCCAACCCACCGGCGAGAACGGTTCCGGCGGCCAATTTTTTCAGTTTGGGCCCAGTGGTGCGGCCGGGGCGATGGGTGGTGGTCATGATGTTTCCTTTTGTGGTTGCCGCCCGGGGTGGGCCGCCCGCCAGGTAGGACCACCCCACAATCGGAAAGTTCTTCGACAACTCTTTCCAGAGACCGTTCAGGACGGAGCCGGAATTCCCGGCAGTGGGGGTGCGCCCAAACCTAGATTGAGGCTATTCCGAGGGAGGAGGGTATATCGCTTTTCGTGGAATTTGAGGTGGCGGTCGCGACATCGAGCCTTGCAGGTGTGGGCGCTGGCAACCGGCGATGACTAGGTCGAGGGCGCCGACAGGGATTGGATAACCGCGCCCAGTGACTCCGGGGACGCCGCGGTGTCGCCGATGTACGGGTGGGTAAGGTCCACGACGAGGAACAGGTCGGTGGCTAGCAGCACGCCCACTGTCGCGACCAACACGTAGTGAATGGCGGGTTTCTCGACGCCGTAAACGATGACGCAGCCAAGGACCAGCCCGCTGAGCAGGAAGAAGACTGTCCACATCGACCAGGGCATGCCGTTGTCAGTGCGGGCCCGGAGCGTCCGTTCCGTACGTGCCTGACTGATCTTGTGAAGGGAATCGAAAGAGGTAGCGAGGTAAGTCTTTTGGGTATCGGTGCGCGGCTGAACTTGGTCGTATGCGGAGCGGAGACGCTGCAGCGCTTGGCCGGCCGCCGGGTAGGTATGGCCGTGTGCGACCAGCGGCCACTCTGTTACTGCCGCGCGTTCATAGTCCAGCAGCGCCTCGCGGATTCGGTCGCCGTCGGGTTTGTCGAACACGGTGAGGTCGCTAGCCATCTGCACTGCGGTCGCGCCCTCGACCCGCGTATCGTCATCCGCAGCATTGTTCTGGCCCCACATCGCGGTAACGATGAAGCCGGTGAAGAACGCGTACACGAATCCGACCAACATGAAGGCGAACTGTGTCACCTCGCTGCGCTCGTCGCCCCTGAGCCCGGGGAACCGACGCCGGACGTATATCAGGGCTAGCACTGCTCCGCCCGCAATGAGGACGTTGAGTCCGACCAATAGCAGCCACGACGGGACGTTGCTCACCAACCAAGCACTCACAAGCCATACTCCTCCCGAGCATCGCGCTGGAAACCCAAGGCCTGATGTTCGCGCTGCCGGGCGGCATTGCTAGAGCTGATGACGGCATCGACGATCATGGGGGCCCATGATTTACGCCGGGACGATCCTCCTCTACCTGTCCGTGCGCAGGCAACTCGATCGCAAGGAAGTTGCGTGCCCGGCCGAGGGAACGGCGTGGTTCTGAGCCCCTGAATTCGGTGGTTATGTCGCCGGTGGAATGCTCTGCTCGTAGCGAAACATGTTGCCAGGATCGTACTTTGATTTGACTGTTCGCAGCCGGTCGAGATTAGTGCCCCAGTAGGCCGTGGCCCAGTTAGCCATGCCGGCGTTCGGCACGTTCACGTAGGCGCCGGCTACGTAGGGTTGCAAGGACTCGCTGAACTCCGCAATCCAGGCTTGTGCTCGCGCCGTCAGCTGCTCATCGGCGGCGGGTCCACCGCGAACGCCCCAGCCGGCACCGGGTTCGGCGTAGAACAGTGCGTCGCGATGGGCGAATGCCGAGCCGCCGGCCGGCTCGCTGCTCTTGACTGCGCCGCCGAAGGCGTTGGTGAAGTAACTGGAGCTCGGCGACGGGGCTTTGGCCATGAACTGACCGATCAACTCGATCGCGGCGGCCGGGAAGGGTTGAAGGATGAACTGCGAAGTGAACTTCCAGTTCGCGGGCTCCTGCGGAGTGGGTATCTGGAAACCGGCGTAGGTGTCGGCCCAAGGTGCGGTTGCAGTGGTTACGTGAGGCTCTCCGACCGACAGGATCGGCCCCAGCAGTTCCGTCGCCTCGGCGCCCGACCCTGAGCAGAGAGCCGCGGACAACAGGATTTCGCCGCGATAGATCTCGAGCTGGCTAGTGAGGCGGCTGTCGGTGTTCGGCGCCGAGTGCTGCCAGGCGTCGAAGACTTCATGTAGGTCGTCGAGCCCTGTCCATGTCGCCGTCACATAGGTGACGTGGGGTAGCGGGTGAACCTTGTACGTCAGCGAGGTGACGACGCCGAAGTTGCCGTTGCCGGCGCCGCGCAGTGCCCACATGAGGTCCGGGTGGCAGGTGTCATCGACGGTGATCGCCTTGGCGCCGTTCACCTCGTCGGTCACCACGATCTCGACCGCCATCAGGTTGTCGCTTGCCATACCGAGGCTGCGGGTGAGCAGGCCGAAGCCGCCACCGAGGGTCGCGCCGACCAGGCCGACAGTGCCTTCCGTTCCGGTCGGCGCCGCGAGTCCGTAAGCGCCGAGTGCGGTCACTGCCTCCAGTTGAAGAAGCCCTGCCCCAACTGTCGCCAGACCTGAGGCCGCGGCGATCTGGGCCGACTTTAGCCCGCTGACATCGATGACCAGGCCGCCGTCGACACTCGACCAGCCCTCCAGGCAGTGACCCCCGCTACGCACTCGAACGGCGACATCGTTGTGTTGTGCCCATTCGAGGGCGTTGACGACATCCGTTGTGTTGCTGCAGAAGACGATGGCTTCAGGGTGGTGGGAGTGAAGATGGTTCCACCCGATACGCGCCGCTTCGTACCGGGGATCGCCAGCACCTACAACATCACCGGTGAGCCGGCTGGCGGGTGCTGTCATGTCTGTCACCTCGGCGATACTTTGTCATTCAGTCTCCTGGCCTTGGTGTCCGTGGGCCCAACTGTACGGCTCTTACGGTCTTTGCTGAGAGGCAATTTGCAAAATGTGTGGACTATCGAAGTGCGCTAAGTAGGTATCTCACGTGAGACATCAACGTATCA
>DASYJS010000112.1:0-3516 GCA_035996225.1 Mycobacterium sp. | reverse complement strand
CGTCGGTGAACACGCGCATGTCAGTGATGTTTTCAGTGGCCAGACGGCTGCCGGGCGCGCTGAGTGCGGTGATGTTGTCGAGAAGCCGGTCCTGGGCGTCCGGCGGCAGGTACGGCAGCAGGCCTTCGGCGATCCACGCGGTCGGGGCCGCGGCGTCAAAGAAGTTGTCCCGCAAGGCGGTAGGCCAATCATCGCGCAGGTCGACGCCGACCGCGCGGCGTTCGGCGGTCGGTTCGGCACCGATCTGGGCGAAGGTGGTGCCCTTGAAGACGATCACCTCAGGTTGGTCCACCTCGAACACCACGGTGCCTGCCGGCCAAGACAACCGGTAAGCCCGCGCGTCGAGCCCAGCGGCCAGGATGACGGCCTGACGGATCCCGCTCGAGGTCGCAGTGAGGAAAAACTCGTCGAAAAACCTTGTGCGCACAGCCATCTGCTCGCAGCGCTGCCGCTCCGTCAAGGGCACGTCTTCGTCGTCAAGAGGAATGTCGCCGTCGAGCATGCGAGTGAAGAATGGGTGCCCCACCGCCCGGACCAACGGCTCGGCGAAGCGATCGTCGAGTAGCGGGTCGGGACCGCGTGAAGCCAGCGCCCGAGACGCCGCCACCATTGTCGCGGTCGCTCCCACGCTGGAGGCTAGGTCCCAGCTGTCCCCTTCGGTACGCGCCGCGCCATCCGATGACACCGTTACCCCCATCCTGAATCCGACCCACACGGGCAGAAATTCGATATCAGTCACCATAACTTGGATCGCATCAGCACGACTCGCTGGTAGCAGACCAACAAGAAACGACAAACATCGCCACACGCGTCGCATGCGACACTAAAGTGTTGTTCGTGAGCAGGAACGTGTTAGCCATCGGCCGGAGCCGCTGGTTGACAATCGCAGCCTCGCTCATCGTCTCCGCCTACATGATTTACGCCCAAGGAACAAAGTCCTCGTGCTGCGTCGAGACACCTACGGCGACTCCCACTGTGACCGCGGCACCGCCCCCGAAAGACCCAGGATTAGGGCAGCGCCCGCACGTCGCCACTCCTGCCGAGGCGGAATCGTTGGCGGCCTTGGCCTCGAGCGCGCCCACCGGGGCGCAGAACTTCCAATTCCCGTTACCTCCGGGCGTCGCGTCAGAGGACAGGTTGCAGGTCAAGACCATCTGGGCAGCCCGCGTCATCAGCGTGCTTTTTCCGCAGATCACGACCATCTACGGGTACCGGCAGGATGCGCTGCCGTGGCATCCCAACGGGCTGGCGATCGACGTGATGATCCCAAACCATGAAAGCCCGCAGGGCATTGAGCTCGGCAACCAGATCGCCGGGTTTGCGCTGGCGAATGCGAAGCGCTGGGGCATCAACCATGTGATTTGGCGGCAGAAAATCTATCCGGGCGTCGGCTCGGGAAGCTGGACAGCCGACCTCGGCTCGGAAACCGCCAACCACTACGACCACGTCCATATCGCCACCGGTGGCGGCGGATATCCCAAGGGAAATGAAATTTATTACATCGGTTCCATGACCCCTGCGCCGCCAGAGTAGAGACATTCGGATTAAGACACTCGTGAATTTGCCACGCGGGGCCTTTACCCGATCTTGACCAGGTATTGAATTACGCCACCGACGATGGTTGACGTGAGTACGCTTCCATCGGTGGAACTGGGGATTTTGGGACCTCTCCAGGTCCGGCAGGACGGCAGGCCCGTCACTATCCCGGGCGCGAAACCGCGCGCCATCCTTACGATGCTCGGGCTGCACAACGGGTCGGTCGTGCCGGCCGACGCGCTGATCAATTTGCTGTGGGGCGATGATCCGCCGCGCACCGCCGCCAAGGCCCTGCAAACCCACATCTCTTCGTTGCGCCGCACCCTTGGCGACGGCGTTGTGGTGACCGAGGGAGCGGGTTGGACGTTAAAAGGCCCCGAGGTGGATGCGTCGCGTTACAAACGGGCGGCCAAGAGGGGCCGTGATGCCGCTGCCGCCGGCGACACCAGCCAAGCGGTGACACGCTTCGAGGAAGCGCTGGTCCTCTGGCGCGGAATCCCCGAACTACCCGACGGCCAGCGCGGGCTATCCGAGAAGACACGCTGGATCGAAAGCCACGCCGCGCTTGTGGAGGACCGGGCAGACGCGCTGCTGGCCACGGGTCGCGCCGCGGAAGTCATCGGCGATCTCGAGGCGGCCGTGGCCGAGGCGCCGCTGCGTGAAAGGCGATGGAGCCAGCTGATGCTCGCCCTCTACCGGGCCGGCCGGCAGGGCGAGGCCCTCGGCGCCTATCAACGGGCTCGGTCACTGCTCGCCGACGAACTCGGAGTCGATCCCGGACCGGAGCTTCGGCGGCTCGAAGCCGCGGTCGTTGCACAGGATGCGTCGCTGGATATTGCTGTCGCACAACACCTTCCATCGGTGATGCGCGCCGTGACATTTCTGCTCACCGACATCGAGGGATCGACGGCCGCGTGGGAGGCCGACGCCGACTCGATGGCGGTGGCACTCGCTCGTCACGACGAGCTCGTCGAACAGGTCGTCACGTCGCGTGGCGGACGGCTGATCAAAACACGCGGCGAGGGCGACGCGACGTTCTCGGTCTTCGAACGGCCCTCGGCGGCGGCCTCCGCGGCAATTGAGTTGCACGAAGCCATCACTCACGAGCCGTGGGCGTTGCGGGAACCCATCCGGATTCGCATGGCGCTGCATACCGGCGAGGTCGAGCTGCGCGACGGCGACTACTTCGGCCGGGCGGTCAACCGGGTTGCGCGCCTGCGCTCGCTGGCCGAGGGTGGCCAGATCTTGTGCTCCGGTGCGACAGCCGAACTCGTGATCGACTCGTTGGCTGACGACGTCATGCTCACCGACCTGGGGATGCGTCAGCTGAAAAATCTCGCGCGCCCTGAGCATGTCTTCGAGCTGCGATTGGACACCGCCGACGACCGCCCCCCACCACAGACAACCGAAGCGCCGATGGAACGTCCCGGCCTCCCCGCGGTACTGGTCGGGCCTGGGCCGTTCGTCGGGCGTGGCCGCGAACTCGAACGGCTGCTGTCGGCGTGGCAGACCGCACTCGCGGGTGGTGTGCGCACCGTGCTGATCGCCGGCGAACCTGGCGTCGGCAAGACGCGCTTGGCCGGTGAATGGTCGCAGCAGGCCTATGAACAAGGAGCGGTCGTGCTGTACGGCCGTTGCGACGAGGACCTCGGCGCGCCGTATCAACCGTTCGCAGAAGCGCTACGTTCGCTCGTGCCGTGCATGGGCGCTAACCGGCTGCGCGGACTGCGCGGGGTCGAAGCATTGCTGCCGCTGGTGCCCGGGTTGACCGATGTGGTGCCCGATCTCGCTCCCCCGACTCGCGCGGACCCCGACACCGAACGCTACGCACTTTTCGATGCCCTCGTCGCACTGCTTGAAATCGCTTCCTCCAGCACGCCGATCGTTCTGATACTCGACGACCTGCATTGGGCAGCCAAGCCCACGCTGCTTCTGTTGCGGCATCTGCTGCGCTTCGGCGACCACGCCCGCGTGCAAATC
>DASYJS010000111.1:0-3621 GCA_035996225.1 Mycobacterium sp. | reverse complement strand
TTACGCAGCGGTCTGCAAAACCGTTTACCCCGGTTCAATTCCGGGCGTGGCCTCCACTTCAAAATCCCTTCACCCAATATGATGAACGCCCTTGGCTGCCGGCACCGGTCGGCGGCCGTCCAGGCGAGGCAAAATTGCGCCGCGGCGGCCCACATCGGCATAATATTGTGCCATGCAAGACGGATTTTGCTGCTATGCGGTAAGTCACGCTATTGTAACGGTTTTATCGGACTATATTAGGAACCGAATCATATTGTGAAGACAGAGGTGCTCCCATGACAGCCTTATCCCTCCCCTTCCCGTCCGGCCGTGGCACGCCGCTTCCCTCCGGCCGCGGCACCCGGCGCCTGGGCATCCTGCGGTTCTTCTCGGAACTCGTCGACGGCCTGCGCGAAGGTCACGCCCTGGCGACCCGTTACGACGCGCTGGCACGCAAGAGCGACGCCGAGCTCGCCCGTCTCGGATTGAAGCGCGAAGACATTCCGCGGGCGGTTTTCTTGGGCCGGAACCGCTGACCTCCTTCGGCTCGCGACGACTCGCGGGAAACTCTTCTGACGCCGCGACCGGTGCCGTGACTTGGCGGGCAACCGCCAGTCGCGGTATTGCCATTTTGTCGGTGGATTCTTGATTTGCCTCGCCAAAGCGGGGCCGCCGGAAATTGCCGCTTTGCAAAGCCGGCGAGCGTTTGTTATATGGCGCGAAGCCGCCTGATGAGGCGTCGTTCCTCGGTAGCTCAGTGGTAGAGCAACCGGCTGTTAACCGGTTGGTCGCTGGTTCGAATCCGGCCCGGGGAGCCAAACCATCAAGCGCACTCGAGGTAGCCATGCGGGCCAAATGGCCCGCCGGCGACCGCGCCTCGACCGCGTCCCTCCAAAAGAAATCCCCTACGCCGCGACGTGAATGTCGTGCGGGTGAAGCGTGACCCCGGCCTCGATCTGGGCGATCGCGATCGCGGTGCCGCCGCTTCCGTTGGCGCTGTAATAGAGCGTCTGGTTGGCGGTGTCGAAATGGAAGCGCTCGCTGGCCGACCCGAAATTCGCGTTAGCCGATGTCCCGAAGGCCGAAGTCACGTCCTGGTTCGCCGCCAGCCCGCCGCCGAAGCCGCCCGCCGACACTTGAATCTGATCGGCCCGGGTCGTGTTGTTGAAATCCGTGATCCGATCGCTGCCGAGGTTCGGCGAGTTGAACGCGAAGGTGTTGTTGCCGGCGCCGCCGGTGAAGATGTCGTTGCCGAGCGACGCGAAGAAGGTGTCGTTGCCGGCGCCGCCGACGATGGCGTCGGTGCCCGCGCCGGCCAGGACCTTGAGATCGGCGGTCATCGCCGAGCCGTCGAGCATCAACCCGCCGAGGCCCGCGGAGTCGTCGAGGGTGAAGGTGTGGCCCACGCCGCCGACGTCCGCGCTCGCCTTGGCGCCGAGCGTCACCGCATTATCCGCCGCGCCCCCGATCTTGAGCGTCTCGATGCCCGTGACGTTGGTGAATGCGGCATCGTTCACCACGATGCCGGTGGCATCGAGCAGCGCGATCGTGTCGTTGCCGAGACCGCCGGTGATGTGCGTGGTCGCGTTGAAGTTGGCGCTCGCCAGATCGACGATGAGGTTGGCCGTCAGGCCGGTGGCATTGAGCGTGAGCGCGACGGTGCCGGCCGAATCGTCGAGCGTCAGGGTGTGGCCCGCACCGCCGACCTCGGCGTCGGCGGTCGCGCTGACCGTCACGCTGCTCGCGCCCGTGCCGCCGAGCCTGATCGTCTCGATGCCGTGGAGGTTGACAAGGTCGCCGTCGGCAATCATGAGCCCGGCCGCATCGGTGATCGAGACGGTGTCGTTGCCCGCGCCGCCGGTGATGTTCTGAGCGCCGTGGAATTGCGCGGTGGTCATCTGGAACAAGTCGTTTCCGGAGCCGCCGGTGAGGTTGTCGACCGCACCGGTCCCCGCGACGACGACGAGGTTCGCCGCTAGGCCGGACGTGGCGATCACGCTCAGGTGGCCGGTGCCCGCCGAGTCGTCGATCGTGAGCGTCCCGCCGGCGCCGCCGACATCCTGGCTCGCATTGGCGCCGAGCGACACGCCGATCGGGCCGTCGCCGCCGGTCTTGACGATCTCGACGCCGGTGACGGCGGCGAACGCCGCATCAGTCAGGCTGTAGCCGGCCACGCCGGTGTCGAGGATCTGGATCGTATCGGTCCCGCCGCCGCCGCCGAGCGTCGGCGCCGCGATGAGCTGCGCGCTGGTGAGCTTGAACAGGTCGTTGCCCGCGCCGCCCTTGAGCGTGTTAGCGCCGCCGCCGGCCCAGAAGATGAAATTGGCGCCATCGGTGACCGCCGACGCATCCGCCGTGAATGCCTGCGTGGTGTCGGCGCGGGCATCGACAGTAATCGGTGGGCCCGCAAAGACGTTGTTGTTGTTGAAGAACAGGCTCGCGGCCGCGCCGGGATTCGCGGTCAGGGCGATGGTGGTGAAGCCCGCGAACGCCCCCATGGTGTCGAAATGGGCCGTGAACGGAGATACTGCGCCGCTCAGGTCCAGATTGAGCGTGTCGTTGCCGGCGCCGTTGAGCTTGTCGGCCGCGGTGAGGGTCGTGGCGGTGGCGTTGACGGTGTTGGGCCCGCCGAGCAGGAACACGGCGTCAGTGCCGGGGGTGAGGGTCACGTTGCCGCCCGCCGTGGGGGTGCCGACCGCAACCACGCCGGTTTCGCTCGTCGTCGAGACCGCCGACGAGAACGTCGGGTCGATCGCGGTCCCATTCGTGCCGGACGTCTGGTCCCAGGCCTTGAATGTCAGCGAGGCAGATTCCGGACCGGCGATGCTCGGTGAAAAATACACGCGCGTCGTCGCATTGGCGGCGAGCAGCAGCGCATTCGTGGCGCTGACGGAGGGGAACGCCTGCCATGTCGTGCCGTTGTTGGTGGAGTAGAACCAATAGCCTCCCGCGGCGGTGGCGGCCGTCACCGCGATACCCGTCTGGGCGTTGGCATCGGGGTCGCTCACATTGTTCGGCCCACTGCCGCTGGCGACCAGGGACGAGACCAGCGTGCCCACCTGGCCGGACGGAAACGGCGTGAGCGAGACATCGTCGAGGAACACCGACCTGCCGCTGGTGCCGTCCGTCAACGTGAAGGCGAGCGTCGAGCTCGTCCCCGTCGCGGTGACCACGGCCTTCTCTTCGATAAAACCTTGGCTCGATCGCAGGTTGGTCGCGCTCACGCCGGCGATAGCGCTGCCGTTCCACGTCGCACTCTCGCTGGCCGTGCCCGACGTATTGGAGGCCGCGACCCAGAAGTCGAGGAGATATTGCTGACCGGGGGTCGTCGCGATCGTCTCCGACAGCGTCCCGGCGCTGGTCGAATTCGTAGCGGCGCTGTTCAGCCCACTGTGGTGGGTGGTGGCATTGAGGGATATCCGGGTGTTGGCGGTCCACCCCGTGAGCGATCCCTCGAAGCCGCCGTTGGTCACCGTGCCGGCGGTCGCCGCCGCCTCGTTGTTGAGCATTACCGTTTCGCCCGGCACCAGCACCGGCGGAGAATTGCCGCCGTTGAGGGTGACGGTGACGTTCTGCGACGTGTGCCCGCCGTGGCCGTCGTCGATGGCGACGACGTAGGTCTGGGTGAGCGGCTGGCCGGGC
>DASYJS010000110.1:0-7170 GCA_035996225.1 Mycobacterium sp. | reverse complement strand
CGCGGCGGGCGACGCCCCGCCGAGTGGTCCGCCGCCCGCTACAGCCGCTCGATGATTGTGACGTTGGCCGTGCCGCCGCCCTCGCACATCGTCTGCAACCCATAGCGACCGCCGATGCGCTCGAGCTCGTTGAGCATGGTGGTGAACAGCTTTGCGCCGGTGGCGCCCAGCGGGTGCCCGAGGGCGATCGCGCCGCCGTTGGGGTTGACCTTCTCCGGGTCAGCCTTGACCTCTTTGAGCCACGCCATCACGACCGGTGCGAACGCCTCGTTGATCTCCACGGTGTCGATGTCGCTGATGGAGAGCCCGGTCTTCTCCAGGGCGTAGCGGGTGGCGGGAATCGGCCCGGTGAGCATGAATATCGGGTCGGCCGCGCGGGCGCTGATGTGGTGGATGCGGGCGCGGGGCGTCAGCTTGTGGTCCTTGACGGCCTGTTCGGAAGCCAGCAGCACGGCGCTAGCGCCATCGGAAATCTGACTGGCCATCGCTGCGGTCAGTCGGCCCCCTTCGACCAGCGTCTTCAAGCCGGCCATCTTCTCCAACGTTGACTCGCGCGGACCCTCGTCGACCCGGAATGGACCGGATTCGGTTTCCACGGTGATGATTTCGTTGTCGAAGTGGCCGCCGCGGATCGCCGCGAATGCGCGCTCGTGGCTGGTCAGCGCGTACTGCTCCATTTCTTCGCGCGACAGGTTCCACTTTTCGGCGATCAGTTCCGATCCACGGAACTGGGAGATCTCCTGATCGCCATAGCGGTGCAGCCACTGCTTGGATTCGTTGGTCGGCGAGGTGAATCCGAATTGCTCGCCGACCGTCATCGCCGACGAGATCGGAATCTGACTCATGTTCTGCAGGCCGCCGGCCACGATCAGATCGGCCGTACCCGCCATGATCGCTTGGGCGCCAAAGGAAATCGCCTGTTGACTGGAACCGCATTGCCGGTCCACCGTGACGCCAGGAACCTCCTCGGGATAGCCGGCGGCCAGCCACGAGAGCCGGGCGATGTTGCCCGCCTGCCCGCCGATGGCGTCGACGCAGCCGGCGATCACATCCTCAACCGCGGCGGGATCGACATCGACCCGGTCGAGCAATCCGCGCCACGCGTGAGCACCCAGGTCGACGGGATGTATCCCGGACAGTGCTCCATTGCGCTTGCCAACCGCGGTACGTACAGCGTCAATGACGTACGCCTCTGCCATTAGTGTCGCTCCTCCTCATCGCTTCGTCCCCCTCGCCGCTGCGCGGCTGGGGGTACCCCCACTGCATCGTCGCCGACACGGGGCATTTTTCAGACTCCTTCTTCAGTCCTTTTGAGCTCCACCGTGATCCCGCCAAGCACCATGGCGAGATATTGCTCACCCACCTGCACCGCGGTGAGCGGGCCGCCGGGTTGATACCAGCGGACCGACACCCAGGTGGTGTCACGGATGAAGCGGTAGATGAGGTCGACATTCAGGTCGGGCCGGAAGTAGCCTTCGTCGACACCCTGATTGAGGACCTCGACCCACATCTTGCGTTGCTGACGGTTCATGTCCTCGATGTAGGAAAACCGGGGCTGCGACAGCAACCGCTGGGCTTCGTCCTGATAGATGACGACCTGGGCATGCCGATGTTCGATCGCCTCGAACGACGCCATAAAGAGCCCCTTGAGCCGCTCCAGCGGATTGGGTTCGCTGTCGACGATCTCGCGGTAGCGCTCGAATAGCCAGTCCAAGAAACTGCGCAACAGCTCGTCGACCATCTCCTCTTTAGAGGAGAAATGGTGATACAGGCTGCCGGACAAGATGCCGGCACCGTCAGCGATATCGCGCACGGTGGTG
Organism: Mycobacterium sp.; assembly: GCA_035996225.1. Classification (GTDB taxonomy): domain Bacteria; phylum Actinomycetota; class Actinomycetes; order Mycobacteriales; family Mycobacteriaceae; genus Mycobacterium. Next base: position 5,350 of record DASYJS010000110.1, on the reverse strand, counting down.
GCGCGCAATCCGCGCTCGGCGAACATGGTTGCAGCGAGCCCCAAGAGTTCGTCTCGCCGGCTGTTCGCCTGACCGGTCATTCGGTCCACCCGATCAGAGTATCAACCAAGCGCTTGCTTGGCCAGTCGAGATCACGGATGTTGGCTGGACACCGAGATGACCTCGCCAGTGAGGTAGCTGGAGTAATCGCTGGCCAAAAACGCGATGGTGGCCGCTACTTCCCACGGCTCGGCGGCGCGGCCGAAGGCCTCGCCGGCGGAGAGCCGGTCGAGTAGATCGGCCGACGTCGTCTTGTCCAGAAACTTGTGCCGCGCGATGCTCGGCGACACCGCGTTGATCCGCACGCCGTACTCGGCGGCTTCTATTGCGCTGCAACGGGTTAGCGCCATCACCCCGGCTTTGGCGGCCGCATAGTGCGACTGCGAGTGCTGCGCCCGCCAGCCGAGCACACTGGCGTTGTTGACGATGACGCCGCCGTGCGGCGCGTCCCGGAAGTACCGCAGCGCGGCGCGGGTGGCGCGAAACACCGACGTCAAGCTGACGTTCAGGACGCTGTCCCATTCCTCGTCGGTCATGTCGGCGACCGGTGTCTGTCCACCCAGCCCGGCATTGTTGACCAGCACGTCGATGCGCCCCAGCCGGGCATGCGCCGAAGAGATCAGCGCGTCCACTTGAGCGGTCGAGGTCACGTCGCAGACCACACTTTCGACCCGACCCGGCCCCAGGGCGGACAGCTCGGCGGCGGTCTCCCGCAGCCGGCGCTCGTGATGGTCGGAGACCAAGACGTCGGCGCCCTCGGCCAGTGCCCTCCGCGCGGTCGCCGCACCGATACCGGTGCCTGCGGCCGCAGTCACCACCACCGCTTTGCCGTCCAGAAGTCCGTGTCCGGCAATCTCTTTAGGCGCTTCAGACAAGCTCACCCCTTGACCTCCCGAGGTAGGCCGAGCACTCGCTCGGCGATGATGTTGCGCTGGATCTCGTTGGATCCGCCGTAGATGGTGTCGGCGCGGGTGAACAGGAACAGCCGCTGCCACTCGTCGAATTCGCCGTCCGACAACGTCATGCCGGCCTTGCCGATCACGTCCATCGCCAGCTCACCCAGATCGCGATGCCAGTTGGCCCACAACAGCTTTGACACATTGTCTTGGCCGGGCTGCTCGACGTCCACGGTGGCCAGCGCATAGCTGCGCATGCCCCGCAGGCCGGTCCAGGCCCGGGTCAGCCGTTCCCGGATGAACGGGTCCTCGGCTGCACCGTTGCGCTGCGCAAGTTCGGCCAGATTGGAAAGCTCACGGGCATAGACGATTTGCTGCCCCAGGGTCGACACACCGCGCTCGAAGGTCAGCGTTCCCATCGCGACCCGCCAGCCGTCGCCTGGCTCGCCGACCACCAGGCCGGCATCGGTGCGGGCGTCGTCGAAGAAGACCTCGTTGAACTCCGCGGTGCCGGTAATCTGGACGATCGGCCGCACTTCGACACCCGGCTGGTCCAGCGGCACCAGCAGATACGACAATCCGGCGTGCCGCTTGGAACCCTTCTCGGTGCGCGCGACCACAAAGCACCACTGCGATAGGTGGGCCAGCGATGTCCACACCTTCTGGCCGTTGATCACCCACTGATCGCCGTCGAGTTCCGCAGTGGTCGAGACGTTGGCCAGGTCACTGCCGGCGCCCGGCTCCGAATATCCCTGACACCACAGCTCGGAGACATCGAGGATCCGCGGCAGGAAGCGCTGCTGCTGCTCGGGCGTGCCGAAGGCGATCAGCGTCGGACCGAGTAGCTCCTCGCCGAAATGGTTGACCTTGTCCGGAGCGTCCGCGAGGGCGTACTCCTCGTAGAACGCCACCCGGTGCGCCGTCGACAGTCCACGGCCGCCGTGCTCGACCGGCCAGCCCAGACAGGTCAGTCCCGCCGCGGCGAGATGCTGATTCCACGCCCGGCGCTCTTCGAACGCCTCATGCTCGCGCCCGGGCCCGCCAAGGCCCCGCAGTGCCGCGAATTCGCCGACCAGATTGTCGGCGAGCCAACCGCGGACCTCCGCCCGGAACTCCTCGACGTCCTGCATGCCCTGTAGGCTAACCTACCAAGCACTTGCTTTGTTAGGAGCGTCGCCGATGACCAACGATCCGCGCACCGTGCCCGCGGCGCTGGATCGTTTCGCGCGTCAATTCCCCGATCACGACGCATTGATTACCGATGATCGCTCCTTCACCGCCACCGAACTGCGCGACGAGGTACATCGCGCAGCCGCCGCGTTGATCGCACTCGGCGTCGAGCACGGCGATCGGGTGGCTGTCTGGTCACCCAACACCTGGCACTGGGTGATCGCCTGCCTCGGGATTCATCACGCCGGCGCCACGATGGTGCCGCTGAACACCCGCTACACCGCGTCGGAGGCCAGCGACATCCTGGCGCGTACCGGTGCGCCGGTGTTGTTCGGGATGGGTCAATTCCTCGGTAACGATCGCCTTGCCGACCTGGACCGCGCCGCACTGCCCGCGCTGCGGCACATCGTTCGGATACCGATCGACGCCTCAGAAACTGGTGTCGGAACCTGGGATGAGTTCATCGAGCGGGGCTCCGACCCGGAAGCCACGGCCGCGGTCCTCGCTCGCGCATCCGCCGTCATCCCTGACGACGTCAGCGACATTCTGTTCACCTCCGGAACCACCGGCCGCAGCAAAGGCGTGCGGTGCGCGCACCGGCAATCGCTGTCGGCGTCGGCGTCGTGGGCCGCCAACGGCAAGATCACCAGCGATGACCGCTACCTGTGCATCAACCCGTTCTTCCACAATTTCGGATACAAGGCCGGCATCCTGGCCTGCCTGCAAACCGGTGCGACGCTGATCCCGCACCTGACGTTCGATCCGCTGCGCGCATTGCAAGCGATCGAGCAACACCGCATCACCGTATTGCCTGGGCCGCCAACGATTTACCAGACGCTGCTCGATCACCCGGCGCGCGGTGACTACGACCTGAGCTCGCTGCGGTTCGCCGTGACCGGCGCGGCCACCGTTCCGGTCGTGTTGGTGGAGCGCATGCAATCCGAGCTCGACATCGATATCGTGCTGACCGCGTACGGCCTGACCGAGGCCAACGGCATGGGCACCAGTTGCCGCGCCGACGACGACGCGGTGACGGTCGCGACCACGTGTGGGCGTCCGTTCGCCGACTTCGAATTGCGCATCGATTCGGGCACACCCGGCGAATCCGGAGAGGTGCTCCTGCGCGGACCCAACGTGATGCTCGGCTACCTCGACGACCCGGAGGCCACCGCGGCGGCCATCGATGCCAACGGCTGGCTGCACACCGGTGACATCGGCGAGGTCGACGAGGCCGGCAACCTGCGCATCACCGACCGGCTCAAGGACATGTACATCTGCGGCGGATTCAACGTCTACCCCGCGGAGATCGAACAGGTGCTGGCCCGGATGGAAGGTGTGGCCGACGCCGCGGTGATCGGAGTTCCCGACGAGCGCCTCGGCGAGGTGGGCCGCGCATTCCTGGTGACCCGGCCCGGCGCACGCCTCGACGAACAGTCGGTAATCGCTTATACCCGGCAACATTTGGCGAACTTCAAGGCCCCACGGTCGGTACGGTTCGTCGACGCGTTGCCGCGCAACCCCGGCGGCAAGGTGGTCAAATCACAACTGCGAGAGTTGGCCTGAATTGGATCTGGAACTAGACGAAGAGACGCTTTCCTTCCAAGCCGAAGTGCGGGATTTCCTCTCGGCCAACGCCGAGTCGATCCCGACGGAGTCTTATGACAACGCGGAAGGCTTTGCACAACATCGCCATTGGGACAAGGTGTTGTTCGACGCGGGCTTGTCGGTGATCAACTGGCCGAAGAAGTACGGGGGGCGAGACGCGCCGCTGCTGCACTGGGTGGTGTTCGAAGAGGAGTACTTCCGCGCCGGAGCACCCGGCCGAGCCAGCGCCAACGGCACCTCGATGCTGGCGCCGACGCTGTTCGCGCATGGCACCGACGAGCAGCTGGACCGGATACTGCCCAAAATGGCTAGCGGCGAACAGATCTGGGCCCAGGCCTGGTCGGAGCCCGAGTCGGGCAGCGACCTGGCGTCGCTGCGGTCCACCGCAACGCAGACCGACGGCGGTTGGCTGCTGAACGGGCAGAAGATCTGGAGTTCGCGGGCGCCGTTCGCCGAGATGGGCTTCGGACTGTTCCGCTCCGACCCGTCAGCGGAGCGGCACAACGGGTTGACGTACTTCATGTTCAACCTGTCGGCCAAGGGCGTCACCGTGCGGCCCATCGTGCAGTTGGGCGGGGATACCGGCTTCGGTGAGATCTTCCTCGACGACGTCTTCGTGCCCGACGAGGACGTCATCGGCACCCCGAACGACGGCTGGCGCGCGGCTATGAGCACGTCGAGCAACGAACGCGGGATGTCACTGCGCAGCCCGGCCCGCTTCCTGGCGGCCGCGCAGCGGCTGGTCCAGCTGTGGAAAGACAACGGCTCGCCAACCGAATTCGCCGATCGCGTCGCCGATGCCTGGATCAAGTCCCAGGCCTACCGGCTGCAGACGCTCGGGACGGTGACCCGGCTGGCCGCCGGCGGCGAGCTGGGCGCCGAATCGTCGGTGACCAAGGTGTTCTGGTCGGACCTCGACGTCGCGATCCATCAGACCGCGCTTGACATCCGGGGCCCCGACGGGGAGCTTGCCGGGCCGTGGACCGACGGATTGCTGTTCGCGCTGGGCGGCCCAATCTATGCCGGTACCAACGAAATTCAGCGCAATATCATCTCCGAGCGGCTGCTGGGACTGCCGCGTGAAAAGTCCGGAGGCAAGAAGTGAAATTTGCGCTCGACGAACAGCAGCGCGACTTCGCGGCCAGCATCGACGCGGCACTGAGCGCGGCCGACCTGCCCGGCGCGCTGCGCGCTTGGTCCGCCGGCGACATCGCGCCCGGCCGCAAGGTGTGGGAGCAGCTGGCTAACCTCGGCGTCACCGCACTGGCGGTGCCGGAGAAATTCGACGGCCTCGACGCCCATCCCGTGGACCTGGTGGTCGCGCTCGAACGCCTAGGGCGCTGGTGTGTGCCCGGCCCGGTCGCCGAATCCATTGCCGTGGCACCGGTTTTGCTCGCAGGCGACGAGCGCAGCACCGCGTTGTCGTCCGGTGAGCTGATCGCCACGGTCGCGCTGCCGCCGCACACTCCGCGCGCGGTTGACGCCGAAGCCGCCGGCCTGGTGCTGCTGGCCACCGACGAGGGCGTCAGCGAGGCAACCGCGGGTGAGTGCCACCGGTCCGTCGACCCTAGCCGACGCCTGTACGACGTGACGGCAACAGGCGAGACCTGGCAGGCAGACACCCAGCGCGCCTTCGAGTT
>DASYJS010000109.1:0-37039 GCA_035996225.1 Mycobacterium sp. | reverse complement strand
TTAGGTCAGTCGACGATGACTCCGCCGGTCAAGTTGACGACCGTCCCAGTGAGTGCCGTGGCCTGATCGGAGGCGACAAAAGCGGCCATATCTGCGAGTTCTGCGAGCGTGGTCGCGCGCTTCGTGTGAGACGTATTCAAGACGGACGACGCGAATTGCTCCCTGCTGATGCCATATGCATCGGCGTGCAGGCCGAAGACGGTGTCGATCGTCGCCGTCTCCTCTAGGCCGGTGGTGCGCAGGCATACGGTGCGCACACCGTAGGGGGCCCATTCCGCTGAGAACATCCGATTGAGGCCTTCGAGCGCAGCCCAGGCCGGGGTCATACCACCGGTCAGCGGCACGCCGAGGCGGGCAGGCTCGGGTGTGTGCATCAGGATCACCCCGGACCGTTGCTTGATCATGTGACGTGCAGCCGTTCTGGCGGTGATGAAATGAGCCCCCGGGTAGGTGGCGATCGGTAGCGCGAAGCTTTCTACCGATAGCTCGGTGAGAGGGATCCCTTGTATCCCTCGCTGCGGAATCCCAATCGCGTTGAACGAGATATCAACCGTACCGGCCGTATCCACGACATTGTCGAGGTGACCCGCCACAGCGGTTTCGTCCATCGCGTCGATCCGCGCGGTCTCGGCGGCACCGCCGGCGGCCGCGATTTCTTTCGCTAACGCGTCGAGGACGCCTTTGTCTCGTCCGGTCAGGAAGACGCGAGCGCCGTCGCGAGCGAACGCGCGGGCAATCGCACCGCCCACCGCTCCTCCGGCGCCGTAAACAACGGCATTCTTGTTTTGAAGCGACATGTCTGTTCTCCATTTCACCGCCGTAGCGGCAGTCATGATCTCGTTGAGTTGACAAGGGGTCGAGCAGAATTCGGCACGGCGGCCTAGCCGACGACGGACTCTGCCTGCGCAAGCAGCGCCGCGTACTGGTGCTCGAGCACCTTGGCGGCGCCATTGCGCCAGCTCTGCGCCAAGGACTTCGACATCGGATCGGGGAAGATTTCGTCGTCGTCGTTCTGCACCCCGTCGAAGATGCCCTGCGCCACGGATTGTGGAGTGGCCTTGGGTATTTCGAGACCCCGCGTCATATCTGTATCCACGGGACCGGTCAGCACCGCATGGACCCGCACACCCTGTCCGGCCAGGATGACACGCAGCGACTGCGTCAGGGAGAACGCGGCAGCCTTGGAGATCGAGTAGGCCGGAATGATTGGCAAGGGGGCCAACGCATTTACCGACAGGTTGTTGACGATCGATCCCCCGGATCGAACCAGCGCCGGCAGGAATGCCTGGATCACGGCATACGTGCCGAAGAGATTCACCTCAAGGTGCCGTTGGACCGTGGAAGGATCGCTTAAATCATCGTAAAGCGCCAGACCGGCATTGTTGATCAAGATGTCGAGAGAACCGACCTTGTCCACAGCCTGCTCAATGTCCGCGCCGTTGGTGATGTCCAGGGCCAATTGCGTCACACGGGGATCTCCGTTGTCGGCGAGCGCTTTTCGGGTACCGACGTATACCCGGCCGGCCCCCCTGTTCAGGGCCTCCTCGGCCAGCGCGCGCCCAATGCCGCGATTGCCTCCGGTAATCAGAACCGATCTGCCTGAGATTGTCGCCACGATGACCATCTCCTTTCTAGTGGTGTGGTGTCGGTAGGCCGCACGTGTCGGTGGGCTTACCGCGGCCAGCCGTTGCATGGTGCCCGTATGTATTCCGATACGCCGGGCAGCGCGAAATCATCGGTGGGCAGATCAGAGGCCGAGCCGGCTACCCGGTCACCTCACCCCGGTCGGCGTTGGGCCCACTGACAACTGGTGGCCGGGCCGGTAGCAAACGTGGAAGCGTCGGGACGCGCACTTGAGGCAACGGTAAGGAAACGGCCAGATCACAAAGCTTGACCTAACCGTGTCGTAAAAGTGACAAAAGGCGGCCATTGTTATCAAAGTGAAATGAGTGCGGCTGCGCACTTCCGCCACCACCCAGGAGATGAATGACCGCACTGACGATGTACCGCAAAAGGATTGATCGAATCCGTCGCAGCTTGCTTCGTCCACTCGTGGTTACGGTGGGAGTCCTCACGGCCGGAGCAACGGCACCGGCTCCCGGGCATGCGGACCCGCCCAACGGCTCAGTCACCAGCTCCCTCACCGGGATCGGGCAGTCGATCTGTCCAATGTTGGTGAAGCCGGGCGCGACGCTCGCGTCGGTAGTGTCGCAATTTTCCGGAAAATCCGGCCTTTCGCCGGGCATGGCGGGGCTTGTCGCCAGTATGGCGATACAAATGGAGTGCCCGGGCATGATGGCATCGGTCGCCAACGGAAAAATGCCTTTCCCGCTGCCAGGCGTAGGGGGTGGTAGCGGCCTGCCTATTCCGGGCCAGTTGCCAATGACCAACCCTGGCCCGGCCGTTCCGTTTTCGCTGCCCGGCGTTGGTCCCGCGGCACCAACCACCTTCGGGTTGCCGGGTCACTAGCCGCGCAGCTCGATCACCGTGCCGCCCCGCTCAAAACCCGAATAACCCTCGGGCCCTTGGCGTTCAGGCACACCCACTGTGCATGGCTCCCGACGAAGACGCCGACGTGTGCAGTGAGGGCTTTGAGTGTGCGCGCAGGGCGAGATCTGGGACCGAACTGCACTCTCAGTGCACCCTCGAAACCCTCAGCGCACACTCGAAACCCTCACCGCACCGCCGACGTCTTGCCGGGTCATCGAAGCCGGACCTAGCGGGAAGTCGTGAAGATACTGTCGCTTCTGCCAGGTTGGAATGCCTCGCGGAAAGCCTTGCGGACGTCAACCCGGTGACCCAGGAAGAACACGCGGCAACAGTACGGAGTAGGAACGTACCCATGGCAGGACCGGTAGCAGGCATCAAAGTCGTCGAGCTCGGAGTTTGGGTGGCCGGCCCGGCAGCCAGCGGGATCCTGGCCGACTGGGGCGCCGACGTCATCAAGATCGAGCCGCCGGCCGGTGATCCGGGGCGCATGTTCGGCCGGATGCTGGGCTGCGACCTCGGGGTCAACCCCCCGTTCGAAATGGACAACCGCTCCAAGCGCAGCATCGTGCTGGACCTCACCACCGGCGAGGGCCGCGATACCGCCTTCGAATTGCTGGCCGACGCAGACGTTTTCGTGACCAATGTCCGCCCCGGCGCGCTGCAACGCCTCGGCCTGGACTTCGAGTCATTGTCCGCGCACAACCCTCGCCTGGTGTACGGCCTGATCACCGGATACGGCCAAACCGGCCCGGATGCCGACCGGGCCGCCTACGACGTGGCCGCGTTCTGGTCCCGCGCCGGAGTGGCCCACTTGCTCACCCGGCCCGGCCAGACGCCGCCATTTCAGCGGGGCGGCATGGGTGACCACTCGGCCGGCATGACCCTGGCCGCGGCCATCTGCGCGGCGCTGCTCGCCCGCGAACGCACCGGCGCCGGTCAGCTGGTGACGACCTCGCTGTACCGCCAGGGTGCTTACACCGTGAGCTTCGACCTCAACACCTATCTGCTGACTGGCCAGCCGATCGCGGTCGGGGAACGCGAAACGATGGGCAACCCGTGTATGAACAACTACGCCGCCGGCGACGGGCGACGCTTCTGGATCGTCGGCCTCGAAGGCGACCGGCACTGGCCTCCGCTGTGCCGGGTCGTCGGCCGCCCCGAATGGCTCGACGACCCGCGGTTCAGCGATGCCCGCGCCCGTGCCGTCAACGGGGTGGCGCTGATCGCCGAGCTGGACGAGATCTTCGCGACCCGCTCGCTGGACGAATGGGCGCAGGCCTTTGCGGCCGAACCGGATTTCTTCTGGTCGCCGATCAACTCGCTCGAAGATGTCGTGGCCGACGAGCAATTCCACGCCGCGGGCGGCATCGTCGATGTGCCCGACGGAGAATCCGGTGTCTCGATGGTGGCTACCCCGGCGGATTTCCACGGCACCCCGTGGGCGCCCCGCTCTGCGGCACCGGAACTGGGGCAGCACACCGACGAAATTCTGGCCGAACTGAAGGCGCGCCGCGACTCCTGACCGCAGGGGGGAGCTTTACAAATTTCGGCAAAAGTGTCACGCTGTGCGATGGGCCGCGTCACCCGTTGCGTGAGGCGGCTTCAGCCCTTGAGAAAGCCCATGACAAGCGCTGCAGCTGGATGCCTTAGAGCCAATGCACTCCGCGGTGTGGCGGTGAGGAATGGATTTGATGGTCACTCCGACGTTCGACATCACCCAGAGCGCGCGGGTCACCGCCGCACGAGCAAACGGTGAGTGTCTGCGATATCGGCTGGACGTGGTTGCCGGCAGCGCCGTCGATGTCGTGCACTCGGCCGGAGGATGGCTCTACGACCGGGTGATGGCCGGGTGGGAGGTGACCGTGCTGCTGCCGGGCAACGAAGACACCCGGTCGCTGCGCATCCTCGGGGTCGGGGTGGTGGACACCGAATCGGAGTTCGTCCCCGCCGCGATGGGCTCGACGAGCCAAACGCTGGCCGTCAGCGCCGAGGCGTTCACCGCGGACGAACGGGTACGTGACAAGGTGCTCAAATCGCTGGACGATCGGTTGACCGAAGTCGCGCTGTGGGGCGACGGGTGGCCATCGGGAGTGAACCGCGGGATGACCAGAGCGCAGCACGTCCTCAGCGCGGCGGCGCGCAGATTCAAGGGCTATGCCCTTGCGGCAGCCGGGATCCCGGGTGCAGCAGTCGAACCGACCGAGACGCTGCTGTGTGAGGCGAGTTGGTCGCGCGTCTATTCAGAGCTGGTCCGGCTCGACTGATGAAGAAGTATCACGGCCACACCCTGCTCTACCTACACGAGACAATCTCGCTGGGCTCCGGGCAAGGCGACCGTTTCACCGAGGCTTTCGCCGATACCTACCAGCCGATGATGGACGACCTCGGCGCCCGGCTGTTCGCGATCTGGGAATCCACACCCTACAACGGTCATTGGCCGCAGGCGACGGTCATCTGGGAGATCGATGGGTTCGCCGACTATGCCAGGATCGGGGCGGCCCAGGCACGCGGTGGCAGTCACGAGGCAGCGGCCGGCAAGTGGTCGGCATTTCTTGCCGAGGTCGGCGCCTCGGGGGAAGGGCGAATCATGTACCCCGGGCCCAGCAACAAAACGCTGGCCCAGCTGCGCGAAGCCAATTTTGCTGCGCCGCTGGTGATTCAGGAGATCATGCAAACCAAGCCGGGACGGCAAGACGACTACATCCGCGAGCTGGAGCGCCTCTATGTCCCGTGGTCGGAGCGCACCGGTAAGCGCTGGCTGGGTTCCTTCACCACCACCTTCCGTTACAACGAGGTCATCCATTACTGGGCGCTGGACGGCGGCTGGGAATGCTTCGCCAACCACTACCCCTCGTGGAAGGAGAGCCCGCCCGCCGAGATCGTCACCTGGATGAGCGTGGCGCCGGCGTTGCGCGACGGCTGGGAAGACTCGATTCTGCAGGCCCTACCGCCCTCTCCGCTGCAGTGACCGATCAGCAGGCACCAGCGGACTTCAGCTACGACCCCTTTGATGCGCGGGTGATGGCAAACCCGTTGCCGTACTACCGAATTCTGCGCGACGACCATCCGCTGTATTACCTGCCGCAGTGGGATACCTTCGCCCTGTCCCGCTTCGAGGACATCTGGCGAGTGCTGGAGGTCAACGACGGGACGTTCGTCGCATCGGAGGGTACGTTGCCGCCGACGGCGGTCCTGGCCAAGCACAACAGCGGGCCGGTCGAGGATCCACCGTTACATCCGTTGCCATTTCACGCGGTGTTCGACGCCGACCTGTACGGCGAGATCCGGCGGGCGCATTCGGCACCGTTGCGGCCGAGGTCGGTCGCCGGGCTGGCGGACAGGATCCGCACGCTGGCCAACCAGCGGCTCGACCTGCTGCTGCCGCGGGGATCGTTCGACCTGACCCAGGAGTACGGCGGGATCGTGGCGGCCTCGATGGTGTGCGGACTGCTCGGTCTCCCAGACGATCTCGCGCCGCAGGTGTTGGCGGCGGTCAACGCCGGCAGTCTGGCCGAGCCGGGCGTGGGTGTCGACACCGCCGAAGCCCGGCCCAACTACCTGGGGTTCTTGACTCCGGTCGTCGAGCGCCGCCGCGCCGGTTCGTCGGAGGACGCACTACCCGTAGTCGACGGCCTACTGGGCTATCGGCTGCCCGATGGCAGCGCGCTGAACGACGTCGAAACCGCGACCCAGATGCTCTGCATCTTCATCGGCGGCACCGAAACCGTGCCCAAGATCGTCGCGCACGGACTCTGGGAGCTCGGCAAGCGCCCGGATCAGTTGGCAGCGGTGCGCGCCGACCCGGCCATCAATGTGCCGCTCGTGCGAGAGGAGATGCTCCGATACTGCGCCCCGGCGCAGTGGTTCGCCCGAACTGTGCGTAAACCCTTCGACATTCACGGCGAGACACTGAAACCGGGTCAACGCATCATCACGCTGCTGGCCTCGGCCAACCGAGACGAGCGGGAGTACGAAAACCCCGACGAGTTCATCTGGAACCGGCCCATCAAACGGTCGCTGGCGTTCGGCCGCGGCCAGCATTTCTGCATCGGCTACCACCTGGCCAGGCTGGAAATCGATGTGCTGCTGACCGAATGGCTTCGGCGGGTGCCGGACTACGCGATCCAGGCTGACGCCGCCACGCGGCTGCCGTCCAGCTTCCAGTGGGGATGGAACCAGATCCCGGTGGAGGTCTGACGTGTGGTCCTACCGGATCATCGCCCCCTACGTATTCGAGCGAACGTCGATCGCTGACAAAACCCCCGACGGCCTGGCCGATGGCCAGGTGCTGCTGCGGTTCTTGGCCGCCGGGGTATGCGGCAGCGACCTGCCGGGCTTCCGGGGAGCCAAGGGCAAACTCCCGGGCGACGACGGACCAAGCGCCGCCGAAAAGGACGGGTTCCCGATCCACGAAGTGGCCGGCGAGGTGATCGCCAGCCGGCATCGGCAGCACCGTCCCGGCGATCGCGTGGTGGGCTGGGCCTCGGGTTTCGACGGGATGATGGAGCGGGTGGTCAGCGACGGCAACGGGCTCGCGCCCTACGACGCGGCGCTCACCCCGGCGCAGGCGGTCTGCCTGCAGCCGCTGGCGTGTGTCCTCTATGCCTGCGAGCAACTGCCCGACCTGGCCGGCCGGCACGTCGCGATCATCGGTCAGGGCTCGATCGGGCTGCTGTTTTCCTATGTCGCCAACGCCGCCGGTGCCCGCCGCGTCACCGGCGTCGACCCCGTCGATCGCCGAAGCCTCGCAACGATATTCGGTGTGGACGATGTCGTCCGCGCGACCAGCGACCGGTGGGTCAGCCAACTGGCGCCCGCCGACCGTGCCGACATCGTCATCGAGGCCGTCGGTCATCAGGTCGCCACCCTGGGACACGCCATCGAGGCCGCCGCGCCCGGCGGGACCGTCTTCTACTTCGGCGTCGCCGACGACGAGGCCTACCCGATTAGCATGCGTCTCATGCTGCGCAACAACCTGACCCTGAAATCCGGTGTGACGCTTGACCGGCGGCGGGTACTCGAGCTCGCCGGTAAGTTCGCCACAGACCATCCCGAGCTGCTCGGCTCCTATCTCACGCACACCTTCGGCGTTGACGACGTGCAGGGCGCGTTCGACCTGGCGTGCCGGCCGGTTCCCGAGCGTGTGAAGATCGCGATCGCACAGTGAGCATGTCCCAGATGCCGCAGAGCAACTTCCAGCAGGCCCTGCACAAGACGACACCGATATGGGGCGGCTGGATCACCGGCCCGACGCTGATCGGACCGGAGGAATTCGCCCGCGCCGGATACGATTACGTCGGCTTCGACGCTCAGCACGGATACCTCGACGACGCTGACATCGCCGGCATATTGCGGCGCCTCGAGCAGGTGCCCATCGCGACCGCGGTGCGGCTGCCCAATGCCGACCCGGCACCGATCGGCCGGGTGCTCGACGCCGGCGCCGACGCCGTGTTCATCGCGATGGTCGAATCGGCAGACCAGGCCGCCGCGGCGGTGGCCGCCACCCGGTACCCACCGGGGGGCGTGCGCAGCTTCGGCCCGCTGCGCGCCAGCCTGGGACTCGACCCCGCCGCCCACCAGGCGCGGGTGAGCGTGTTCGCGATGATCGAAACCGCCGCGGCACTGCAGAAACTCACCGATATTTGCGCGGTCGAGGGCCTGGCCGGAATCTATATCGGGCCCGCTGATCTGGCGATCTCGATGGGCGTCGACCCCGTTGGGTCAACCAGACACCCGGAAGTCCTGGACGCGATCGTGCACATTCATCGCGTCGCCACCGAAGCCGGACTGGTCACCGGGATTCACGCCAGCGAGGGCAAGACCGGTCACGCGATGGCGCAACTCGGCTTTGCGATGATCACCCTGGCCGCCGAATCACAGGCGTTGCGGCGCGGAGCGATCGAGCACCTACGTGAGGCGACCGGACAGTGACCGACGACCACACGGCGGTTCGCGAACTGATAGCCGGCTACGCGCTCGCCCTTGACGCCGGCGACATCGACGCGTGCGTGCAGCTGTTCACCGCCGATGCGGAATTCGTAGTGTACGGGCGGTCTTTCGCCGGGCCTGAGGGGATCGCCAAGATGTTTCGTGATGCGCCACGCGGACTGCATATGACCGGGGTTTCGCGCATCGACGTCCGCGACGACACCGCGACGGCACGCTCGCAGGTACTGTTCGTCAGAGCCGGCGATCTACACCTGCGGCCCGCGCTGTACGACGATGAACTGGTCCGTCGCCACGGGCACTGGCGTTTCCAGCGTCGGCGCTGCCAATTCATCACCAGCCACGGCCTGTCCGATAGCCCGGAGGTTGCGTCATCATGAGCGTCGCACTCGTCACCGGCGCCGCAGGCGGCCAGGGTTGGGCTATCGTCAAAAAGCTTCGCGCCGAAGGGTATTCCGTGGCCGCCTGCGATCGGCGAGCCGATGACGTCGTCGCTGCGGTCGCTGAATTGGGAGACGACGGGGTGATCGCGATCGAGCTCGACGTGACCAGCGCGCAGCAGTGGGAGGCCGCCGTCGAGAAAACAGTGAACCGATTCGGGATGCTGAACGCACTGGTGAACAACGCCGGAGTGCTGCATCGCGCAGCATTGGCCGACGAGACGGCCGAGGGCTTCGAAAACGCCTGGCGGGTCAACTGTCTGGGCGCATTCCTGGGCATGCGCGCCACCCTCGCCCAGTTGCAGGAGGCGAAACACGCTGCCATCGTCAACATTTGCAGCACAGGGGCGATCCGCCCGTTCCCCGCACACTGCGCGTACGGATCGTCGAAGTGGGCGCTTCGCGGTCTGACCCAAACCGCGGCGGCTGAACTCGGCCCCTCCGGCATCCGGGTCAACGCGGTGTTCCCCGGGCCGATCGCGACCTCGATGCTCGATGAGACAACGCAGACCCGGCTGGCGGCGACAGCGATGTTCGGGCGGCTGGGGCAGCCCACCGAAATCGCCGACGCGGTCGCCTTCCTGGTGTCGGACGCAGCGTCGTTCATCACCGGTTCGGAACTGGTCGTCGATGGTGGGCAATGCCTGCAGATCCGATGAGAACGACATTGTCGGTCGGCATCATCGGCGCCGGACCGGGTGGCCTGGCGCTGGGGGTCCTGCTGTCCCGTGCCGGTTTTCATGACTTCACCATCTTCGACCGCGAAGACGACGTCGGCGGCACGTGGCGGATCAACACCTATCCGGGCCTGGCGTGCGACGTGAAGTCGCATCTGTATTCGTTCTCCTTCGATTTGAATTCGCATTGGTCGCGGCTGTGGTCGGGCCAGCCCGAGATTCTTGAATACTTTGTGCGCTGCGCCGACAAATATGGGCTGCGGTCACACCTGAGACTGCGCACCGAAATCCACACGGCGCGTTGGGAGGAAGACTCCCAGCGATGGTGTCTGACGACCACGGGCGGCGAACAGCACCACTTCGATGTCGTGGTGTCCGCCGTCGGTCTGTTCACCCGGCCGCTTTTCCCGGAACTCGTCGAGCGGGAGCCGTTCACCGGAACGGTGATGCACTCGTCGCGCTGGGACCATTCGGTCGACCTCGAGGGCGCGCGGGTGGCCGTGTTGGGGACCGGTTCGACGGCATCGCAGCTGGTGCCCGAACTCGCGAAGGTGGCCGGCCAGGTGTATTCGGTGCAGCGCTCGCCGACATGGATTCTGCCCAAACCAGACCGGCATTACACACGACGGGAGCGCTGGGTCTTCGCCCACCTGCCGTTCGCCAAAAAGCTGTACCGGACTCGGTTGTGGTTGCGCAGCGAATCCAACATCTCGGTGATCGAGCATGGCAGCCAGAAGACTCAGGATTTCACCGCGATTGCGCTTGGCCTGCTTGAAAAGACGGTCGCCGACGAGGAATTGCGCCGTAAGCTGACTCCGGACCACCCGATGGGCTGCAAGCGGCTGGTGTTCTCGTCGGACTACCTGCCCGCGCTGACCCGGTCGAACGTCGAGGTGCTGACCAGTCCGGCGCGCTACCTGCGGGCTCGGTCCCTGGTCACCGAAGACGGCACCGAACGCGAAGTCGACGTCGTGGTGTGCGCCACCGGCTACGCCGCCGCCGACTATCTCGGACAGCTGGATGTTTCCGGAGAAGGCGGCATGACACTGCGCGAGGTCTGGAGCGAAGGGGCGCATGCGTATCTCGGCACGGCCGTTCCCGGATTTCCGAACTTCTTCATGCTCTACGGGCCAAACACGAATGTCGGCTCCAACAGTGTGATCTTCATGCTGGAAGCTCAGGCGCGCTACATCGTGCGGGCGCTGAAGTACATGCGGCGCAAGGGCAAGACCTATGTGGCGGTGCGGCCGTCCGCGCTGGCGCAGTTCATCGCCAAGATCGATCAATGGATGGTCGGCACCGTGTGGACCACCCAGTGCAGCAACTACTTCCGCGCCCCGAATGGGCGCGTGGTCACGCAGTGGCCACGAAGCGCGCGTAGCTTCTGGGAAATGACGCGCAGGTTCAAACCCGCCGACTTCGCGTTCTCGGGCCATCCGACTCAAGCCGTGTCCGCCCCCGACGGCGAGGCCTTCACCGCGCCGGACAGGACGAGTCGATGACGGAATTGGACGGCGCGCAGCGCCTCGATCCCGTGCTGCGTGCGTTTGCGACGACCCGAACGGCGTTCACCCCGGAAGCGATCGGGATCATGCGCGGGCCGTTCGACCAGCGCCGCCGGGAGGCCGCCCAACTCACCGACCTGCCGGGCGTGCAGATCAGCGAAGACAACGCGGCGGGCCTTGAATCCCGGCGAGTTCCGGTCCGCATTTATCGCGGCGGACCGTCGCCGGCACCGGCGGTCGTCTACTGCCACGCGGGCGGATTCGCGCTGGGCAATCTCGACACCGATCACCGGCAGTGCGCCGAACTCGCCCGCCGCGGCCGCTGCACGGTGGTGTCGGTCGACTACCGGCTGGCCCCGGAGCACCCCTACCCGGCCGCACTCGACGACGCGATCGTGGTGCTGAAGTGGGTGGCCGGCAGTGCGGCGGTACTGGGTATTGATGCCGCGCGGCTGGCCGTCGCGGGCAGCAGCGCCGGGGCCACCCTGGCCGCTTCCCTGGCGCACCGCTGCACCGACGGGTCGCTGCCGCCCGTCGTGTTCCAACTGCTGCATCAGCCGGTGCTCGACGATCGCACCACCGCGTCGAAGGCGGAGTTTCGCACCAGCCCGGCCTTCGACGGTGAGGCCGCGGAACTGATGTGGCGCTACTACCTGGGCCAAGCGACCGCATCGCAGGATGCCGTTCCGGCGCGGCGCAACGAATTACACGGTCTGCCACCAACTTTGATCACCTGCGCGGAGATCGACCCCTTCCGTGACGAAGCGATGGACTACGCGCTGCGGCTACTGCATGCCAGAGTCTGCACCGAATTGCACGTGTTTCCCCGCACCTGCCACGGCTTCGACTCGCTGCTGCCCGACTGGTCGGACTCCGAGCGGCTGTTCAGGCTGCAAGGCAATGCCCTGACGGGCGTCTTCTACGGCAACTAGCCGGCCCCCCGAGCCAAACATGCTGGAATATAACCATGGCTATGCGGATCCCGCCGGCACCAGAGCAGCTCACCAGCAGCGACTTCCCGGTGCTGTGGCCGGTGGGCACCCGGTGGGCTGACAACGACATGTTCGGCCACCTCAACAACGCGGTCTACTACCAGCTGTTCGACACCGCGATCAATGCCTGGATCACCATCGGGACCGGGCTTGACCCGACCACCATGCCCGCGCTGGGCATCGTCGCCGAGTCGGGCTGCCGCTACTTCTCCGAACTGAGTTTCCCGCAGGACCTCCGGGTAGGCGTGGCCGTGACACGGCTGGGCCGCAGCAGCGTCACCTACCGGCTCGGCGTGTTCGAGTCGAAAGAGGGCCAGGAGTCGCTGCCGGTCACCGCGCTTGGACATTGGGTGCACGTCTACGTCGACCGGACCAGCCGGAAACCCGTCGGAATTCCCGACCCCATCCGGTCCTTGCTTTCGACGGCCTGCATCGAGGAATCGACCTAGAGCTTGGCCGAGATAGCGCCCTGCGCTGGGACTTTCGCTTGCCCGGTTATGCTTCGCCAATGCCCGTTTTGAGCAAAACCGTAGAGGTCGGCGCCGATGCCGCCGCGGTCATGGCGATCGTCGCGGATTTCGAGCAGTACCCGGAGTGGAGCGACGGGGTCAAGGGCTGCTGGGTGCTTGCGCGCTATGACGACGGCCGGCCCAGTCAGCTGCGCCTGGACGCCGGCTACCAAGGCTTCGAGGGAACCTACATCCAGGCCGTGTACTACCCGGGACCGAACCAGATCCAGACCGTCATGCAGCAGGGCGAGCTGTTCAAGAAACAGGAGCAGCTGTTCAGCGTGGTGGAAACCGGCGCGTCGAGCTTGCTGACCGTCGACATCGACGTCGAACCGTCGCTGCCGGTGCCCGCGCCGCTGGTGAAGTCGATGCTGAACAACGTGCTGGATCACCTGGCGGACAACCTCAAGCTGCGCGCCGAACAGCTGGCCGCCGACTAGGGCGAACCGCCCGCTTACCCGAAAATCCCCGCCCCGTCCAGCATCTCGGTGAGCCGCTGGGCCGCGTCGGTGAATTGCCAGACCGTGTGTTCGATCACCGCGGGCGTATCGCGCCGGCGCAGCGCGGCGATCAGCTGCCGGTGATTGTCGACCGCGGCAATACCCCACCGTGGATCGCCGGCATAGACCAGCACCGGCATATACCGTGCGGCGTTGAGCAGGAACCAGGCCAACTTGATCCGCCGGCTGGCCTGGTTGAAGACGCGATGGAACGAGAACTCGATGCCGGCGATGGTTTCGGGATCGCTGGACCCGACTGCCGCCTCGAGCGAATTGTTGATGCGCTCCAGCTCGTCGATTTCGACGTCGGTGATGTGGTCGGTGGCCGCGGCGGCCAGTTCCCTGGCGATAGTGGCCTGCAGCCAGAAGATGTCGTCGATGTCCTGGCGGGTCAATGGCAACACGACGTGGCCGCGGTGCGGCTCCAGCTGCACCATGCCCTCACCACGCAGCTTCAGCAGGGCCTCGCGCACCGGCGTCACGCTGACCCCGAGTTCGGCCGCGGTCTCGTCGAGGCGGATGAATGTTCCCGGGCGCAACCTCCCCGACATGATCGCCGCCCGCAGATGGCCCGCTACCTCGTCCGACAACTGCGCCCGGCGCAGCTGTCGCCGCCTGCCATGGGTTCGCGTAGATAGCGGTAAGTTCACGTCGGCTGCCAGGGCTTTCGGGGGCGTTTTCAGGGCGCTTTCAGAGCGCCACGGGGCTTGTCATCAGGGCGGTAAGGCCATAGTGTGACCCACACAACACTATGTTTTATCAAATATCAACCTGTCGCAAGCGGTGCGCGAGTGAAGGGACGGTATTAGTTGACCGCGCAACTTGCTAGCCACGAGGCACAAGCGTCGCAGCCGTCACACCCGACTGCGCAGCCGTATCTGGCCCGGCGGCAGAACTGGGTCAACCAGCTCGAGCGGCACGCGCTGATGCAGCCGCAAGCCGTCGCGCTGCGGTTCATGGGTCGGACTCTGACGTGGACTGACCTGCGCGGTCGGGTCAGCGCATTGGCCGGTGCCCTAAGCCGGCGGGGGGTCGGCTTCGGGGACCGGGTCATGATCCTGATGCTCAACCGCGCCGAGTTCGTCGAGGCGATGCTGGCCACCAACATGGTCGGCGCCATCGCGGTTCCGCTGAACTTCCGGCTCACCCCGCCCGAGATCGGTTTCCTGGTCGAAGACTGCGAAGCGCGGGTAATGGTCACCGAAGCGGTACTCGCTCCGGTGGCCACCGGGGTCCGCGACATCCAGCCGCTCCTGGGCACGGTCGTCGTGGCCGGCGGCTCGACCGACGACAGCGTGCTCGGCTACGAAGACCTGATCGAGGAGGCCGCCGACGCGGCCGAGCCGGTGGACGTCCCGAACGACTCGCCGGCCCTGATCATGTACACCTCGGGCACCACCGGGCGTCCCAAGGGCGCGGTGCTCACCCACACCAACCTGACCGGGCAGACGATGACCGGGCTTTACACCAACGGCGCCGACATCAACAACGACGTCGGCTTCATCGGCGTCCCGCTCTTCCACATCGCCGGGGTCGGGAACCTGCTGGGTGGGCTCTTGCTGGGCCTGCCCACGGTGATCTACCCCCTCGGCGCGTTCGACCCCGGGCAGT
Source organism: Mycobacterium sp. (assembly GCA_035996225.1). Classification (GTDB taxonomy): domain Bacteria; phylum Actinomycetota; class Actinomycetes; order Mycobacteriales; family Mycobacteriaceae; genus Mycobacterium. The sequence continues at coordinate 22,369 of DASYJS010000109.1, read as the reverse complement.
TGCTCGACGTGCTGGCGGCCGAGAAGGTCACCGGCATCTTCCTGGTGCCGGCCCAGTGGCAGGCGGTCTGCGCCGAGCAGCAAGCCCGACCCCGTGAGCTGAGGCTGCGGATCATGTCGTGGGGCGCTGCCCCCGCTCCGGATGCGCTGCTGCGGGAGATGTCGGCGACGTTCCCCGGAACCCAGATCTTGGCCGCGTTCGGTCAGACAGAGATGTCGCCGGTCACCTGCATGTTGCTCGGTGAGGACGCGATTCGTAAACGGGGATCGGTCGGCAAGGTGATCCCGACGGTCGCCGCCCGCGTGGTCGACGAAAACATGAACGACGTGCCGATCGGTGAAATCGGCGAAATCGTCTATCGGGCACCAACATTGATGAGCGGCTACTGGAACAACCCGGAGGCCACCGCGGAGGCGTTTGCAGGCGGCTGGTTCCATTCCGGTGACCTCGTCCGAACGGACGAGGAGGGCTACGTCTGGGTCGTGGACCGCAAGAAGGACATGATCATCTCCGGCGGCGAGAACATCTACTGCGCTGAAGTGGAGAACGTTCTTGCCGGCCATCCCGGCATCGTCGAGGTCGCGGTCATCGGCCGTGCCCACGAGAAGTGGGGCGAGGTGCCGATCGCGGTCGCGGCGATCACCGACGACGGGCCCCGCCTGGATGACCTGGACGAATTCCTGACCGAGCGGCTCGCCCGCTACAAGCACCCCAAGGCCTTCGAGGTCGTCGACGCGTTACCCCGCAACCCTGCGGGCAAGGTGCTCAAGACTGAGCTACGGCGGCGCTACGGAACTGCGGACACAACTCAAAGGCAGTCTAGTTCAAGGGATTTCACTGCGGGGGAGGAAAGCTAATTGAAACTGTAACGTTTGCCCGCTGTTGACGAAGGGTTAATTGTGCTGATGCGGTTCACACGTGCTTGGCCATCGGGTACATTCCTGTGGTCTCCGTTACTACTTGCCAGTAGGGAGTCGGTGGTCACACATGGGGGATCCGTGCAAGGGGGAGGCGTGCGACACGATTCGCGGCGCCACGAGGCGCGCGGTGCCAGTGTGAGGGGGCGATGGTGACTTCAACGTCGACACGTGGACGCGGCCCCTATTTGGTCGGCTATGTGCGCGACCAACTGGAGACGCCGCTGACTCTGATCGGCGGATTCTTCCGGATGTGTGTCCTGACCGGCAGGGCGTTGTTCCGTCGGCCATTCCAGTGGGGCGAGCTCGTGTTACAGGGCTGGTTCATCATGCGGGTCGCGTTCCTGCCGACCGTCTTTGTCTCGATACCGCTGACCGTGCTGCTGATCTTCACGCTCAACGTGCTGCTGGCCCAGTTCGGTGCCGCCGACCTATCCGGTGCCGGCGCGGCGATCGGTGCCGTCACCCAGCTCGGCCCGTTGACCACGGTGCTCGTGGTGGCCGGCGCCGGGTCCACCGCAATCTGCGCCGACCTGGGCGCGCGCACCATCCGCGAGGAAATCGACGCGATGGAGGTGCTCGGTATCGACCCGATACACCGGCTGGTGGTGCCCCGGGTGATCGCCGCGACCGTGGTCGCCACACTGCTCAACGGCCTGGTCATCACCGTCGGCTTGGTGGGTGGCTATCTGTTCGGGGTGTATCTGCAAAACGTCTCGGGCGGTGCTTACCTGGCCACCCTGACCACCATCACCGGCCTGCCCGAGGTCGTCATCGCGACCGTCAAGGCCGCGGTATTCGGCCTGATCGCCGGCCTGGTCGGCTGCTTCCGGGGACTGACCGTGCGCGGTGGCTCCAAGGGCCTGGGCACCGCCGTCAACGAAACCGTGGTGCTCTGCGTCGTCGCGTTGTACGCGGTGAACGTAATTCTGACCACCATCGGCGTGCGATTCGGAACGGGACACTGACATGACCAACGTCGCGGTAGCACGTGCCCGGTTCCCGCGGGCAGCCGAGAACCTGAATCGCTACGGCGGTGCGGCCGGCCGGGGGCTCGACGACATCGGCAAGATGGCCTGGTTCGGGATCGTCTGCATCGGGCAGGTGCCGCACGCGCTGCGCAACTACCGCAAGGAAACGCTGCGGCTGATCGCCCAAATCGGCATGGGCACCGGAGCCATGGCCGTCGTCGGTGGCACCGTCGCCATCGTTGGTTTCGTCACGCTGTCCGGTAGCTCCCTGGTCGCGATCCAAGGTTTCGCGTCCCTGGGCAACATCGGCGTCGAGGCGTTCACCGGCTTCTTCGCCGCACTGATCAACGTGCGCATCGCGGCTCCGGTCGTCACCGGGATCGCGATGGCCGCCACGGTCGGCGCGGGCGCTACCGCCGAGCTCGGCGCGATGCGGATCAGCGAAGAGATCGATGCCCTGGAAGTGATGGGGATCAAGTCGATCTCGTTCCTGGCGACCACGCGGTTCATGGCCGGGCTGGTCGTGATCATTCCGCTGTACGCGATGGCAATGATCATGTGTTTCCTGTCGCCGCAGATCACCACGACGGTGCTTTATGGGCAATCCAGCGGCACTTACGACCACTACTTCCGGACGTTCCTGCGCCCCGATGACGTGTTCTGGTCGTTCTTGGAGGCCATCATCATCACGGCGGTCGTGATGATCACCCACTGCTTCTACGGCTACAACGCCGGCGGCGGGCCTGTCGGCGTCGGCGAGGCCGTCGGCCGTTCGATGCGGTTCTCCCTGGTCTCGGTGCAGGTTGTCGTGTTGTCCGCTGCGTTGGCGCTTTACGGCGTCAACCCGAACTTCGCGCTCACGGTGTAGCCATGACCCATCCCGGCAAGACCAACGCAGCTCGGACGCCGCCCTACAAGTTGGCGGGCGTCGGCTTGTTGGTCATCGCTGGGCTGATCTTCGTCTTGGTCTACGGGCAGTTCCGGGGGGACTACACCCCCAAGACCAAGCTGACGATGCTGGCGTCGCGGGCCGGGCTGGTGATGGATCCGGGTTCCAAGGTCACCTACAACGGCGTCGAGATCGGCCGGGTGGACGCCATCTCGGAGATCGTGCGCGACGGTAAGCCGGCGGCCAAATTCACCCTGGATGTCTATCCCAGGTACCTATCGCTGATCCCGTCGAACGTGAACGTCGACATCAAGGCCACCACGGTGTTCGGCGGTAAGTACGTGTCGCTGACTACGCCGCAAAGCCCGTCACCGCAAAGGCTCACCGCGCAGTCGGTGATCGACGCGCGGTCGGTGACGACGGAGATCAACACGTTGTTCCAGACCATCACCTCGATCTCGGAGAAGGTGGATCCGGTCAAGCTGAACCTGACGCTGAGCGCGGCCGCGCAGTCGCTGGCCGGGCTGGGCGACAGGTTCGGGCAGTCGATCGTCAACGCCAACGCGGTGCTCGACGACGTCAACCCACAGATGCCGCAGATCCGCCACGACATCCAGCAGCTGGCCGGCCTCGGAGACACTTACGCCAACGCCTCGCCGGAACTGTTCGACTTCCTCAACAACGCGGTCATCACTTCGCGCACGATCAACCAGCAGCAAAAAGATCTCGACCAAGCATTGTTGTCGGCGGCCGGGTTCGGCAACACCGGCGCGGAGCTCTTCGAGAAGGGTGGACCGTATCTGGCGCGCGGCGCCGCTGACTTGGTGCCGTCGGCGCAGCTGCTGGACACCTACAGCCCGGCGATCTTCTGCACCCTGCGCAACTACCACGACATCGAACCCAAGGCGGCCTCCTTCCTGGCCGGCAACGGGTACTCGCTGAACGCCCACACCGAGGCGCTATCCGGCCTGGGCCTGCTGGCCAACCCCGTCTCGGCGGTGGCCACGATCGCCAGCTTGGTCGGCGGCCTGGCCGGGGTGGTCGGTGGAGCGCCGAACCCTTATACCTACCCCGAGAACCTGCCGCGGGTGAATGCCCGTGGTGGACCGGGCGGTGCGCCGGGTTGCTGGCAGCACATCACCCATGACCTCTGGCCCGCGCCCGAGTTGGTGATGGACTCCGGCAACAGCATCGCGCCGTACAACCACCTCGACACCGGTTCGCCCTATGCGATCGAGTATGTCTGGGGCCGTCAGGTAGGGGATAACACGATCAACCCATGAAACTCACCGGTACGCTCATTCGACTCGGCATCTTCTCCCTGGTGCTGCTGCTGTTCACTGTGATGATCATCGTGGTGTTCGGCCAGATGCGGTTTGACCGCACCAACGCGTACTCGGCGGAGTTCAGCAACATCAGCGGGCTGCGGCAGGGCCAATTCGTCCGCGCCTCCGGCGTGGAGATCGGCAAGGTCGACACCGTTGAGCTGGTCGCCGGCGGCACGCGGGTGCGGGTGAAATTCAACGTCGACCGCTCGATTCCGCTGTATCAGTCCACGACGGCGCAGGTCCGCTACCTCGACCTGATCGGCAACCGGTACCTGGAGCTCAAGCGCGGCGAGGGCGAGGGCACCGACAAGGTCCTGCCGCCGGGTGGATTCATCCCGCTGTCGCGTACATCGCCGGCGCTGGACCTCGATGCGCTGATCGGTGGTTTCAAGCCGCTGTTTCGGGCGCTGGACCCGGTAAAGGTCAACACCATCGCGAGCGCGCTGGTCACGGTGTTCCAGGGGCAGGGCGGCACCATCAACGACATCCTCGACCAGACCGCCCAACTGACCAACCAGATCGGCGAGCGTGACCAGGCGATCGGCGAGGTGATCAAGAACCTGAATATCGTCCTGGACACGACGGTTCGGCATCGTCAGCAATTCGATCAGACCATCAACAACCTCGAGGTGCTGATCACCGGTCTGAAGGACCACGGCGACCAGCTGGCCGGCGGGACCGCGCACATCAGCAATGCCGCCGGCACGGTGGCCGATCTGCTGGGCGAGGACCGCGCGCTGCTGCACAAGTCCATCAACTACCTCGACGCGATTCAGCAGCCGCTCATCGACCAGCAAGACCAATTGCAGGACTACCTCAAGAAGGTGCCGACCGCGCTGAACATGATCGGGCGCGCCATCGGGTCCTATGGCGACTTCGTGAACTTCTACGCCTGCGACATCACGCTGAAGATCAATGGTCTGCAGGGCGGCGGCCCGGTCCGCACGGTCCGGCTCTTCCAGCAGCCGACGGGTAGGTGCACGCCGCAATGAGAACGCTGGAACCTCCGAACCGGCTTCGGATCGGCCTGATGGGCATCGTCGTCACGCTGCTCGTCATCGGCGTCGGACAGAGCATCACAAGCGTCCCGATCCTGTTCGCCAGGCCGGCCTACTACGGACAGTTCACCGACTCCGGCGGCGTCAGTGCCGGCGACAAGGTGCGCATCGCCGGCATGGACGTCGGAAAGGTGGAGGCTCTTGACATTGAGGGCGACCACATCGTGATCAAGTTCTCGATCGGCACGAACACCATCGGCACCGAGAGTCGGCTGGCGATCCGCACCGACACCATCCTCGGCAAGAAGGTCATGGAGATCGAGGCGCGAGGCTCCCAGCAGCTTCGGCCCGGCGCCACCTTGCCGGTCGGCCAGAGCACGACTCCCTATCAGATCTATGACGCATTCTTCGACGTCACCAAGGCCGCGTCCGGCTGGGACATCGACACCGTCAAGGAGTCGTTGCATGTGCTGTCGCAGACCATCGATCAGACCTACCCGCACCTGAGCGCCGCGCTCGACGGTGTCGCCAAGTTCTCCGACACGGTCGGCAAGCGTGACGCGGAGGTCAAGCATCTGCTTGCCCAGGCCAACCAGGTGGCCAGCGTCCTCGGCGACCGCAGCGAGCAGGTCGACCGCCTGCTGGTCAACGCCAAGACGCTGCTGGCCGCATTCAACGAACGCGGGCAGGCCATCAACGCGCTGCTGAGCAACGTCGCCGCGTTCTCGGAGCAGGTGAAGGGCTTGATCAACGACAACCCGAACCTGAACCACGTGCTCGAACAGTTGCGCACGATCAGCGGCATCCTGGTCCAGCGCAAAGACGACGTGGCGCAGGGGCTGACCGAGGTCGGCAAATTCCTTCCGTCATTGAATGAGGCCATTGCGTCGGGACCGTTCTTCAAGGTGGTACTGCACAACCTGGCGCTCTACCAGATCGTTCAGCCGTGGGTGGACGCGGCGTTCAAGAAGCGTGGCATCGACCCGGAGAACTTCTGGCGCAGTGCCGGTCTGCCCGAATACCGGTGGCCCGACCCCAACGGCACCCGGTTCCCCAACGGTGCGCCGCCGCCGGCCCCGCCGGTGCTGGAAGGCACCCCGGAACATCCCGGACCGGCCGTCCCGCCCGGATCGCCGTGCTCGTACACGCCGGCGAACCCCGGCGGCAACGTCACCGTCGGCGATGAGGGTCTGCCGCGGCCATGGAATCCGCTGCCCTGCGCGGGCGCGGGCATGGGTCCGTTCGGCGGGCCTGGCTTCCCCGCACCGGTCGACGTCGCCGCGTCGCCGCCGAACCCCGACGGTCTGCCGCCCACGCCTGGCATCCCGATCGCCGGACGCCCGGGTGACCCGCCCCCGAATGTTCCGGGCACTCCGGTGCCGCTGCCGGCGCAAGCCCCGCCGGGCGCGCGCACCGAGCAGCTGGGGCCGGCCGGCCCGGTGCCGCCGCCGTCGACGTTTGCGCCGGGTCTGCCGCCGGGACCAGCGGCTCCGGCTGGACCGGGGAACCAGTTGCCGGCGCCGTTCATCAACCCGGGCGGATCGGGCGGTAGCGGTGTCACGGGAGGTAGCCAGAATTGAGCACCATCTTTGACATCCGCAACATTCGGCTACCGAGGCTGTCCCGGACGACGGTGATCGTCGGGTCGCTGGTGGTGGTCGTGGCCCTCGTCGTCGGTTATGTCGGCTACCGGCTGTTCGAGAAGCTGACGAATAACACCGTGGTCGCCTACTTCCCGACGGCGAACGCCCTCTACAAGGGGGACAAGGTCCAGATCATGGGCCTGCGCGTCGGCTCGATCGACAGCATCGAGCCTGCCGGCGACAAGATGAAGGTGACGTTCCACTACGAGAACCGATACAAGGTTCCCGCCAATGCCTCCGCGGTGATCCTGAACCCCACCCTGGTGGCGTCGCGTGCGATCCAGCTGGAACCGCCCTACAAGGGCGGGCCCACGCTGAGCGATAGCGCCGTGATTCCCGAAGAGCGCACCCAGGTGCCGGTGGAGTGGGATGAACTGCGCAACAGCATCACCAACATCATCTCGAAGCTGGGTCCGACCAAAGAGCAGCCGACGGGGCCGTTCGGTGAGGTCATCTCGTCCTTCGCCGACGGCCTGGCCGGCAAGAGCAAGCAGATCAACACCGCCCTCAACAGTCTGTCGTCGGCGTTGACCGCGTTGAACGAGGGTCGCGGCGACTTCTTTGCGGTGGTGCGCAGCCTGGCCCTGTTCGTCAACGCGCTGCACCAGGACGATGCGCAGTTTGTCGCGCTGAACGAGAACCTGGCGGATGTCACCGGTCGGCTGGCGTCCAGCGACGGCGACCTTTCCAATGCCCTCCAGCAGTTCGACAGCCTGCTGACCACGGTGCGCCCGTGGCTGGCCAAGAACCGCGAGGTCCTGGCCACCGACGTCAACAATCTGTCCACCGCGACGTCGACGCTGCTACAACCCGATCCGCTGAACGGGCTGGAGACCGCCCTGCACATCCTCCCGACGGCGGCGGCCAACATCAACCAGATCTATCACCCGTCGCACGGTTCGGTTGTCGCCATTCCGACGATCACCAACTTCGCGAACCCGATGCAGTTCATCTGCAGCTCGATTCAGGCCGGCAGCCGGCTCGGGTACCAGGAATCCGCCGAGCTGTGTGCGCAGTACCTGGCGCCCGTCCTCGACGCGATCAAGTTCAACTACCTGCCGTTCGGCGTGAACCTGTTCAGCACCGCCGAGGCGTTGCCCAAAGAGGTCGCGTATTCCGAAGACCGGCTGCACCCACCGAACGGCTACAAGGACACGACCGTCCCCGGGATCTGGGTGCCGGATACGCCGACCTCGCACCGCAACACCCAGCAAGGGTGGATCGTCGCCCCGGGCATGCAAGGCCAGCAGGTCGGGCCGATCACCGCGGGCCTGATGACTCCCGACTCGCTTGCTGAACTGATGGGCGGCCCCAACATCGAGCCCGTTCAATCGAACCTGCAAACCCCGCCGGGACCGCCGAACGCCTACGACGAGAACCCGATCCTGCCGCCCATCGGGTTGCGGGCTCCGACGCCGATCCAGCCCCCGGCGCCGGGACCGGAAGTGATCCCGGGACCGGTCGCCCCGACGCCTGGGCCGGTCGCGGTCCCGGCACCCAATGCCGGTGGTCCGGCACCCGTTGACGCAGGGCTGGGCCAGTGAGGCGCGCGATGAGCGGCGTAGCCGCGAGGAGCAAGCCGAACCGACCGGTCCTGAGGCGCGCGATGAGCGGCGTAGCCGCGAGGAGCAAGCCGAACCGACCGGCCCTGACCGCGCTGCGCGCGGCGAACGCGCTGATCCGCCACCGGGCCTGGCAGGGCATGGTGCTGCTGGTGATCGCCTTGGTGCTGAGCTCATGTGGCTGGCGGGGCATCTCCAACGTCGCGATTCCGGGCGGTCCGGGCGACGGCTCGGGGGCCTACACCATCTATGTGCAGGTGCCGGACACCCTGGCGATCAACGGCAACAGCAAGGTGATGGTTGCCGACGTCTTCGTCGGTTCGATCCGCGCGATCAACCTGAAGAACTGGGTGGCCACGCTGACGCTGGGCGTGAAGAAGAGCGTCAAGCTACCGAAAAACGCGATCGCAAGGATCGGCCAAACTTCGCTGCTGGGTTCTCAGCACGTGGAGCTGGCCGCGCCGCCCAACCCGTCGCCGGAACTCCTCAAAGACGGCGACACCATTGCGCTGAAGAATTCGACCTCGTATCCCACAACCGAGCAGACGCTGGCCAGCCTGTCGTTGATCCTGCACGGTGGCGGCATCCCGAACCTGGAAGTGCTGCAGAACGAGGTCTACAACATCTTCAACGGGCGGGGGGAGCAGATCCGGTCCTTCCTCGGCAAGCTGGACACCTTCACCAGCCAGCTCAACCAGCAACGCGATGACATCACCCACGCGATCGACTCCACCAACCGGTTGCTGACCTACGTGGGAGGCCGGTCGGACGTCCTCGATCGAGTGCTGACCGACATCCCGCCGCTGATCAAGCATTTCGCGGACACCAAGAACCTGCTGATCAACGCCATCGATTCGGTCGGTCGACTCAGCCAGTCCGCCGACCAGTACCTGTCGGAGGCCCGCGGGCCGCTGCACACCGACCTGCAGTCGCTGCAATGCCCGCTGAAGGAACTCGGCCGCTCCTCGCCGTATTTGATCGGCGCGCTGAAGCTGATCCTGACCCAGCCGTTCGACATCGACACCGTGCCGAAGATGTTCCGGGGTGACTACATCAACATCTCGCTGACGCTTGATGTGACCTACAGCTCCGTCGACAACGCGTTCCTCACGGGCACCGGGTTGTCGGGAGCCCTGCGCGCGCTTGAGCAGTCGTTCGGCCGCGACCCGGAGACGATGATCCCCGACGTTCGCTACACGCCGAACCCGAATGACGCGCCCGGCGGCCCGCTGGTGGAAAGGGGGGACAGGAATTGCTAACTCCATTCATCCGACGCCAGCTGTGGACGTTCCTTGTCCTGACGGTTGTCTCCCTGCTGGTGCTCGGCGTCTACTACCTGCAGGTTCCCAGCCTGATGGGGATCGGCCGGTACTCGCTCAAGGCCGACCTGCCGGCGTCGGGCGGCCTGTACCCGACGGCCAACGTGACTTACCGAGGCATCACCATCGGCAAGGTCACCGACGTCGAGCCGACCGAGCATGGTGCCCAAGCGACGATGAGTATCGACAGCCAGTACAAAATCCCGGTCGACACGGTCGCGAACGTGCACTCCGTGTCGGCGGTCGGTGAGCAGTACCTGGACCTGGTCTCGACCGGGAACCCGGGAAAGTACTTCGCCGAGGGACAAACCATCACCAAGGGCACCGTGCCGGCCGAGATCGGGCCGGCGCTGGACACCGCTAACCGCGGCCTCGCGGCATTGCCGAAGGACAAGATCGCCACGCTGCTCGACGAGACAGCGGAATCCGTGGGCGGGTTGGGTCCCGCGCTGCAACGCCTGGTCGACTCCACCCAGGCGATCGTCGGCGATTTCCGGACGAACATCACCAACGTCAACGACATCATCCAGAACTCCGGCGGGGTGCTGGATAGCCAGGTCAAGTCGAGTGACGCGATCGAGCGCTGGGCGCGCAATCTGAACACGTTGGCCGCGCAAGCCGCGCAGCGCGACACGAACGTGAAAAGCATTCTGACCCAAGCGGCGCCTACCGCCGATCAGGTCAACTCGGTATTCAGCGACGTGCGCGAATCGCTGCCGCAGACGCTGGCGAACCTCGAGGTGGTGTTCGACCTGCTTAAGCGCTACCACACCGGTGTAGAGCAGGTGCTGGTGTTCCTGCCGCAGGGTGCCTCGATCGCGCAGACGGTGGCCGCGCCGTTCCCGAACCAGGCCGCACTTGACTTGGCGCTGTCGATCAACCAGCCGCCGCCGTGTCTGACCGGCTTCATTCCGGCCGCGGAATGGCGGTCCCCGGCCGACACCAGCATGCAGGCACTGCCGCAGGGCACCTACTGCAAGATTCCGATGGATACGCCCGCCAACAGCGTGCGTGGATCGCGCAACATCCCGTGTACCGATGTACCGGGCAAGCGGGCTGCCTCGCCGAGGGAGTGCCGCGACCCCAGGCCGTACGTTCCGGCGGGAACAAACCCCTGGTTCGGCGACCCGAACCAGATCCTGACCTGCCCCGCGCCGGGAGCGCGATGCGATCAGTCGGTGCGTCCGGGCATGGTGATCCCCGCGCCGTCGATCAACAACGGCCTGAACCCGGCACCCTCGGACCGAGTCGCGGGAACGCCCCCGGCGACCAGTGACCCCTTGTCACGGCCCGGGTCCGGTACCGTGCAGTGCAACGGACAGCAGCCCAACCCGTGTGTCTACACTCCCAGCGGACCTCCCTCAGCGGTATACAGTCCCCAGAGCGGTGAACTGGTAGGGCCCGACGGTGTCAAATACTCCGTCGAAAACTCGACCAAAACAGGAGACGACGGATGGAAGGAGATGCTGGCGCCAGCCGGCTGAACCCACCACCGATGTCGATGATTAGTCGTCTGCGTCGGAGACGACCGAAGATTCGTCAGGAATCGGACGACGCCACCGACGAGACCAGCCCGGAGGTGACGGCCGAGGATTCGTCAGAATCCGAGGTCGGAGCCGACCCGACCAGCCCGGAGGTGACGGCCGAGGATCTGGCAGCCCCGGAGGTCGAACCCGTTACCGAAGCCGAAGCCGCGTCGGCGGCCGAAGATCCGGAAACGCCAGAACCCGAAGGCGACCAGGTCGATGCCGCCGCCGAGGATTCGGTGGAGGTCGACGCCGAAACTGCCGGCGCCGGACGCCCCCCGTCGCGGGTGGGCCGCGGGTGGCTGGCCGGCATCGCCGCGGTCCTCGTCCTGCTGGCCGGTGCCGTCGGCACCGGCGGCTACTTCGCGCTACGTTCGCACCACGAGAGCCAAGCAATAGCGCGCAACGGCGACGCGGCGCTCAAGGCGGCGGTCGACTGTGTTTCGGCGACGCAGGCACCCGATACCAACGCGATGGTCGCCAGCGAGCAAAAGATCATCGACTGTGGCACAGATGCTTTCCGCGCCCAAGCCGTGCTGTACACCGGAATGCTCGTGCAGGCTTATCAGTCGGCGAACGTCCACGTTCAGGTCTCGGATGTTCGGGCAGCGGTCGAGCGCAACAACCGTGACGGTTCGGTCGATGTGCTGGTGGCAATGCGCGTCACGGTGGCTTCCGATCAATCGCAGAACGAAACCGGCTACCGGCTGCGGGTGAGAATGGCGCTCGACGAAGGCCGGTACCGGATCGCCAAGCTCGACCAGGTGACGAAGTGACGGTGGTGGTCGAGGACACGCAGACCACGGCTACCCAAGTGTCATCGGAGAATGCCTTGGCGCCCTGGCATATTCGCGCGTGCGCGTTCGCTGTCGACGTCCTGCCGGCTATCGCCGTGGCGACGACGATGGCGTTGGTGTCGTTCACGGTGCCGGCCCGCGGCGCCTGGTGGTGGTTGTGCATCTCCGTCTTCGGGCTCGCCACCCTGTTGATGTTGGTCAACCGGTTGCTGTTGCCGACCATTATCGGTTGGAGCCTGGGACGCGCGTTGTGCGGAATCGCGGTGGTACATCGCGATGGCGCAGCCATTGGGGCGTGGGGCCTGCTGCTGCGGGATCTGGCTCACCTGCTCGACACCGTATCGGTGGTGGGATGGCTTTGGCCGCTGTGGGATTCGCGACGCCGCACGTTCGCCGACATACTGGTGCGCACCGAAGTGCGGTGCTCCGACTCGGGCAGGCCGCGGCCTGACATCCGGCGGTGGACGGCCATCGCGCTGCTCACCGCGACCGGGCTGTGCCTGGCGGGTGCCGTCGTGAGCTACGCGACGGTGTACTCCCGCGATCGGGCGACCGATCAAACGCGGGCACAGATCGCGATACAGGGACCGAAGATCGTCGCGCAGATGTTGACCTACGACCCGAAGTCGTTGCACGACGATTTCGCGCGCGCCCAGTCGCTGTCGACCGACAACTACCGGGGTCAGCTCAAGGCTCAGCAGGACATCGTCCAAAAGGGAAACCCCGTCGTCAACGAGTACTGGTCGATGGACAGCTCGATCGAATCGGCATCGCCGGATCGGGCGACGATGCTGCTGTTTTTACAGGGGCGGCGCGGCGCGGCGCCCGAGGAACGGTACATCACCGCGACCGTCCGGGTGAATTTCGCCAAGGACGGCGACGGCCATTGGCGCGTTGACGACCTCGCCGTGCTGACCAGACCGAAACCGTCCGGGAACGGAAAATGAGTCCCCGCCGTAAGTTTCAGCCCGGCGAGGGAGCGCTGCTCGTCGCGGCCGACCCCGTGACGCAGCGCCGCCCGCGGGGGTTGCCGCTTGTCGGCGCGCTTGCCGCGGTGTTGATGGCAGCGGCGATCACGGTATCCGCACTGATGCTGAACTCTCACGAATCCCGCGACCGGACCGCGTCCGGGAACCGTGAGGTGCTCACCTATGTGACGGGGTTCATGACGGAATTCACCTCCCTTGACCCCTATCACGCCAACGACTACATCACCCGAATATTGGCTCAGGCGACAGGCGATTTCGCCAAGCAGTATCGCGACAAAGCCAACGAGATCCTGCTGCAGGTCGCCCGGGCAGAGCCCGCCACCGGCACCATCCTCGGCGCGGCGGTGGAACGGTGGAACGATGATGGCAGCGTCACCGTGATGGTCGCGACCGAAGTCACGTCCAAATCGGCGGATCAAAAGCAAGTATTCGAGAACACCAATCGTTGGACGGCAACTGCTACGCGGGAAGGGAATCAGTGGAAGATAAGCAGCCTGCTGCAGGTGGTCTGACCGCCGACGCGGTCCCCGGCGACACCGCTGAGCACGACGAAAATGCTGCCGCGGCAACAGAAGCCGCCCCGGACCCCGTCGGCGAGACCGACGCGGCGGATCAGACAGGCGACGACGCAGCCGAATCGGAGGCCGAGAAGGAGGCCGACGAGCCGGCGACGGCGGCCGAAGAGGGTGGCCGTCGGCGCAGGCGGCTGGCTGGGAAGTCGATGGCCATCGCCATCGTTTTGGCCGCTGTTCTGTTTGTCGGCTCTGCGGCGTTCGCGGGCGCGGCCATGCAGCCCTATCTGGCCGACCGTGCCACGGCGGCAACCAAGCTCAACGTGGCCCGGACCGCGGCCAACGCGATCACGACGCTGTGGACCTACACGCCGGAGAACATGGACCGCCTGGCTGATCGCGCGGCGACCTATCTCAGCGGTGACTTCGAGGCCCAGTACCGCAAGTTCGTCGACGCCATCGTGGCCCCGAACAAACAGGCCAAGATCAGCAACAGCACCCAAGTCACCGGCGCGGGGGTCGAATCGCTGGACGGTTCGAACGCGATCGTGATCGTGTACACCAACACGACTTCCACCAGTCCGCTGACCAAGAACATCCCGGCGCTGAAGTATTTGTCCTATCGGCTGTTCATGAAGCGTGTGAACGGGCGTTGGCTGGTGACCAGGATGACGACCGTCACTTCGCTGGATCTGACGCCTCACGCGTAACCCGGACGAACTCGGGGCGCCGAAATATACTGCACCCGTGGCCGCCACGTCGCCGGTATCCGAGCGATCGACCGTCGCGGCGTTGTTGTTGCTGACGTTCGCCACCGGCCTGGCTGATTCGCTCAGTATCTTGGTCCTCGGCCACGTGTTCGTGGCGAACATGACGGGCAACGTGATCTTCCTGGGCTTCTGGCTGGCCCCGCGAACCAGCATCGACCTGACCGCGGTCGCGGTCGCCCTTCCCACCTTCGTCACCACCACCATCCTCAGCGGTCGGTTGTCGCGGTATTTCGGGATCCGGACGCGACCGTGGATCACCACGGTGCTGGCCACGGAAATCGTGTTGCTCGTTACGCTGTCGATCCTGGCCGGCGCGGGCGTGTTGCACTATCACGACAACACCAAGCTGATCATCATCGGCCTCCTCGCGGTGACGTTCGGACTGCAGCACTCCAGCGCCCGCCAGTTCGGGATTAAAGAACTCTCCACCACCGTTTTGACGTCGACGATCGTCAGTCTCGGTCTTGACAGTCGGCTGTCCGGCGGCACGGGTGAGCGCCAAAAGCTGCGTTTCACCGTTGTTTTCACCATGTGTGCCGGTGCTTTTCTCGGCGCGACGATGTCACGGTTCGTCATCGCCCCGGTGTTCGCGCTCACCGCGGCGGTGGTGACTGTCAGCCTGCTGATCTTCCGATTCGGCGCGGCCGAGGCGAAAATCACTGTCGCTGACGATGTTTAGTTGAAGGCCAGCCAGCTCGGCAGTGCCCGCTCGTGGGAGTCGCAGAGAACCTGGCGGGTATCGCAGGACCCGCGCGGTGATCCCGCACCGGCCCACATGCCGCCGGTATCGCGGCGCAGCACGATCGCCGAGGACCCGCCGCCATCCAGCAGGATCGCGGTATCGCTGCCCAGGCCGCGGAACATGTCCTGCATGTTGTCCGGGGTGTAGCTGCCGCCCTCGAAGATGTACATCTCGTCGCGCTGCTTCACATAGGCCAGCGCCGTTCGCGCCGCGCTGGGACCGCTGTCGTGCAGCTGCTGAGTGTTGCCGGGGCCCAGCAGCCCGATCCCGGACACCGCGACGAACTTCTCATTCTTGTTGAGCAAGTCCTGCACCACCGGGGTGGCGGCGTCGTAGTCGTTCTTGCCTCGCGGCCACACCACATACGGCGCACCACCCGTCGGCAGGATCATCGTCGTCAGCGAAGACCAGCTCTCGCTACCGCCGGAGAGACCCTGTTTGCCCGGGTAGGCCGCGGTGCCGGTGACCGCCTGGTTGGCGCGGCCCTGGCCGTTGGTGTTGTCCACGAAGGCGCCGAGCGGGGAGCTGCAGCCGGTCTGACGCCACGCGCCGGCCTTTTGCCCGCGCACGTCAAAGAAGTTGGCGTTGATCGCGATTGTCGGCTGCCCCATCCGCTGCCACGCCTGCAGCGGAGCGTAAAGCTCGGAGGCCTGCCACAACCCCTCGCCGGTGCGGGCTCCGGGATTGTTCTCACACCGTGCCTGGTCACCCCGGTGGGTGTCGACCAGCAGGTGCGGCGCCAGGCGTCCCGACGCATTCTTGATGATCATCAGGTGGCCGCCGTTGTTCATCTCGTACCAGCGACCGCCCGCGTCCAGCAGCGGCGTGGGATGGCCGGGGCCGAAGTTGTAGACCAGATACGAGCCCTTGGTGGCGTTGATCGCACTCTCGAGCATTTCGCGGCCGTCGGCGGCGTGGGCGACGGGCGACGCCAAGGTGCTCGCCAGCGTGGCGCAGGCGAACATGGCCGTGAGGCTGGCCGCCAGTCGGCGCAACCTGGCGCGTCGTGTCAGCACGGCAGCCCTTTCGGCCCTTATCTGGATGCAACATTCACAGCATCAGTCACATAAGTCCCACTGTCAACTTAAATAACAAACGCGTGACACTTAGGCCGCGCCCGAATTACGTTTGCTCGCTTAGGCTTTCGGGATCCGGCTCGCTGGGGCTCTCCTCGCTCGGTTCACCCGAGGTTTCCTGCTTGGCCGTGCGCGCCTTGTGTTGGGCTTGGTGGGCCTCCGCGATCGCCAGCTCGACGGCCCCGGGAATCCGGTGGAACCCGCTGCGGTCGTACATGCGCGTGACGATGCCACCCACCAACAGGCCGATCGCCAGGCCGATCGACGTCATCAACAACGCCTGCGATAGACCCGACGCCCCGACACCATTGAGATAGAGCAGCGAGCGCACGCCCAGAAACACCTGGTGCATCGGCTCGAATTCGGCCAGCCAGCGGAAGAACGGCGGCACCGCCTCCAGCGGGACGGTGGCGCCCGCCGAGGGCAAGCCGAGGATCACGAAAACCAGCATGCTGAACAGCAAGCCCATCGAACCCAGCACCGCGATCAGCGAACTGGACGTCACGCCCACCGCGATGATCGCGAAGACGCCATACGCCCACAACTGCCAACCGAGTGCAATGGGCATACCGAGTCCGTGGGCGATGGCCATGTAGACCCCCGACGTCAGCAACGCCAGCACCACCATGATCCCCCACTTCACCAGCAAGGTGCGGAAGCGGGAGATGTTGGCCTGCTCGGCGAAGCGATACACCGGACCCCATTCGGCCGGGACATAACCGAGCAATGAGTCCACCAAGGTGGACACGACGATGCTGCCGGTAAAACCGGCCAGCAGCAACAACAATGCGTAATAGAACGCCGACAGCCCGTTGCCCGTGCCGTTGGGGAGCGGGTTGTAGACGGCCGACTTGATGTCGATCGGGTTGGCCAGTCCCGAACGCGACGCCCCGGTCAGCGGCGCTCCCCCGGTCTGCTGTGCGACCTCGGCCGAAAGGTACTGTCCCACTTTGGGATTAGCGGCGGCCATGGCCTGGCTCAGCGTCTGCCCGGCGATGCCGGCACCCAACGTGCCGGCCCGCTGGTTGGTGAAGATCGTGACCGACGGCCGCTCGGCATGGTCAGGCGTGACCGCGCTGGCGCCGTACTCGCGCAAATTCGACGAGAAGGTGGGCGGGATCACCAATTCGGCGTACACCTGTGCCCTGTCCAGCAACCGCTTGGCCTCGTCGTGCGATACCACCTTGACGTCGAACTTGTTCTTATCCAGCGCGGAGACCAGGCCGTCGACGATTTTCGGGCCGGCGGTTCCGGCATCCTCGTTCACCACGGCGATCGGGAAATGGCGCAGGTTGGTGGTGGGATTCAAAATGCCGCCGAGATACAGCGCACACAGCGCCGACATCAGGGCCAGCGTGGCGCCGACCGGCAACGCCCAGAACTTCACGGTTCTCAGCGCTTTTACATCCCGCTTCGGGTTCGGCACCGCGTGCCGCGGCTGCGCTTTCGACATGCCGGCTCCTGTCTGTCGTGCCCACTCTATTTGGTCTAGCCGCGCAGCTTTGCGTGCATCTCCCAGATCAGCAGGTCCGTCGGCTCGCTCGCCATCAGCCGCGGGCCATCGGTGTCGGTGAGCCGGGCCGCATCGCCGTCGGCAAGCTCGCCGGCGCCGTCGACAGTGAGCCGCCCGCGGGGCACGAAGACGTGCAGAAAGGGGGCGGCGGGTGCGGTGACGGTATCGCCTGGTCGCAGCCGCGCCCCGTGCAGGGCCGCGTTGCGGTTGTGCAGAAAGATGGCCGCATCACGCCCGGGTATGCCCGAGGCGATGATCACCAGGCCGGAGCGCAACGCCTGCTCATCGATCTCGTGCTGCTGGTAGCCGGGGGAGATCGCGGTTTCGTCTGGGACGACCCACATCTGAACGAAATGCACTGGCTGCGTTGACGAATCATTCTTCTCCGAATGCAGGATTCCGCTGCCCGCCGACATGCGCTGCGCCAGACCCGGATAGATCACACCGTGATTGCCGGCGGAATCCCGGTGTGTCAATTCGCCTTCCAGCACCCACGTCACGATCTCCATATCCCGGTGCGGGTGGGTGGCAAAACCGGTATCCGGTTTCACGAGATCGTCGTTGTTCACCACCAGCAGCCCGTGGTGGGTGTTGTCGGGGTCGTAGTGGTCGCCGAACGAGAACGAATGTCTGGACTTCAGCCACGGCGTCGTGGTGACAGCCCGGTCAGCCGCGCGCCGAATCTCGGAGTTGGCAGGCATGACTTCAGCGTAATCACACTCCTGCGGTGATCCCGGCGCTGAGCAGCCCCTGCGCGTGCGCCAGCGCGGCGTCGAGTGCGGCCGGCGTCAATCCCGCGCAGCCACCCAGATGGATCTCGATTTGATATTCCGGTTGCCCGCTCTGCCCGAAAATCGGCAACACCACGAATTCCGTTGAAGCCAACTCTGTTTCGAGTATGTCGGTGATCGACTGCAGGGTCACCATCGTCATCAGCGTGGTGAGTTGCCGGGTGACCTGCCCGGTCGGCTCCAGCGACGCGAGCACCCCGGCCAGGCGATTGTGTAGCGATTGATGGGTGTCGTCGAACCGCCACGCGCCGTAGCCACGCGTCCGGATATCGGCGAGTACCTGTTGATGCTGCGCGATTTCGGCGCGGGTCAGCCGTGGCATCACCCGCTGCAGCCAGGCCTGGACGAATTCGTCGTCGCGCCAGGCCATCGCGACCAGGCCGAACGGCGGATCGATCGGGAAGCGCTGTCCGACGGCGTGCTCGCCCTCGGTGCCGTGCCCGACCGCGTCGACCGTGCTCAGGTGACGGTCTCCGATCTTCGACATCGAACAGCCGGCGCCAAGGGTGTCGTGCAGGAAGGTGAGGGCATCGCGGCCGCGGTCCAGCAGAGGGAACTGCATGCGCAGCCCGTGCACCAGCCCGAACAATCCGCTGCCCAGGCAAAAGCGGCGGTCCCCACGCCGCGCGACCCAGGACCGGCGTTCCAGCTCGGCCAGCACCAGGGCGCAGGTCGAGGTGCTGATCCCGCAGGTCTTCGCCAGCTCGGCCGATGTCCGACCGTTCGGTGAATCCGCCAGCGTGGCAAGCACGTCCATCACCCGACCGGTCGGCGGCGACTTGGCGGTTGACGTACCCATGCCCGGCTCCCTAGCATCCGTCCAAAATGTAACAACTACGATCCTAATATTAGGAGAATAATCGTGTTGAAGGTGGGAGTCTGGGGGCCGGGTTCGATGGGCATCATCGCCCTGCGAGGCGTGATCGACCACCCCGAACTGCAACTGACCGATCTCGTCGTTCACAGCGACGCCAAAGCCGGTCGCGACGCCGGAGAGCTGTGTGGGATCGCGCCCGTCGGCGTGGTGGCCACCCAGGACGCGGCGCCGATGCTCGCCGGTGACGCCGATGCGGTGGTGTATGCCGCCGGCGCCAACCTCCGGCCGTTGGAGGCGGTCGGGGACATGGTGTCGATCCTGCGGGCCGGTAAGAACGTGGTGTCGTGTTCGGTGGTGCCGCTGGTCTTTCCCGACGCCGTCGACGGGGCGTTCATCGACCCGTTGCGCCAAGCCGCGCTGGACGGCGGGGTGTCGTTCTTCACCACCGGGATCGACTCCGGATTTGCCAATGATGTTCTGCCATTGGTACTTACCGGGGTATCCCGGGTCATCGAGTCGGTGCGGGTGACCGAGATGTTCAACTACGCCACCTATCCGGATCAGGCCGCGGTTTACGAGATCCTCGGATTCGGCAAGCCGCCGGAGTTCGCCGCATTCGCGGCGACTCAAGCGGTGTTCACCTTCGGCTGGGGCCCGGTGCTACACCAGCTCGCCGCGGGACTGGGCGTCAAGATCGACAACATCGAGGAGAGCAACGAACGGATCCCCGCCACCGAGTCTTTCGACACGCCCACCGGGCACATCGCGGCCGGGACGATCGCGGCGATGCGCTCGACGCTGACCGGTTACGTCGGGGACAAGCCAACTTTCGTCGTCGACCACGTGACGCGCATGCGCGACGACATCGCCCCGGACTGGCCGCAACCGCATATCTGCCTTCCTCCCAAGGACCTCGGCTACGGATTGGCAACTGGGCGCGGTGCCTATCGCGTCGAGATCGAGGGCTCCCCGAGCATGCGGTGCGAATTCGAGATAGCCGAGGATCACGACCACGATCTGGGCGCGCGCATCGCGGGCTCGTCGCGCATGGTCAACGCCATCCCCGCGGTGTGCGCGGCCCCGCCCGGACTGCTGTCCGCGCTCGACCTGCCCATGGTTACCGGGACCGGTCTGGTTCGTTCGGTCGACGGGCCCTCGCCGGACAGCCGTCTATTCTGACGCTGAACAACTCACCATGCTCGGGGTCGCTGCCGCGGGAGCGGACACCGGCGGTGGGCTTTGCTTCGCCGCGCGGTGCCTGCTGGCCGCCCTGCTGTTCAGCCAGCAGGCGAGGCCGCCGACGAGCAGGCCGATTGCGACACCGACGTCCGGGCGCTGCCCGAGCATCAGCCACGACAGCACCGCGGCAGCCGCGGGAATGATGGCGAACAGCATCGCGACCGCCGCCGCGCCGTGAAGACTGATGGCGCGCAGGTAAAGGCTGACCGCCAGCGTGGCGTTGAGCAGCACCATGCCGGTGACCGCGACGGAGGCTTTGGCCGTGTCGTGCACGGCGAAGGGCGTGAGCATCGCGAGCGCCGCCGCGGGAATGAGCGCAACGGCATTTTGCACGGCGCTCATCGTGCGGAAGTCGACGCCCGCGCAGTACCGCTGTTGGTACACGCCGCCGGCCGAAAGCCCAAGCAGCCCAACCACAAGCAGCACCATGACTGGGTCGAGGCCGTGCGTGCCCATCAGCCGTCTGGCGCATGCGGCGAGCACCGCGACGACGCCGAGGGCTAGGGCGGCAACCCGCAGCGAGCCGAGCCGCTCGCGCAGGAACATCGCGCCCAGGATCGCCGTGGTGACCGGATTCATCGCGATCACCACCGCACAGAGCACCGCGGGCGCTCCGAGCAGAAGCGCCTCGTAGAGGCAGCAGAACTGGACGGCCTGGATCAACAGACCCGCGACCATGACGTGACCGAACTGCGCTCCCCGGGGCCACACCGACCTGGCCAGCAAGGCCCAGGACGCCAGAATGATTGCGGCTAAACCGAATCGCAGCACCAAGACGGCCATCGGGGTCATGGCGGCCACCGCGAGTGCTCCGATGGGATAGCCGACCGCGTAGAACAACGTCACCGACGAAGCGGTGCTCAAGGGCATGCGCGGCAAGTCCATGGCCCCATACTCGCGAAGACCGACCCATTCCGTCCAACGATTTTTGGCGATCACTACCGATCACGATTACTGATCGGTAAGCCGCACTTAGCCGGAACTCCCAGCTCATCGCTCGACCAATTGATCATAATTGCTGATCAAACTAGGGTGGTGAAATGGCCCAGGTGCTCGATATCGCTCCGCTGCGTAGCCTCGTCGCGGTCGCAGACTGCGGCGGGTTTCACCGCGCCGCCGCCGCGCTACACCTCAGTCAGTCCGCGGTCAGCCAGCATCTGCGCAGAGTCGAGAGTGTGGTCGGCGACCCGGTGGTCCAGCGCTACGGGCGCGGCGTCTTGTTCACCGAAACGGGTCAGAGGGTGCTGCGGCATGCGCGCACGATATTGGCGGCGCACGACGCGGCCCTCGACGACCTCGGCGCGACCGAACACAAGGTGCTGACGGTCGGCGCCACCGAACACGGCGCGGACGTGATGTTGCCCGCCCTGACCAGCGTGCTGCGGGAGCGGCTTCCCGACCGGCGGCCGCGCTTCCGGCTTGATCGCAATGTCTCCTTGGCAGATGCGATCGACCGGGGGCTGGTGGACCTGGCGATCATGCTCGACGGATCGGGGCTGGACCGCGCCAATGCATCGGGAATCGTTCAGCTGCAGTGGGTTTCAGCGCGGACGTTCACCGCGCGAACGGGAGATCCGCTGCCGCTGGTGATCTTTGCCGAACCGTGCACCTTGCGCGAGCCGGCCTTCGCGCTGCTGGAAAAACAAGGCATCGATTACGAGATCGTCGCCGAGTGCGGCGATCTGGCCGGTCTTTACGCGGCGGTGCGGTCCGGGCTCGGATTGGCTCTGCTGCCGAAGATCGGGAAGCTGCCCGACGGGTTGTGCCCGGCCGAGGGACTGCCGACGGCCAACTGCGCCTCGATATTGGTTCGCGGCCGCTCCGGCATAGACCCGGAGCTGCTGAGCACCGTGGATGCTGCGGTGCGTGACGTGCTCGCCGCCGAAAAGTGAACGCCGACTTTACGAATCCCCGCCGGGGTAGGTCGCTGCGGCCAGCTCGAGGATCTCGGCGCGGTCTGCGGGCAGGAT
>DASYJS010000108.1:0-11081 GCA_035996225.1 Mycobacterium sp. | reverse complement strand
CTGCGCCGAACGCACCAACCCCCACACCGCGGCGCCCGCCAAATCGGTGATCTTCTCCCCCGGCAACGTCATCGCGCCCCGGGTGGCCACCACCAACGTCCCCGCCCCTTCGCGGGCCAACCACGACTGCAGCACCGGCAGCACCGCGCGGGTGGCTGCGTACACCCCCGCCAGCACATCATCGGCGACCGGCGCCGACTCGAATACCACCGTCGATCGCTGTCCGTCTGCGGTCTCCAATTCTGGTGCTCCCCAGGCGGACACCGATACCGGTTGCACCGAGGATGACGGCTGCGCGGACCAGACGACTTCGAAGAGCCGATCCGGTCCAGAGCTCGAGACCGCGGCCAGCAACTGCTGATCGGTGACGGGCCGGGCCACCATCGAGGCCACCGAAAGCACCGGGAGCCCAAGGCCATCCGCGAGCTCTATCGACACCGCTGTGCTGGTGCCGCCCGCGGGGGCATCTCCCACCGGCACGATCCGCGCCCGCACCGCCGCCGCACCCGCGGCATGCAGAGACACCTGCTGCCACGAGAACGGCACCATCATCGAACCTTCGGCCAGCTCGTGGCTATCGGAGGCCAGGATCACCGCGTGCAATGCGGCGTCGAGCATCACCGGGTGCACACCGAACCCGGCCACCGACACCCCCGCATCAGCCGGCAGTGTCACTTCGGCGAACACTTCATCGCCGCGACGCCACATCGAGGTCAATCCGCGGAACGCGGGCCCGTACCCGTATCCGCGCTCGGCTAGCCGGTCATAGCCGTCGCCGATGTCGACCGGGACCGCGCCAACCGGTGGCCATGCCGACAGATCCGCGCTCGGCTCGGGCGATCCCGTGCGCAGCATGCCCTCGGCGTGCAGCGACCAGCCGGAACCGGCCTCGGCACGGGAGAAGATCGACACCGCACGGTTGCCCGAATCATCGGAGCCGCCAACCACCACCTGGATAGCGACCGACCCGCCGGCCGGCAACACCAGGGGCGCCGCAAGATTCAGTTCGTCGACAACTCCGCAGCCCACCTCGTCACCGGCGCGGATCGCCAACTCGACGAATCCCGCACCGGGGAACAGCACGACTCCACCCACCGCGTGGTCGTTCAACCAGGTCTGCACGCTGGGCGATAACCGGCCCGTCAGCACCACCCCACCCGATCCTGGCAGCTCGACGATTGCGGCCAGCAACGGGTGTTCGCTGGCGGCCAGTCCCAGACCGGCCGCGTCGACCGCGGCGCCGTCGCTGGAGAGCCAAAACCGCCGCCGCTCAAAGGTATAGGTGGGCAGCTCGGCGAAACTGGCTTGGCCGATTGCGGCGCGCCAGTCCACGTTCATCCCGGCAGCAAACCCCTGGGCGATCGCATTGGTCAGGGTTTCCGGCTCCGGGCGGTCCTTACGCAGTGCGGACATCGTGATGACCGGCGCATCGGCAAGCGATTCTTCGATCGACGCCGTCAGGCCGCTGCCGGGTCCGACTTCGAGGAAACGGGTTCCGCCGGCCGAGTGCGCGAAGCACACACTGTCGGCGAATCGCACCGCCTCGCGCACGTGCCGCTTCCAATATGCTGCCGTCGCGAAGTCGTCTCCCGCCAGCTGCCCGGTCACGTTCGACACAATCGGGATGGTCGGCTTGCCGATAGCGAGTCCGGCTGCGACCGTTCCGAATTCGTCGATCATCGGATCCATCAACGGAGAGTGGAAGGCGTGCGAGACGGCCAGTTGGTGAACGCGGCGGCCGTCGGCACGGAGCCGGTCGGCGATCGCGGTCACCTCGTCTTCGGTGCCCGAAATCACCACCGAGCCGGGCCCGTTGATCGCTGCGATGCCGACCTCGGGCACCAGCAGCGGACGCACTTCCTGTTCGGTGGCCTGCACGGCGATCATCGCCCCGCCCGCCGGCAGCGCCTGCATGAAGCGGCCCCGGGCGGCCACCAGGACCGCGGCGTTCTCCAGCGACAGGACACCGGCGACGTGCGCGGCCGCCAACTCGCCGATCGAGTGGCCCAGCACGAAGTCGGGGCGTATACCCCAGCATTCGAGCAACCGGAACAGGGCGACTTCCACCGCGAACAAGGCCGGTTGTGCGAATTCGGTGGTGTTCAACAGGTCTTCGTCATGGCCCCACATGACTTCGCGCAAGGGGCGCAGCAAGTGCCGATCCAGTTCACCCACGACGGTGTTGAACGCCTCGGCAAATACCGGGTAACCGGCATGTAACCCCATTCCCATGCCCAGTATCTGGGAGCCTTGGCCGGGAAAGACGAAGACGGTCTTGCCGCCTTGGGTTGCGGTGCCCCGTACGACCGATCCGACGTCACCGGTGGCCAATTCGTCGAGGCCGGCCAGCAACTGGTCGCGATCAGCGCCGGCGAAGACGGCGCGATGCTCAAAGTTTGACCGGCCCGCCAACGTCCACGCCACATCGGCGACGTCGAGCTCGCTATCGGCGCGGATATGAGCGGCGAGCCGACACGCGTGGGAACCTAACGCCGACGACGACTTTGCCGACACCACCCACGGCAGCACCGGCACCTTGGGGCGGTCCACGACGGGGTCGGGTGCGGGTGCGGCCTCGATGATCACGTGGGCGTTGGTGCCGCTGATGCCGAACGACGACACGCCCGCCCGATGCACGCGACCGGCAGCGGGCCACGGCCGCGCCTCGGTCAGCAACGACACCGAGCCCACCGACCAGTCCACATGTGGGCTGGGCCCGTCGACGTGCAACGTCGCCGGCAGCAGCTCGTGGCGCATCGCCAACACCATCTTGATCACCCCGGCCACCCCCGCGGCGGCCTGTGTGTGACCCATATTCGACTTGA
Source organism: Mycobacterium sp. (assembly GCA_035996225.1). Taxonomy (GTDB): domain Bacteria; phylum Actinomycetota; class Actinomycetes; order Mycobacteriales; family Mycobacteriaceae; genus Mycobacterium. Next base: position 8,256 of record DASYJS010000108.1, on the reverse strand, counting down.
TCGAGCCCAGCCACAACGGCTCGGCGCGGTTTTGGCCGTAGGTGGCCAATAACGCCTGGGCCTCAATGGGATCGCCCAATGTGGTGCCGGTGCCGTGGCCTTCCACCACGTCAACCTCGGCCGCCGACAACCCCGCGTTGGCCAACGCCGCGCGCACCACCCGCTGCTGAGAGGGGCCGTTCGGGGCGGTCAATCCGTTGGAGGCGCCGTCCTGATTGATTGCCGAGGCCCGCACCACCGCCAGCACGGGATGACCCAGCCGCCGCGCATCCGACAACCGCTCGAGGACGAGCATGCCGCCGCCCTCGGAGAATCCGGTGCCGTCAGCGGCTCCCGCATATGCCTTGCACCGGCCATCCACCGACAACCCGCGCATCCGGCTGAACTCCACGAAGATGTCGGGTGTGGCGTTGACCGTGACGCCGCCGGCCAGGGCCAGGTCGCACTCGCCCGAACGTAGCGATTGGGCCGCCATGTGCAACGCGACCAACGACGACGAACACGCCGTGTCCACGGAGACCGCCGGGCCCTCCAGCCCCAGCACGTAGGACACCCGGCCCGACGCCACACTGGATGACTGGCCTGTCAGCCGGAAGCCCTCCGCGGTGGGTGCGGCGCCCATGCCATAGCCCTGTGTGTACACCCCGGCAAACATGCCGGTGGCGCTTCCGCGCAATGCGCCGGGCTCAATTCCTGCCCGCTCCAAGGCTTCCCAGGACAGTTCGAGGAATATCCGCTGCTGCGGATCCATCGCGAGCGCCTCGCTCGGCGCTATACCAAAGAAGGCGGGGTCGAAGTCCGCGACGCCATCCACGAAGCCGCCGGTGCGGGTGTAGCACGTGCCCGGAACATCGGGATCCGGGTTGTACACGCCGTCCAGATCCCAGCCACGGTCGCTTGGGAATTCGGAGAGCACGTCACGGCCCTCGGTGAGCATCTCCCAGAGATCCTCGGGGGAAGTCACCCCGCCCGGATAGCGGCACGACATGCCCACGATCACGATCGGGTCGTCGCCGGTGACATGAACGACCGGGGTGTGCGCGATCTCTTGCGGGACGCCGGCCAGCTCGTGGCGGATATAGCTGGCCAGTCCGTTCGGCGTCGGGTAGTCGAAGATGAGGGTCGGTGAAAGCGCCAGGCCGGTAGCGGTTTTCAGCCGGTTGCGCATTTCGACCGCGGTCAGCGAGTCGAAGCCCAGGTCCTGGAACGCTTTGTCCGGGTCGATCGCCTCGGCAGTGGTATTGCCCAACACGGTCGCGATGTGTGACCGGACCAGATCCAGCAGCACGGCATGCTGTTCGGGTTCGGGTAGCCCGTGCAAGCGGTGGGCCAGAGCCGATTTCGATTTTGCGGCGGCCAGTGAGTCGTCGACCTGGCGCCGCGCCGGCGCGTTGATCAGGTCGGCGAACATCGGCGGGACTGCGGCCGCATGCGCACGCAGCGCGGCCAGGTCGATGCGGGCGGGCGCGATGAATGGCTGGTCGACAATCAGTGCGGTGTCGAACAATTCCATCGCTTCATCTGACGACAGAGCCAAGATTCCGTCGCGGCCCAGCCGGGCGAGGTCGGCGGCGTCCAGTCCGCCGGTCATGGCGCTGGCCTGATCCCACAGCCCCCACCCCAGTGAGATCGCCGGCAACCCGTGGGCTCGCCGATGGGCGGCCAACCCGTCGAGGAATGAGTTGCCCGCCGCGTAATTGGCTTGACCCGATGAACCCACCAGGCCGGCCATCGACGAGAACATCACAAACGCCGACACATCCAAGTCGCGGGTGAGCTCGTGCAGGTTCCATGCCGCGTCGATCTTGGCCCGCAACACCGGATCCACTCGCTCGGGTGTCAGCGATGTGACCATCGCGTCGTCGAGCACACCGGCGGCGTGAACTACTCCGGATAGCGGATGCTGCGCCGGAATATCGGCGAACACCGCGGCCAATGCCGCGCGGTCGGCAGCGTCGCATGCGGTCACCTTCACCCGGGCTCCGGCCGACTCCAATTCGGCGACCAAGTCGGCAGACCCCTCAGCATCCGGACCGCGCCGACTCAGCAGCACCAGATTGCGCACCCCGTGGTGTGTCACCAAATGGTGGGCCAGCGTGGAACCCGCCATCCCGGTTCCACCGGTGATCAACACGGTCCCCGCCGTCCAGGATTCCGGCAGCGTCATGACGACCTTGCCGATGTGGCGGGCCTGACTCAAGTACCGCAATGCCGTACGAGCGCGTCGCACATCAAATGTCGTCACTGGCAATGGCCGCAACACACCGGCGTCGAATAGTCCGGCGAGCTCGAGCATCCACTCGTGCATCCGGGGACGGCCCGGTTCGAAGAGGTCAAAGGCGCGGTAACGAACACCCGGGTATTCCCGCGCGACCACGCCGGGGTCGCGGATGTCGGTCTTGCCCATCTCTAAGAACACGCCGCCGGGGGCGACCAGGCGCAGGGACGCATCCACGAATTCACCGGCCAGCGAGTCCAGCACCACATCCATGCCGCGCCCGCCGGTGACCGCCCGGAACTTCTCCTCGAAATCCAGGCTGCGCGAATCCCCGATGTGGTCGTCATCAAAGCCCATGGCCCGCAAGGTGTCCCACTTGCCACGGCTAGCGGTCCCGAACACCTCGAGGCCCAAGTGTCGGGCCAGCTGCACGGCAGCCATCCCCACTCCGCCTGCGGCGGCATGCACCATCACCCGCTGGCCCGGCTTGACATCGGCCAAGTGGATGAACGCCATATACGCGGTGGTGAAAACCGCTGAGATGGCGGCGGCCTCGGCGTAGGACCAATCGTCGGGCTTCTTGAGCAGCAGGCGTACATCGCCGGGCACCAACGTGCCGCTGCCGTCGGGGAAGAATCCATAGACCGAATCACCGACCACGAATTCGGTGACGCCCGGCCCGACTTCGACTACGACACCGGCGCCTTCGCCGCCGAGTAGCGCATCGTGGGTGAACATGCCCAGGGTGATCATGACGTCGCGGAAATTGGTGGCGATGGTGCGCAGAGCCACCCGAACGTGGCCCGGCTCCAGCGGCGCGTCGGCGTTGGGAACCGACTCCAGGCGCAGGTTCTCGAAGGTGCCCGCGCTGCTGATACCCAGCCGCCAGGGCCCGTCGGCGGGAGGGACCAAGATTCCGTCGACCGCGCGGCTGCCGTTTATCCGTGCGGTGTAGATCGTGGCACCGCGCCGCAATACCTGGGGTTCACCGGCGGCCACAACCGCGGCCGTTGCGTCATCGTCAAGGGGCGCATCGGAATCCACGAGCACGATCCGGCCGGGATGCTCGGTTTGCGCCGATCGCACCAGACCCCACACCGCGGCGCCCGCCAGATCGGTGACGTCCTCCCCCGGCAACCCCATGGCGCCGTGAGTGGCCACGACCAGGATTCCCGAATCGCGCTCGGTCAGCCACGACTGGACCGCCGCGAGCACCTGGTGAGCACGCTGGTAGGTGGCGGCCACCGGATCATGCTCAGTGGCAACGGATTCGAGCAGTTGATGGGATGGAACCGGGTTGGTACCGGCGGTCGCCGGCGCGGGCGACCACACCACCTCGAACAGGCGGTCCGGGCCCGAGCCCGAGATGGCCGCACGCAGTTGCTGCTCGTTCACCGGCCGGGCGACCATCGTGCCCACCGACAGCACCGGCAACCCCAGCCCGTCGGCAAGCTCGATCGAGACTGCCTTCGAGACTGATGATGCACCCGCCGGTGCGATGCGCGCGCGTACCGCCGATGCGCCCGCGGCATGTAGCGAAACGCCCTGCCACGAGAAGGGCAACACCACGTCGGTCTGGTCTGCGGCTTGGTGGGCCATGACCATCGAATGCATTGCCGCATCGAGTAACGCCGGGTGCACGCCGAACCCGCTGACGCCTCCGGCCGCGTCGGGCAGTCGCACTTCGGCGAACACCTCGTCGCCGCGGACCCACGTAGCGGTCAATCCCTGGAACGCCGGGCCGTAACCGTATCCGCGCGCTGCCAACTTCTCGTAGCCGTCGGACGCGTCCACGGCGACCGCACCCGCCGGCGGCCACACCGACAGATCGGCGTTGGGCTCAACCGGCGCGGAACTCAATGCCCCTTCCGCGTGGCACACCCATGCGGAGCCGGCGTCGGCGCGCGAGAAAATCGCGACGCTGCGCTGGTCCGATTCTTCGCCCGCGCCGACCACGACTTGCACGGCCACCGAGCCGAATCCCGAATCGCCAACGGGCAACATCAACGGCGCCTGCAGCGTCAGCTCATCGACTGTCGAACAACCGACTTCGTCACCGGCGCGGATCGCCAGCTCCACAAACCCGGCACCCGGGAACACCACCGTGCCGGACACCGCGTGGTCGGCCAGCCACCCGTGCACACTGGGCGACAAACGACCGGTCAGCACCACCTCGCCCGAGGACGGCAGCTCGACCACCGCGCCCAGCAACGCATGCTCACTGGCTCCCAGTCCCAGGCCCGCAACATCGGCTCCGATACCCTCACCGGACAGCCAAAACCTGCGTCGCTCAAAGGCATACGTCGGCAGCTCGACAAAGCCGCCACCGCCCGATACCCCGCGCCAGTTCACGGTCACACCCGCCACGAACGCTGCGGCCGCCGACATCAGGAACCGCTCGAGTCCGCCGTCGTCACGGCCCAGGGTGGGAACGACGATTGCTTCGGTGTCGCCGGCGGCGCCGGTGTCGTTGAAGGTGTCTTCGATTCCAGCGATCAACGCGGGATGCGGACTGGATTCGATGAATGTCCGGTATCCATGTTCGCATGCGGTGCGCACCGCCTGGTCGAATTGCACGGTCTGCCGGATGTTGCGATACCAGTACGCCGCATCCAAACCGACTGTATCCAAACGACTTCCGGTCACGGTAGAAAAGAATGCGATCCGCGAGGAACGCGGCTCGATGCCGGCCAGAACCTCGGCCAGCTCGTCGCGAATCGCCTCGACCTCAATCGAATGCGACGCATAGTCCACGTCGATCCGGCGGGTCCGCAGCTCCAGGTCGGCGCAGAAGCCGATGAGTTCCTCCAGCGCGGCGACCTCACCCGACACCACGACCGCCGACCGGCCATTGACCGCGGCGATGCTGATTCGATTGCCATAGGGCGCCAGCAATTCCCGCGCCCGCTCGGTGCTGCATGCGATGGAAACCATGCCTCCGGGATGGGCCAGCGTGCGCAGCAGTCTGCTGCGCAGCGTGACCACCCGCGCGGCATCGCGCAACGACAGCGCACCGGCGACGTAGGCCGCGGCGATTTCACCTTGCGAGTGGCCGATCACCGCGTCCGGATTCACTCCGACCGACTTCCAGAGTTCGGTCAGCGACACCATCACCGCGAACAGCACCGGTTGCACGACGTCGACGCGATCCATGCCCGGAGCACCCGGCGCGCCCCGCAGCACATCGATCAGCGACCAGTCGACGAATTCCGAGAACACCTCGGCGCACGCTTCGATCTGCTGTGCGAATACCGGCGCGGTGTCGAGCAATTCGATGCCCATGCCCACCCATTGGGAGCCTTGGCCGGGGAAGACGAAGACGTGCTTGCCCGCAGGCAGCGCGGCGCCCCGAACCATCGAGGCCCCCGGGTTGTCGCCGGCGAGGTCCTCGAGGCCGGCCAGCAACTGGTCGCGGTCACCAGCGACGACGACGGCCCGGTGCTCAAAGGTCGCCCGGCCCGCCAACGACCATGCCACGTCGGCAACGTCAAGTGAGTCATCGGCACCTACGTGTGCCGCCAGTCGTGCGGCCTGAGACCCCAACGCCGACAACGATTTTGCCGACAGCACCCACGGCACCACCACGGGCGCCGGGGCGGCCTCCCGCGACTCTTCCGCCGGGGCGGACTCGACGATCACATGGGCGTTGGTGCCGCTGATCCCGAACGACGACACGCCGGCCCGGCGCATCCGGTCCGCGGCCGGCCAGGGCCGAGCCTCGGACAACAGCGACACCGAGCCCGCCGACCAATCCACGTGCGGGCTGGGCTGATCCACATGCAACGTCGCCGGCAGCGTCTCGTGGCGCATCGCCTGGACCATCTTGATCACCCCGGCCACCCCGGCGGCGGCCTGCGTGTGACCCATATTCGACTTGATCGAGCCCAGCCACAGCGGCTCAGTGCGATCCTGCCCGTACGTCGCCAACAACGCCTGCGCCTCAATGGGATCGCCCAATGTGGTGCCGGTGCCGTGGCCCTCCACCACATCGACCTCGGTCGCCGACAACCCGGCGTTGGCCAGCGCCGCGCGCACCACCCGCTGCTGAGACGGACCATTGGGCGCGGTCAACCCATTAGAGGCACCATCCTGGTTGACCGCCGAACCTCGCACCACCGCGAGTACCGGATGGCCCAGCCGACGCGCATCCGACAACCGCTCCACCACCAGGAGGGCGCCCCCCTCGGACCAGCCAACCCCGTCGGCCGCCCCGGCATAGGCCTTGCACCGCCCGTCGGGCGAGAGCCCCCGGTGCCGGCTGAACTCGATGAAAACCGTTGGCGTGGCGTTGACGGTGGCGCCGCCGGCCAGGGCCAGGTCGCACTCGCCGGACCGCAGCGACTGCACCGCCATGTGCAACGCGACCAACGACGACGAGCACGCGGTATCCACCGAGACCGCGGGGCCCTCCAGCCCCAGCACATACGACACCCGTCCCGAGGCGACGCTGGAAGTCATGCCGGTTAGGCGGTAGCCCTCGATCTCCTCGGCGAGCATTCCGTAGCCCTGGACGATGAGTCCGGCGAACACTCCGGTGGCGCTGCCGCGCAGCCCGCTGGGGTCGATCCCGGCCCGCTCCAGTGCCTCCCACGAAAGTTCCAGCAGCATTCGATGCTGGGGGTCCATGGCGAGCGCCTCGGTGGGCGCGATGCCGAAGAACGCGGGGTCGAAGTCCGCGACATCGTCAACGAAGCCGCCGGTACGGGCGTATGTCTTGTGGCGCATGTCCGGATCGGGGTCGAATAGCCCCGCCAGATCCCAACCGCGATCCGTCGGGAAATCCGAGATCACGTCGCGGCCGTCGGCCACCATTTGCCACAGACTCTCGGGCGTATCAACCCCGCCCGGGAAGCGACAGGACATGCCGACGATCGCGATCGGCTCGCTCGCCCGCTCCAGCAGCCCGCGGTTGGTGCGCTTCAGGCGTTCAACCTGGACCAGCGCTTTTCGCAGCGCTTCGGTCGCATGCTGGAGTTGATCCACCTCAGTACCTCTCGCCTAACATTGGCCGTTTTCAACCACCGGATGCCGAGTCACGGCAGTTGCGGCACGAAGCGACGTCGTCGTGCCGCTCTCCGACCTAAGAATGTCGCTGGTGAGTATGGCCAACTCCGGCAGGATTTCAAAACGTCCGACACTCCCGGTGGCTAAAGGAGGACGGGGTTCGATGTGTGGAACGCCGTGTCCAAGGGGATGCCGGCGCCGCTGCGGTCCCGCTGACCGCGCCATACACCCGACACGCCGTCCATGGCGCGACTGTACCCGGCTAATCATCGGTGGTGAGCGTGCGCATGGCGGCGGGATTCCTGATCGGAGTCACCGAGGGGTGGCGCGGCGCGAACGGATGTGGTCAGACGACCACTCGGCGCCAGCCGTCGGCAGCCTGGGCGGCGCGGATCAGCACATCGCATAGGTCGCGCAGTTCGGTTGCTTGGGCACCTTCGTCGAGCGCCGTGGCGACATCTTCCGCGGCGCATCGGACCTGGTAAACGCGATCCGACAGGTCGGCCGCCTCGTCCGCCGACAGCACCACGGCGTCAGCAGGCAAGCCCGACAAGGTCCCAGGCTCACCCCGGGTGATCGAAGCCCGCTGCTCGTAGGCCCGCTGCCGGCAAGACTGCCGACAATATTGACGGCGCCGACCCATCCCGATTTCGGTGACGTCTCGACCGCACCAGCGGCATGGCTGTGGGTGGCTACGGCGGCTCACGCCTGCCGACTTTAGTCGGCCGCCCTCCGCGATCCCGGTATCATTGAGGGTCGAGTCGCGCGCGCCGCGCGTCGACCCGGGAACTACGCAGAACGTCAGAGCGTTTGCTAAGCGAATAGAATCGCGTCACCGGAGCTTAAGAGCTCAAAGGATTTAAAAGGAGTAGCAGCCATGGCTGATCGTGTACTACGGGGCAGTCGCCTCGGAGCCGTGAGCTATGAGACCGACCGCAACCATGACCTGGCTCCCCGGCAGCTTGCGAAGTACCGCACCGAGAACGGCGAGGAATTCGAGGTTCCGTTCGCCGACGACGCCGATATCCCCGGCA
>DASYJS010000107.1:0-1992 GCA_035996225.1 Mycobacterium sp. | reverse complement strand
GGCCATTCGCGCCCTGCGCCTCAACCGTCGAAAAAATTTGCAGGACGATGTCGATTTCCGAAAACCCCGTTCGTCGTTCCGATGCCAGGCCGATGAGGCCGGCTCAAACAAGGAGACAGACGATGCGTGTGATGGTGTTGGTGAAGGCGACCGACGACAGCGAAAAGGGCTTTCTCCCCACGACCGAGGCGCTTGAGGCGCTTGAGGCGATGGGCAGATTTAATGATGAGCTGCGCAATGCCGGCATCATGCTCGTCGCCGACGGCCTCAAGCCCTCCTCGCAGGGCAAGCGTATTGCGTTCGATGGTCCCGGCCGTACGGTCATCGACGGGCCTTTCGCCGAGACCCGCGAGCTGGTCGCCGGCTTCTGGCTCTGGGAAGTCAAGGACATGGACGAGGCGGTCGCCTGGGTGAAGCGCTGCCCCAATCCCATGCCGGGACCGAGCGAGATCGAAATCCGGCCGCTGTACGAAATGGCTGATTTGCGATGAGAATCTGACGCCGGAAGTCACGGAAATCCATGACCACGCGCGAGAAGCTGAGCGGCAACTGAAGTGCCAGAATCGGCCGATCGACGGCAATAGATGGCGTGCTTGAGGACCTGAAAACTGTCGCGATATTTCAATGCGTTATATGCGAAAAGAACAATTGAATGGGAATGAGCGGCGCGGGGCATCAAGGGCTTGGGAAGGACGAGATTCTAAGTGCTGGGCATGGCAGCCAAGCGATCGCTGGGACGACAGTTCGGGTGGCTCTGGGCATCGTATGCGGTCAGCACGTTTGGCACGTGGTTCGGGTTCGGTGCGTTTCCGTTGATCGCGATCCTCGTGCTGCACTCCGGGCCGACCGAGGTGGCGGTACTCGCAGCGGCGGGGCTGGCGGTCGGAGCGGTGGTGGCGGTGCCGCTCGGCCCGTGGGTGGAGTTCCGCCGCAAGCGGCCGGTGATGGTTGCGATGGACCTGACCCGGTTCGCGGCGTTGATGAGCGTCCCCGCCGCGTTCGCGCTCGGCTGGCTCAGCTTCATCCAGCTCCTGGTCGTGTCGGTCATCGTCGCCGCAGCCAATATCACCTTCACGGCGGCCAGCGGCGCATGCCTGAAAGCGCTGGTGCGACCCGAGGACCTGATCGTCGCGAATGGGCGGTTCGAGTCCACGATGTGGACCGCCACCGCGCTTGGACCGCCACTCGGCGGGGTCGCAATTGGACTGTTCGGCCCGGTGACGACCGTGGTTGTCGATGCGGTCAGCTACCTGCTCTCGGCGGTGGGAATCCGCGCGACCGGTGGGAGGGAAGCGCATCCCGTGCGAACCGGCGTTCCGCGACTCCGAGCCGGCGACCTGCTCGAAGGGTGGCGGTATATCCTGGTCAACCCGGCGCTGCGCCCGCTGTTCTTCAACACGATCCTTGTCAACGGCCTGATCATGGCGACCTCGCCGCTGATCGCCGTTCTCATGCTGGGCCGCCTCGGATTCACGCCGTGGCAATACGGCCTTGCCTTCGGAGCACCCTGCGTCGGCGGCCTGATCGGCTCACGGCTGGCCCGCCCGCTCGTCGCGCGGTTCGGGCAGCACAAGGTCATGCTCATCGCCGGCGCGCTACGTGCGTGCTGGCCGCTCGGGTTGGCCTTCATCCGGCCCGGCGTTGCCGGGATCGTGCTCGTCATCGCCGTCCAACTTGGCCTGGTCACCTGCGTGGGCGTGTTCAACCCGGTGTTCGTCACCCATCGACTCGAACAGACCGAGACGGACCGAGTCGCCCGTACCCTGTCCGCGTGGTCGGTCACCAGCAATGTCACTATCTCGGCGATGACCGCCCTATGGGGCCTGCTGGCCAGCATCACCAGCCCCGCATCGCAATCGCGATCGCCGGCGTCCTCCTGCTGGCCACCCCACTGCTGTTGCCCCGACGCGACCACGCATCACGGCGCGAGCGGAAACCGGCGCCGAGCCTCGAATGACGGACCGCAATTCGCCGCAACTGGAGGCATCATCA
>DASYJS010000106.1:0-2559 GCA_035996225.1 Mycobacterium sp. | reverse complement strand
GGAAACCAGTCGTCGCGATCGATGGCCGGGTGTCCAAGGTAGCCATTCATCATCGACGTACCGCGAATTTCGATCTCGCCGATCTCGGGGCCGGCCGCGTTGTCGTACCGATCGCTGGAGGAGATCCGCAACTTCATGCCGGGGATCGGATCACCTAGGACCGCGTGTTTGTGTGAGCCGGTGTTGTCAGAGAAGCTGGCCAAACGCAACCCGGTGCCCGGCACCGGCATCGTTACCGCACACGTGGACTCGGCGAGGCCGTACGACGGCGCAGCCGCGCCGGCGTTGAATCCGAACGGCGCCATGGCTTCTGCGAAACGTTGGAAACCTTCGCAGTCCACCGGTTCCCCACCGTTGATCGCCACCCGCAGTCCGCTGAGATCGACATCGGATACTCGCCGCGCATATTTGCCGAGAAGGTTGTAGGCGAAGTTCGGCGCGGCGGTGATCGTCGCATGGCTGTCCGAGAGCCAACTCAACCAATTGAACGGCGACGCAGCGAACGCCGCTGTCGGGGCCAGCCAAAGCGGCAACCGGCCCAGGGCCGAAGCAAACACAAAGGTGAGCCCCATGTCGTGATAAAGCGGCAGCCATGAACAACAGGCGTCGATCGACGAGTCGAGGGCACACCGTTGGTCGAGCCCGCGCAGGTTGCTGAGTACGGCAGCCGGGGCAAGCGCGGCGGTTTTGGGTGCGCCAGTGGAACCTGCCGTTCCTTGCAGGATGGCGGGGCCGGCGCCGTCTCCGCTCAGGGTCCCGGCTGCTGATCGGCTGGTGCGCGCCGCCGTCGCTACATCTTCGACAACGACGTCGTCGGGCGCGGCCTCCCGCAGCCCGTCGAGATAGGAGCCGTGGCTCAGGACCGTGCGTGCCCCGATCTCCGCGAATCGGGTCAGCGTCGACTCCGCCCAATGCCGTAAGTCGGCGCCCCGCACCGGCCCCGGCAATATCGAGATGGCCGCGCCCGTGAGCCAGGTGCCCTGGATCGCGGCGATGAACTCGACGGTCGGTTCGCCGACGAGACCGACGGCGGCGGGTCGATCATGAGCCAGTAGCCAGGCGGCAACTCCTTCGGCCAACCCGTGCACTTCCGGCCACGCGCGCCGTTGCCACGCCGAGGTCTCGCGGTCGAAGACGGCCAATTCAGATGTCGCGGTCAGCATCGACCGCGTGATCGCCGCGGCGAGTTCGCTCATTTGCCGGATTTCGCCGCGATCGCCGCGTCGAGATCGCCGACGGTGTCGCAGGTCAAAAGCTCTTCCTCGGATAGCGCGACGCCGAGCCGCTCTTCGATGGCGACCATGCCGACAGCAAAGGCCACCGAGTCCAATCCGACGTCGTCGATCAACCTTGCTTCGGGGGTGACCCGGGCCATGTCGACGTTGAGGTCTTCACGCAGAATGCTCTGCAGCGCAGTGGTCACCGTGGAAGAAGAGGAGGCCATGGCGAGCGACCCTACACGCCCAGCTAAGGCTAGGCTAGCCTTCTTTTAGTGGTGAGCGTTACACCACTTAGTGATGATCTCGGCAATCACCCGCCCGCGCTCGCAGACCGACCGGGCGGCGCGCTCGAGTTACGCCGCGCTGGAAGCGGCCTGCAGTTCACGCAGCGCGGTGCGCAGGCCCCGCCGTTTACCTGTCGCGGGGTCGACGAAGCTCTCCCGCAGTCCCTCCCGGACGCGAAACTTCAACTCGGAGTTAGTCTCCGGGGCATCCTCGGACGTTGCCTTGAGCAGTTTGTCGGGCAGGGCGAGCTTGAGGATCGTCCAGAACGACTGCCAGTATTGCCGGCCAAGGGATCCGGTGGTGTACGGCAGGTCGTACTTCTCACACAGCTCGCGCACCCGCACGCCGATTTCCGCATAGCGATTGCTGGGCAGGTCCGGAAAGAGGTGGTGCTCAATCTGGTAGCACAGATTGCCACTCATGAACGCCATCAGGGGCCCAGCGTTGAAGTTTGCCGATCCCAGCAACTGGCGCAGATACCACTCCCCCTGCGTCTCGTTCTCGAATTCCTCTTTGGTGAACTTCTCGGCACCGTCGGGAAAGTGGCCGCAGAAGATCACCGCGTAGGACCAGTAGTTGCGGATCAGGTTGGCGACCGCGTTGGCCCCCAGGGTGTGCTTCCAATTGCGTCCGGCTAACGCAGGAAAAACGACGTAGTCCTTGCCGACCTGCTTGCCGACCTTCTTACCGATGACCCGCAGATCCTTAAGCACTTCAGCCCACGATTTCTCGTTTCTGCGGACCCTCGAAAACTCCAGTCCGTGCGCCGCGACACCCCATTCGAACAAGGTGCCCAGCAGCAGGTTGTAGATCGGGTTGCCGAGCATCCACGGCGCCCAGCGCTGGTCGCGGGTGACCCGCACGATGCCGTAGCCGACGTCATCATCCATGCCGACGATGTTGGTGTATTTGTGGTGGATGAAGTTGTGCGACTTCTTCCAGTGCACGCTCGGCGCGGTGGTGTCCCACTCCCATTCGGTGGAGTGGATCTCCGGGTCGTTCATCCAGTCCCATTGTCCGTGGGTGATGTTGTGACCGAGTTCCATGTTCTCGA
>DASYJS010000105.1:0-3224 GCA_035996225.1 Mycobacterium sp. | reverse complement strand
GATGATCTCGTACATGTCCGGCGGTCCCGGCCTCGAGCATGCTGTGCAACCGCCGCCGGTGGCGCAGCCCCACACGCAACCGTCGATCGGAGAGCTGCTGCGTGGTTACGAGGAGAGGGTCCCGCACTTCGTCAACGCCCTTCAGCCGATCGAATGGCGCTACACCAACGACCCCGCCTGGGTGATGCGGGACAAAGGTGAACGGCTTCCGCACAACCGGGTCTGGATGAAGGCATTGGGCGTGGTGCCCGACGACCCGGTGCTGCACACCGCGACGATGGTGTACTCCTCGGACACCACCGTGCTGGATTCGGTCATCACCACCCACGGGCTGTCGTGGGGCTTCGACCGCATATTCGCGGCGTCTGCCAATCATTCCGTGTGGTTTCACCGGCAGGTCAACTTCAACGACTGGTTGTTGTATTCGACGTCGTCACCGGTCGCCGCCGATTCCCGCGGACTGGGCACCGGCCATTTCTTCGATGGCGCCGGGCAACTCGTCACGACCGTGGTGCAGGAAGGCGTGCTGAAATACTTTCCGCCGTCTGGCCGATAACGGTTTATCGAATAGTTACAGACGCCCGTTCCATTTCGCTGTACGGGGCGGTAATCGGGCGTAAATTACGAAGAGCCGGGTATTCGATGGGACAAGCGGCGCGCAAGTCGCAAAGCTGACAGTCAGCCCATCGGGAGGTGAAGTATGAAAGGCCTGTCTGCCGACCTCATACCGAAGCTCCGCGCGCGCGAACGTGTTGTGATGCATGTCGATTCGCTCGCGGCGCGCTGTATCGGCGCTACGGCCCTGCTCTGCGCGGCGTGCTGGCTGGTCGCGATACTCGCCCATCATCGCTATGCGCCGCAATGGCATTACGCCGATCGGCTGGGCTGGTGTTTGACGGTGCTGGCCGCCGTGGCGTTGATCGCTCGCGGCATTTTCCTGGGCCGTCCGGTGACGACCGTGCATGCGGGAGTGGCCGCCCTGTCTGTGTTGGCGGGGCTGGGCTCGCATGTGCTGGGGTTTGACCTGCTCGGTGATCTGCTGATCGCCGGATCGGGATTGGTCTTGATGTGGCCGACGTCGTCGCATCCACGACCCGACGATCTGCGACGGGCATGGGCTTTGATCGACATCACCCGCGATGACGCGCTGGCCCCGTTTGCGATGCAAACGGGCAAGAGCTACCACTTCATCGCCGCCGGCACGGCGGCGCTGGCCTACCGGACGCGAATGGGATTTGCGGTGGTCGGCGGGGACCCGATCGGTGACGAGGCGCACTTCCCCGGGTTGGTGGCCGACTTCGCCGCGATGTGTCATACCCACGGCTGGCGCATCGCGGTGGTCGGTTGCAGCGAGCGCCGGCTCGAGCTGTGGAACGACCCAGCGGTGCTCAGACAATCGCTGCGGGCGGTGCCGATCGGCCGCGACGTCGTCGTCGACGTGCCCGGCTTCGACATGGTGGGGCGCAAGTTTCGGAACTTGCGTCAGGCGGTGCAGCGCACCCACAACGCCGGCATTACCACGGAAATCGCGGCAGAGCAGGAACTCGACGACACGTTGCTGGCCGAGCTGACCGATGTCGTACGCGCGTCACCCAGCGGGGCCCACAGCGATCGCGGGTTCTACATGAACCTCGATGGCGTGCTCGAGGGCCGATTCCCCGGGATACAGCTGATCATCGCGAGGGACGCCGACGGACAGGTCCAGGGCTTCCATCGATACGCGACGGCCGGGGGTGGCAGCGATATCAGCCTCGATGTGCCGTGGCGTCGCTGCGGTGCTCCTAACGGGATCGACGAGCGGCTCAGCGTCGACATGATCATGGCTAGCAAAGACGCTGGTGCACAACGGTTATCGCTTTCATTCGCGGCGTTCCCGGAGATCTTCGACGACAAGAATCCCGGCCGGCTCGAGCGGGTGTTCTACCGATTGATCCATTTGCTCGATCCGTTGATTGCGCTCGAGTCGTTGTATCGGTACGTGCATAAGTTTCATGCGTTGGGTGCTCGGCGTTACGCGCTGATATCACTGACTCAGCTGGGTCCGCTGGTATTCGTGTTGCTGACACTTGAATTCATGCCACGGCGACGACACCTCTGAGCGGTCGGACGACTCGGAAAGCAACTAGCCCCCGCGACAGCTGTGATGTCGGAAAAGCGCTAGCTCCCAGTGGCGTTGACCTGTTGAGTGGATTGGGTGCGCAACACAGCAGCCGTGAGCTTGCGTGATGAAGCGATGCGTGAGTTCATTTCGAGCCTGTCGCAGTTGTCTGCGACGGCACCAACATGGTGTCCAGGGTGGAGCGCCCACGACCTCACCGCGCACGTCACCGCGGCCGCCGAGGAAAGAGCCGCCCTGATCGACGACCACCTGGCGGGCAAACCGACTAGGCCGACACGGTCATGGGAGGTGCGCGAGCCGCCGTTTAGGGCGATGCCGGACGCGGTGCTTCGAGAACGACTGGTAGAACATGCCATTCGCTTCGAGTCGAGTGTGGCGGCCCTCGGTGAACGCGACACGGTCGGGTACACGGGATGGGCCATGACGGCCGAACGGCTGCGCATGCATAGCCGTAGCGAAGCGGTGCTGCACCGATGGGATCTCGTGGGCGATGACGACATCGGTATCCGATTGCTCTCCGATCCGGCGATGGTCACCCACGCGCTTGCGGTGTTCGACGCGGTGCCCGCTCTGCAGGAATCGCAGCGGTGGCAGAGATCCAACGTGCTGCCCCGGCCGGTGATTCTGCGCAGTGGCCGGGCCGAGGTGGTTGTGACGCCGGGGGAGGGCCTGTCAGCGACCGGCAGCGGCCACGGCGTGTTGATAGACCTGCGGCCACACGAGCTCCCGCTTGTCCTCTGGGGACGCTGTCCGGCAAGGCTGCGGGATCCACACGCCAACGCCGAGGCGATGGAGGATGTCCTGCGGCGTCTGTGTTTGTCAGTCAATAGCTAGTTCGCGGCAGGGAAGGCCGTCGGGTAGATGGTGAGTAGCCACCACCACCGTCCGCTCGGCGGCCAACAGCCCGGAAGCCGGCGCCAACAGGTCCGTCAGAATTCCTTCGGCGTCGAACCTGTCGAGGTGCTCGGTGGGCTCGTCGAGCAGCACGATCCGGGCCGGCGAGATCACCACCCGGGCCAGCAGCAACCTTCTGCGCTGACCCGCCGAGACCGCGTGCGCACCGCCCGTCAGCACCGTGGACAGGCCCTCGGGCAAACCCGCGAGC
>DASYJS010000104.1:0-6511 GCA_035996225.1 Mycobacterium sp. | reverse complement strand
CCGTGGTGTTGTTGGGCCACCGTCTCGGGGTCGCGAAGGTCGGTCTTGCCCATCTCGATGAAGCGCCCGCCACCGACCAACAACCGCAACGACGCGTCGAGGAACTCCCCGGCCAGCGAATTGAGCACCACATCCACCCCGACGCCGCCGGTGGTCGCCAGGAACTTCTCCTCGAAATCCACGGTCCGGGTATCGCCGATGTGGTCGTCGTCAAACCCCATCGCCCGCAACGTGTCCCACTTGCCGCGACTAGCGGTGGCGAATACTTCGGCACCCCAATGCCGGGCCAACTGCACCGCCGCCATCCCCACCCCACCGGTGGCGGCATGCACCAAGACCCGCTCCCCGGCTTTGACACCGGCCAACACCGACAAGCCGTACAGGCCGGTCAGAAACACCACCGGCACACTGGCGGCCTGTGCCATGGACCACCCCTGCGGCACCGCGGTCACCAACCGCGCATCAATCACCGCCTCAGAACCCACGACGCCCACCAAACCCATCACCGGATCACCAACGGCCAGTCCGGTCACGCCGGGGCCTGCCTCGAGCACCACGCCCGCGCCCTCGGCCCCGAGCTCGCCGCCGCCGGGATACATCCCCAACGCCACCAGCACATCCCGGAAATTCACCCCGACCGCGGCCACCGCCACCCGCACCTGGCCCGCCCCCAGTTCCGCCGCCCCGGCCGGGGCGACCACCACGTCTTCTAAGGTGCCGCCGCCGCCCGCAGCCAATCGCCATCCGCCGGCGGGCAATTCCAGCACGGCTCCGGCTCCTACCGCACCCAGTCGAGCCGCGTGCGCGACGCCGGAACGCACCACCAATTGCGGCTCACCACAAGCGATGACCTCAGCAACGTCGAGTGATCCGTCGGAATCGACCAACACCACCCGGCCCGGCTGCTCGGCCTGCGCCGAACGCACCAACCCCCAGACCGCCGCACCCCCCAGATCCGTGACATCCTCACCGGCCAACCCCACCGCACCACGGGTCAGCACAACCAGCACCCCCGAGCCGTCGCCGGCCAGCCACGACTGCATCACGCCCAACGCTTCGTGAGCGGCCGCATACACCGACCCGACCGCGTCACCGGTCCCGAAACTCGGCTCCCACACCGTGACGTCTTCCGCGGCAACAGCGTTGGGTTCCAACGACACCGGGGACCACGCGACTTCATACAGTCCGCCGCCGCCGCCCGCCGCGGCCGCCAACGCCGCCGATAGCGCGCCGATGGAAATCGGACGAACGACCAACTCCCGCACCGACAAAACCGGAAGGCCCGTCCCATCGGCCAAGTCCACCGACACCGCCCCGGTGCCGACCGGCGCTATGCGGACCCGCACTCGTGATGCCCCGGCAGCGTGCAGGCAGACTCCTTGCCAGGAGAACGGCAGCATCGTCGATTCACCGCCCTCGGCAATCCCCCAGGCATGCAACGCGGCATCCAGCACGACGGGATGAATCCCAAAGCCGCCCATTGTCACGCCCTCGCCGGCACTCACTTCGGCAAAGACCTCTTGCCCCCGCCGCCACAGGGTTCGGAGACCGCGAAATGCGGGCCCGTAGTCGTAGCCCCGGGCTGCCAGCACCTCGTACACGTCGCCGGCATCGACCACGGAGGCCCCCACCGGCGGCCACACCGACAGGTCCGCGGCGGGTTCGGGCTGCGTGGGACTCAACGCGCCCTGCGCGTGTAATACCCAGACCGAATCCGGGGCCGCACCACGCGAATACACCCACACGGCCCGAGAACCCGATTCACCCGCGGCGTCCACCACGACTTGCACGCGGGCAGGGCCGCCCGGCGGTAACACCAACGGCGCCAACAATGTCAGCTCATCCACCACGGAACAGCCGACCTCGTCGCCCGCCCGCAAGGCCAACTCCACGAACCCGGCGCCGGGGAATAACACCACCCCGTCGACGACGTGGTCCGCCAGCCACGGCGATCCGCCCACGGACAACGAGCCCGTCAGCACCACGCCACCCGAGTCGGGCCGCTCCACCACCGCGCCCAGCAATGGGTGCGCGGCCCCGGCCAAACCGACGCCGCTCGCGTTTCCCGATCCCACCGCTCCCAGAGGCAGCCAGAACCGCTGCCGGACGAAGCCATAAGTCGGTAAGTCGACCCGACGCCCGCCTCCCACCGCCGCGGGCCAATCCACTGCGACACCGATGGTGAACAAATGCCCGAGCGCCGCCAGCGCCGACTCGGCCTCTGGCCGATCTTTGGCCAGCGTGACTACCGATATCGCCTGCTCGATGGTCAACGACTGCTCGACGGCAGCGGTCAGACCGCGACCCGGGCCGACCTCGACGAAAGCCCGGGCGCCCAACGATTCGGCGGCCCGGACCCCGTCGGCGAAACGTACCGGCTGGCGCACGTGCTCGACCCAGTATTGCGGCGACCCGTACCCGGGACCGGCCAGTTGTCCAGTCAGGTTGGACACCAACCCTATTCGCGGGGGCGAGGCCGAAACTCCAGCCACCAGTTGGGTGAAGTCCTCGAGCATCGGCTCCATGAGCGAGGAATGAAATGCGTGCGACACCGCCAGCCGGTGCACCCGACGGCCCCGCCGTGCCAGCTCGTCGGCCACCGCGGTGACCGCGGCGTCAGCACCCGAAATCACCACGGCGTGCGGGGCATTGACCGCCGCGAGATTCACCTCCGCGGTCAACAACGGCGTGACTTCGGCTTCGTCGGTGGCTATGGCGACCATCGCGCCCCCGGGCGGCAACGCCGCCATGAGCCGGCCCCGCCCCGCGACCACTGTGGCCGCATCCGAGAGCGACAGCACGCCTGCTACGTAGGCTGCGGTGATCTCGCCCACGGAATGACCGGTCACCACGTCGGGCACCACACCCCAGTGCTGGAGCAACGCTGCCAACGCCACCTCTACGGCGAACAGCGCGGGCTGGGCGAACTCCGTACTTTGCAGCAGGTCGGCGTCAGTGCCCCACATCACCTGCCGTAGTGGCAATCGCAACTGCGGATCCAACGCCGCTGCGGCCTCGTCGAATGCCTGCGCGAACTCCGGGAAACGGCCGTAAAGCTGCTGGCCCATCCCCAGCCACTGGGAGCCCTGACCGGGAAAGACGAACACCGTTTTACCCGCCGAGCGGACACGCCCGGCCACGACACCCGCGCCCGGCTCACCGGCGGCTAACTCGATCAGCCCCTCCACCAAATGGTCCCGGTCCGCGCCGACCACTGCGGCCCGATGGTCGAAGACCGCCCGCGTCGTCACCAGGGACCACGCCACATCCACCGGACCCAGATCCGCGTTGCCGGATACGTGCGCGAGCAACCGCTTGGCCTGGTTGGCCAGCGCCTGTTCCGAGCGAGCCGACAACACCCACGCGGTCTCCCTCGTATTAGGCTCATTCGCAATGCTTTCGGTGTCCGCTACCGGCGGCTGTTCGATGATCACGTGCGCGTTGGTCCCGCTGATCCCGAATGACGACACCGCAGCTCGGCGCGGCCCATCGCCGCTCGGCCAGGCCCGCGATTCCGTCAGCAGCGATACCGCACCCGCCGACCAATCCACATGCGGGGTGGGCACATCCACGTGCAATGTCTGCGGTAGCACCTCGTGCCGGATCGCCTGGATCATCTTGATGACTCCGGCGACGCCCGCGGCGGCCGAGGTGTGACCGATGTTGGATTTGATCGACCCCAACCACAGCGGGCGATCCGCCGGCCGGTCCTGGCCATAGGTCGCCAGCAGCGCTTGCGCCTCAATCGGATCCCCCAGCACGGTGCCGGTGCCGTGCCCCTCGACGACGTCGACGTCTGCTGCCGTCAGCCCCGCGCTGGCCAGTGCCGTGCGGATGACGCGTTGCTGGGACGGTCCGTTCGGGGCGGTCAATCCGTTGGAGGCGCCATCCTGATTGACCGCGGTCCCGCGTACCAGCGCCAAGACCGGGTGTCCTGCTCGTCGCGCGTCGGCCAGGCGCTCCACCACCAGGACTCCGGCGCCTTCGGACCAGGCGGTGCCGTCGGCGGCCCCGGCATAGACCTTGCACCGGCCATCGGCGGCCAGCGCCCGCTGACGGCTGAATTCGACAAATGCGGCGGGTGTGGCCATGACCGTGACGCCACCGATCAGGGCCAGGTCGCATTCGCCCGACCGCAGCGACTGCGCGGCCAAATGCAGTGCCACCAACGACGACGAGCACGCCGTATCCACCGACACCGCCGGGCCTTCCAAGCCCAGCACGTACGACACCCGGCCCGACGCCACGCTCATCGTCGAGCCGGTGAGTCCGTAACCCTCCAGCTCGCCTTCCACCTGGCCCCCGTAGCCGGCATGAATCACACCGGCGAACACACCCGTGTCCGAACCCCGCAACCCCAAGGGATCAATGCCGGTGCGCTCCAAGGCTTCCCACGACAACTCCAGCATCAACCGCTGCTGTGGATCCATCGCCAGGGCCTCGCTGGGGCCGACACCGAAAAACCCGGCATCGAAATCGCCCGCGTCGGCCAGGAATGATCCCTGGCGTACGTACATTTTCCCCGGGGCATCGGGGTCGGGATCGAACAACCCGGCCACGTCCCAGCCCCGATCCGCAGGAAACTCCGACACGGCGTCGCGGCCGTCAACCACCATCTCCCACAAGGCCTCCGGGGAATCCGCTCCGCCCGGATACCGGCATGCCATTCCCACCACCGCGATCGGCTCGGACAGCTTGCCCTCCAGCTCCGCCACGCGCCGCCGCGTGCGCCGCAGATCTGCGGTGAGCCGCTTCAGGTAGTCAAGATGTTTGTCGGTGTCCGACACTGGCGCTCCTTGGCGTCTTACGAGCCGAGTTCTTCGTCGAGGATCGCGAAGAGTTGGTTTTCGGTGGCAGTGTGGATGTCCTCGTCATCGGCTTCCTGCTGGTCGTATGGATCCAGCTGGGCGCTGAGCGTGGTCAGCAGGGTCTGGATGCGGGTGGTGAGGTGCGGTTTGTCATCGGGCCGCCAATCAGGTTGGTTCAGCAGCGTTTGCAGCTCACGGGTGATGTCGTTGAAGCGGGCCATCAGGTTGGGCTGCTCGGCCGGAGCGGTGGGGACCACCACCCGGGTGTCGAGGTGCTCCGCCAGGACGATCGGGGTCGGGTAGTCGAAGATCAGCGTCGGTGAAAGGGTGAGTCCGGTCGCGGTTTTGAGCCGGTTACGCAGTTCGACGGCGGTCAGTGAGTCGAAGCCGAGGTCTTGAAAGACGCTTCCGGCGTTGATGTCTCCAGCGTTGGGGCGGCCCAGCACGGTAGCGGCGTTGCGGCACACCACGTCCACCAGTTCACTGTGTCGCTGCTCGGCGGAGAGGCCCTGCAGTCGGGCGACGAGGCCGGTCACCGAGGCGGAGGTGGTGTCGGTCTCATCGATGATGCGTCGGATGGGGCGGGTGACCAGCTGACTCAGCAGTGGGGGCAGCGCGGCGCCGTTGTCGGCCAGTGCACCGAGGTCGATGCGGGCGGCCACCACCATGGGGCGCTCGGCCAGCATCGCGGTATCGAATAGTCGCAGTGCCTGCTCAGTTGCCATGGGTGCCAGCCCGATTCGGCTCATGCGGGCTTTGTCGCGCTCGTCGAGGTGTTGAGTCATGCCGCTGGCCTGTTCCCACAGCCCCCAGGCCACCGACAACCCCGCAAGGCCTTGGGCACGCCGATAGGCGGCCAACTCGTCAAGGAAGCTGTTTGCGGCCGCATAGTTTCCCTGACCCGGGGAACCGACGATCCCGGCCATCGACGAGAACATCACGAACGCCGACAAGTCCACGTCGCGGGTGAGCTCGTGCAGGTTCCACGCGCCGTCGACCTTGGCCCGCAACACCGTATCCACCCGCTGCGGGGTCAACGATGCGATCAATCCGTCATCGAGCGCCCCGGCGGCATGGAACACGCCCTTGAGCGGATACCGCGGGTCCAGTCCGGCGATCAACGCCGCCACCGCATCGCGGTCGGCCACATCACAGGCCACCACCGACGCCACGGCCCCGGCACCTTCGAGCCGCTCGACCAGATCCGCCACCCCCTCACCTCCGGAGCCGCTGCGGCTGACCAACACCACATGGGCCACCCCGTAACGAGCCACCAAATGCGCGGCCACCGCCGACCCGGCCATCCCGGTGCCGCCGGTAATCACCACGCTGCCGCCGGCCAGGCCACCACCGGAACCCGCGAGCACCGCATTGCCGGGACCATCGGGCAAAGTGAGCACCACCTTGCCGATCTGACGGGCCTGACTGACGAACCGATACGCCGCCGATGCACATCGCACATCAAACGCCTTGACCGGCAACGGCTTCAACACGCCGGTGTCGAACATCGCCATCAAGTCGGAGAGCATTGTCGAGGTGAGATCCGGGCCGGCCTCGATCAGGTCGAATGCCCGATATTTCACGCCGTGGTGTTGTTGGGCCACCGTCTCGGGGTCGCGAAGGTCGGTCTTGCCCATCTCGATGAAGCGCCCGCCACCGACCAACAACCGCAACGACGCGTCGAGGAACTCCCCGGCCAGCGA
>DASYJS010000103.1:0-8452 GCA_035996225.1 Mycobacterium sp. | reverse complement strand
GAGTTCGCGGTACGACATGCAGCGACCGTCGAAGCTCACCGCTACCGCATCCGGACTGCGCGCCACTTGGCCGGCGAACAAAGCCGGAACCGATACCCCAGTCGCCGACCGGGTCAACACCGCGCGGTTACCCATCTCATCGAGGCGGGTGTGGTCGTCGACGTCAAGTAGATCCATCAACGACAACCTGCGGGTGGGGTCGGTCGTCGTGGCCACCAGCACTCGCTGCAATTGCCGGATGAGCGTGTGGATCTGATCGGCGGTGAAGACGTCGGTGTCGTATTCGACGCGCAGGCCGAGTTCATTGCCGGGCATGGCTTGCAGGGTCAGCGGATAATGGTTGTTTTCCCGGGCGGTGTACTCGGTGACGGCCAAGCCGTTGAAGCCGAACAAGGCGGGATCGACCGGGTAGTTCTCGTAGACGAACAGGGTGTCGAAGAGTTGGTCGTGTCCGGCGGCGCGGTGAATCTCGGGCAGTGCCAGGTGCTGGTGCTCGAGGGTGTGGTTGTTGGCCTGGTGTAGCTGGTCGAGCAAGTCGGCGGTGGTGGTGGCCGTGGTGATGGCGGCCCGCACCGGCACGGTATTGATCAGGAGGCCCACCATCGAATCCGAGCCGGCCAATTCAGCCGGGCGGCCCGAGACCGCGGTCCCGAAGGCGACATCACGCTGCCCGGTCAGCCACATCAACAGCTGCGCCCAGCTGGCCTGCAACACCGTGTTGACGGTGGTGTGATGCGCGCGGGCCAGCTCACTCACGGCCCGCGTCGTCTCGGCGGGTACCCGCGACGTGGCCACCTCTCGGGGTCCGAGCCCGACCCGGCCCGGCGGGCCCACCAGGGTGGGGGCCTCAAAGCGGGCGAACGTTTGACGCCAGGCCTTCTCGGCGGCGACGCGATCCTGGTCGGCCAGCCAGGTCACGAACCGGCGGTAGGGCGGCGGTGCGGGGAGTCGCTGCCCGTAGTAGCTAGTGAAGATCTCTTGCAACAGGATTGGCAGTGACCAGCCATCGAGCACGATGTGGTGGTTCGTCAGCACCAACCGGTGGAGGTGCTCGGCGGTGCGGGTCAACGCGACCCGGAACGCGGGCGGGTCGGTCAGGTCGGTGACCGCCGCGCGCTCGGCCGCGCAGAGCCGCTGGATCTGCTCCTCCACATCGACGCCTTCGCCGAGTTCGGCGTATTGCCATGGCACTACGGGATGTGCCGGGATGACCTGGACCGGCTGGTCGAACTCCGGGCAGAATCGGGCGGCCAGGTTGGGATGACGGGTGACCACCGTGTCGAGCGCTTCGCGCAGCCGATCGGGGTCCAGCGGGCCGGTGACGGTGATGTCCAGCTGCACCGCATACAACTCGCCCAAATCGCTATTGCGGTGGGTATTGGCGTGGAACAGCAACCCCTGCTGCAGCGGGGTCAACGGCAAGATATCGGCGATGCGGTCGTGCTGGCACAGCTTGTCGATCTGCTGTTGGCTGAGCCGGGCAGGGACGATATCCGACGGCGTCAGGCCGCCGCCGCCGTGCTGGACATGAGCACAGATCCCGATCAGGGCGTCGAACCACAATTGGCTGAGCCGACTGACTTGCTCGTCATCGAGCGCTGAGGTTGCCCAGGTCCAGGTGGCGTGCAAATGCGGGCCGGCGTGGGTGTCGAGGGTGCCGGCATTGAGTTCCACGGTGTGCCCCAACGGCATTGGGATCGCTGCAGCCACGGCGGCCACCGACACACCGTCCGGGCCGATCAGCCACAAGTCGTCAGAGAACTGGACGGCACCGGCGCCGAGGCGTCCGAAGTAGTTGAATCCGATCGCCGGGTCGGATCCTGCCAGATCGACGTCCGGGTTGAGGTAACGCAGCAGGCCGTAGGTCAGCCCGTCGGGTAGGGCGCGCAGCTGCTCTTTGGCGTCCTTGATCACCGGTCCCAGCGCGGACTCACCGGCAAGCACCTGCGCCCAGGACAATCCCCCGACCACCAGTGAAACTGGGTATTTGGTGGTGAACCAGCCCACGGTGCGCGACAAGTCCACATCGCCGGCCAGATCGTCGTGGCGCCCATGGCCCTCCACATCGATACCGATCGGCGCACTGCCGGTGCCCAAATATTCTGCCCAGGCCAACCCGAAGGCGATCAAGAGAATGTCTTGAACCCCAGCATGAAACGCCGCGGGCACCTCACCCAACAACATCCGGGTCGTCTCGACGTCCAGGTCCACTGACAACCGCCCCGCGTTGGCGTAGGTATCCAGCTTGGGTTCGGGTGCGGGCAGCGCCGCCGGCGCCACGGCCACCTGCCGCCACGCCTCTGCCTGAGCTACGACGTCGGGATGCCGGGCATGCTCATCGAGCCGCGACGCCCACCGGGCAAAGGATGTCCCCGGCGCCGGCAACGCCACCCCTTGATCGCCGCGATGCTGGGCCCAGGCAAGGTTGATGTCCTCCAACAGGATTCGCCACGAGACCCCGTCGACGGCCAGATGATGAACGATCAACACCAGCTCACCGATCGGCGCGACCCACAATGCGCTCAGCATCGTCCCGGTGGTCGGATTCAACAGGGCCCGCGCTTGGACCAGCGCCTCATCGGACAGCTCTTCAACGGCATGCAGGCAGCCGCGCGCGTCCACCGACCCGGGTTCGGGCACCCGCAATGACCAACCCCCGGAGCCGTCGTCGTCGACGCGTAGCCGCAGCATCGCGTGTCGATCGAGCAACGCTTGTAGCACCACAACCACGTCGGCTTCGGTCACCGCGACGGGCGCCTGCACGGTCACCGCCTGGTTGAATTGCTCGACGCGGCCCCCTACCCCTTCCAGCCAGCGGATGATCGGGGTGGCCAGCACCTCGCCCACACCCTCATCGACGACGCCTGCCTCATCCGTCGCGACACTGGCAACTCGGGCGACCCGGGCCACGGTCTGCTCGACGAAAATGTCACGCGGACGGCACAACACACCTGCCGCGCGCGCCCGGGACACCACCTGCATCGAGAGGATGCTGTCCCCTCCCAAATCGAAGAACGACTCATCGACCCCGACTTGGTTCAATCCCAAAACTTGGGCATAAATGCCGGCCAGGATCTCCTCGATGGCGTCGGTGGGGGCACGGTACTGATCGGCGTCGTGGTATTCGGGTGCGGGTAAGGCGCCGGTATCGAGTTTCCCGTTGACCGTCATCGGCAACGCCTCGATCACCACCACCGCCGACGGCACCATATACGGCGGGAGCCGGTCGGCCAGGGCGGCGCGTGCCTGGCTGGGATCGGCGGTTCCGGTGATGTAGCCGACGAGGTGTTTGGTGCCCGGACGATCCTCGCGGGAGACGACGACGGCCTGCTCCACGCCAGCCAAACCGGCCAGGGCTGAGCGGATTTCGCCGAGCTCGATGCGGTAGCCGCGAATCTTCACCTGCTCGTCCGCGCGGCCCAGGTAGTCGAGCTGTCCGTCGGAACGCCACCGCACCAGGTCCCCGGTGCGATACATTCTTTGTCCAGGGGAGTCGGCCCCCGCGAACGGGCAGGCCATGAATCGCGATGCGGTCAAGCCCGCCCGGTGTAGGTACCCGGACCCCACCCCGCGGCCGGCCAGATACAACTCGCCGACCACCCCGACGGGCACCGGGCGCAACCATTCATCGAGAACAAAGAACGCCGCCCCCGACACCGGCGAACCGATCGGCGGCACACCCGAACCCGGTGCGAGCGGCGCGCTTTTGGACGCCCACATCGTCGTCTCGGTCGGGCCGTAGACGTTGACCATCACCCGTCCGCGCGCCCAGCGATCCACCACCTCGGCGGGGCAGGGTTCAGCGCCGATCACCAGCGCCGTCGACTCCAACCCCTGCCGGGAAAGCGTCCCGACCGCCGACGGGGTCTGGGTGAGAACGGTTACCTGTTCAGCGACTAGTAGGGCGTGCAAGTCTTCCGGTGAGCCGGCCACCGCCTCGTGCACCACCACCAACCGGCCGCCGTGTAGCAGCGCGCCCCAGATCTCCCACACCGAGAAGTCGAACGCGTATGAATGGCACTGTGTCCACACTTGTCCCGGCGACAGTTCCAGACCCGCATCGAGCGAGTCGAACAGTTGAGTGACGTTGTGGTGAGTGACCGCAACACCCTTCGGGACGCCGGTGGTGCCCGAGGTGTAGATGATGTGGGCGATGTCGTCGGGCGACGGCGCGGGCGGCGCGGTGTCGGGCTGGGTGTCTATCCGGGGGTCGTCGACGTCGATGACCCACAGGTCGCACTCCTGCAACCGCGACCGCAGCTCCGCGGAGGTGATCGCGGCGATCGGTGCGGCATCGGCGACCATGAACTCGATCCGGGCCGACGGATGGGCCGGGTCGATCGGCAGATACGCCGCCCCGGTCTTGAGTACCGCCAAGATCGCGATGATCGCCTCGGCCGAGCGCGAAAACAGCAGCGCCACGGACTCTCCGGGACCCGCACCTTCGGAAGCCAACAGGTGCGCCAAGCGGTTGGCGGCCACGTCAACCTCGCGGTAGGTCATCGACCGGCCCTCGAAGGTCACCGCCACCGCCTCAGGGGCGCGATCCACCTGCGCGGCCCACAGCGCCGGAACAGATGCCCGGGTCGCCGGCTGGGTCAGGACGGCGCGGTTGCCGATCGCATCGAGGTGGGCGTGCTCATCGGCGTCCAACAGCTGAATCGAGGAAAGCTGTTGTGCCCCATCGGTGGTCAACGCCACCAGCACTCGCCGCCACCGCCCGATCAGCGTCTCAATAGTCGCCGCGTCGAACACGTCGGTCCGGTATTCCACCGTCCCGGAGATCCCGCCGGGCTCACCGGCCGCGGTGAAGCATTCGGTCAACGAAAACGCTAAATCCATTCGCGCGGTGCGGGTATCGATCGGCAGCACGGTGGCCTGCATATCGCCCAAAGTCAATTCGGCGGGCGCGGCGTTCTGCCAGCCCAACATCACCTGCACCAGCGGGTGATGGGTCAGGTTTCGGGTGGGGTTGAGCCGTTCGACGAGCATTTCGAAGGGCACGTCTTGGTGTTCGTAGGCGGCCAGGCTGCTTGCCCGGACCTGCGCCAGTAACTCCGCGACAGTGGGATCCCCGGCCACATCCACGCGCAGCACCAGGGTGTTGACGAAAAAGCCCACCAGCTCTTCGAGTGCGGGGTCGCGGCGCCCGGCGATCGGGAAGCCCACGGCCACATCGGGACTCGCGCTGACCGCCGACAACAACACCGCCAGGGCGGCCTGGACCACCATGAAGCTGGTCGCATTGTGTTCGCGCGCCACCTCGCGCACCCGCTGCTGCAACTCGGCCGGCCACTGGACCGCAACGCTGGCCCCGCGCTGATCGGCCACCGGCGGGTAAGGCCGATCGGTGGGCAGCGGCAAGACCTCGGGCATACCGGTCAGCGCGTCTTCCCAGTAGGTCAATTGGGACGCGATGGGGCTGTCGGGATCATCCAGATCACCGAACTGCGCGTGCTGCCACAGCGTGTAATCGGCGTATTGCACTGGCAATTCGGCCCAACTCGGTACCTGTCCCACACACCGGGCGGTATACGCCTCGCCCAGATCGCGCACCAGCGGGGCGATCGACCAGCCGTCGGCAGCGATGTGGTGCACAATGCCCACCAGCACATGCTCGTCATCGTCGAGACGGAAAAGGGTTGCCCACAAGGGAATCTCGGTGGTCAGCTCGAAGGTGTGGCGCGTGGCCGCGTCGATTGCCTCGTTGAGGCGGGTTGCGGTCCATCCGTTTGAATCGATTACCTGCCAACCAAACTCGGCCCGATCAGCGGGCACCACTACTTGCCGCGGTGCGTCCTCGACCGCTGGGAACACCGTCCGCAGGCTCTCATGGCGGGCGATCACATCGGCCAACGCGGCAGCCAGTGCATCGACATCCAGGTGGCCGGATAGCCGCAGCGCCACCGCGATGTTGTACACCGGGGACGGCCCCTGCAACTGGTCCAGGAACCACAACCGGGATTGGGCGAACGACAACGGGACCGCCGCCGGCCGCTCCCCGGCAATCAACGGTTCCAGCCTTCCCCGGCTGGTACCGATGTGGGGGGCCAGCTGGGCGATCGTTGGGGCCTCGAACAATGCTCGCACCGAAAGACCGGCATCCATGCCGGTGTTGATCGCGGTGATCACCCGCATCGCCGACAGCGAATCCCCGCCCAGATCGAAGAACGAGTCCTCGACTCCCACCCGCTCCACTCCCAGGACCTGGGCGTAGATCCCGGCCAGGATCTCCTCGACGGCGGTGGCCGGGGCGCGGTAGTGATCGACGTCGCCGTAGTCCGGTGCCGGCAGGGCGCGGGTGTCGAGTTTGCCGTTGACGGTCAACGGCAGTGCGTCGATCACCAGTACCGCGGCCGGCACCAGGTATGGCGGGAGCTGCTCGGCGAGCTGGGCACGTACGAAGGCCGGGTCGGCGGTTCCGGTGATGTAGCCGACCAGACGTTTGGCGCCGGGGTGGTCCTCGCGGGCGATCACCGCCGCATGCTCCACCCCTTCCAAACCGGCCAGGGCAGCGCGGACTTCGCCGAGTTCGATGCGGTACCCGCGAATCTTGACCTGGTCATCGGCGCGCCCGGCATACCCCAGCTGCCCATCAGGGCCCCAATACATGAGGTCGCCGGTGCGATACATCCGCGCTCCGGGCTCCCCGAAGGGGCTGGCCACAAACCGCGCCGCGGTCAGCCCGGTCCGGCGCCAATACCCGCAGCCCACGCCGGGCCCGGCCACATACAGCTCACCGACCACCCCGGCAGGGACCGGCCGTAGCCAGTCGTCCAGCACAAACAACGCCGCACTCGACACCGGCGAACCGATCGGCACGACACCTGCCCCCGCTGTTAGCGGTGCACTCTTGGCCGCATAGATAGTGGTTTCGGTTGGGCCGTAGGCGTTGATCATCACCCGCCCGTCGGCCCAGCGGTCCACCACCTCGGCAGAGCAGGCTTCGCCGCCGATCACCAAGGCCGTCGATCCCAAGCCGGCAGGGGAGAGCGCCGCCACCGCTGAGGGCGTGTGGGCCAGCACGCTGACTTGTTCAGCGACCAGCAGGGCCTGGAAGTCCTCGGGCGAGGCCGTCACCGACTCCGGGACCACCACCAGCCGCCCGCCGTGCAGCAGGGCGGCCCAGATCTCCCATGCCGAGAAGTCGAACGCATAGGAGTGGCACTGGGACCACACCTGTCCCGGTGGTAGGCCGGCATCCAGTGAGTCGAGCAGCTGGGTGATGTTGTGGTGGGTGACGGCCACGCCCTTGGGGACACCGGTGGTGCCGGAGGTGTAGATGATGTGGGCGATGTTCTCGGGCGCGGGTGCCCTCGGTGTGGTGCTGGGCTGGGTGTCGATGCGCGGGTCGTTGACGTCGACGACGACCAGGTCCTGCCCGTCGAGCCGGTCGGTCAGATCGGTGGTGGTGATCGCGGCGATCGGTGCGGCATCCGCGATCATGAACTGTATCCGCGCTTCGGGGTGGGCCGGGTCGATCGGTAGATACGCCGCCCCGCTCTTGAGTACCGCCAGGATCGCGATGATCGCCTCGGCGGACCGGGTAAACAGCAGTGCCACAGACTGTCCCGGGCCCGCCCCCTCGCCGGCGAGCAGGTGGGCTAAGCGGTTGGCGGCTTCGTCGAGTTCGCGGTAGGTCATGGACCGGCCTTCGAAGGTCACCGCCATCGCATCGGGGGTGCGCGCGACTTGCCCGGCGAACAAAGCCGGAACCGAAACCGGCGTGGGTCTGGGCGCGGTGAGCACCGCCCGGTTACCGATCTCATCGAGGTGGGCCTGCTCGGCGGCGCCGAGTAGTAGCACCGACGACAATGAACGTGTCGGATCGGTGGTCATTGCCACCAATATCTGCTGTAACCGCTCGGCCAAATCCGCGACGTCGAAATTCGAAAATGGTTGCCCAGCCCCGGCAGTAGTGAGGAATTGTTCCTCACCTGTCCCGACGAAGAACAATCCGAAGTGAGCGACCGGGCCGAAAGTCGTATACGTGGCCGTGGCGAGAACGTCCGCCAGGTTCAGGGTAAGTCTGTTCGGGATGAAATTAATGATGACCCGATTTGTCGCCTGCCCAGCGCCATCCAACGTGTGCACCGGAAACCGCTGGTGTCGCAGCGCTTCTCGGGACCGCCTATCCACATGCCGACAAAAATCGGCAACCGTCGCCCCCGGCGGGGCCTGCAATACCAGAGGTACCACCCCAGCGACCATCCCGGGAAGCAACTTCGACCCCGGATCCACTCGCCTGCTGACCGGGAAGTCGAACACCACCTCCGAACCCTCAGTGCACCCGCGCACCAACAGGGCGCACGCCGCCGTGAGGAGCGACGATCGGCGCACACCCAACGTTTTGGACAACGCCTTGATCCGGCCAACGACAAACCGATCCAATTGAACCGGCGCGGTCGGCTGAGACGGATCCTGGCCGCCCGCGGCCTGCGGCAATCGATAG
>DASYJS010000102.1:0-3243 GCA_035996225.1 Mycobacterium sp. | reverse complement strand
GAAACGATGACGTCGGCAAGGCCGGTGAGCGTCGTCAGACCGGTCACGAACGCGCCCGCCGAGACGTGCTGGACATACACGGTGAAAAAGAATGAGCCGACAAGGCCGACCACGGTCACCGCAGCTTCCAGTGCCAAAGCCACCGTGGTGGCGGCCAGCACGCGCGGTACCACCAGCCTGTGGATGGGGTCGATGCCGAGCACCCGCATCGCGTCGAGTTCTTCGCGGATCGTCCGCGCACCCAGATCGGCGCACATCGCGGTGGAACCCGCGCCGGCTACCACCAGCACCGTGACGATAGGTGCGATCTGGTTCACGGTACCGATCGCCGCGCCCGTTCCGGAGAAATCCCCGGCACCGATTTCGGTCAGCAGGATGTTGAAGATGAACGTCAAGATCACCGAATACGGGAGCGTCATCATCAGTGCCGGCACCATTGACACCCGCGCCACAAACCAGCTCTGAAGAAGGTATTCACGCCAGGCGAACGGCGGCCTGAATATCAATACCAAAGTGTCCAGTGACATCGCGAAGAAGCCGCCCACCGCGCGGACGGGCTTGGTAGCCGCATACGCTGTCAACACCGGTGCTCCCGCGACGCGGGCATGAGGTCGGTGCACCGCATTGTCGGTCTGGGGCGGTCGCAACGTAAGCAGCGTCGGCCGACCAGCAGCGTGAAGACGCCCCTAGTCGCCCGCACCTGCAGATGGTCACGATCGGCCGGCGGCATGCTGGAACGCTAGCGAGGCGCGCAGTCCGGTGACTGCTCCACCAAGAGGGATAATGGGTCCCCCATCGGGGTCACTTTCCACTCGTCCGGCCGTTCGTTTGTTATGCGCGCATGCAATAAGCGATTGGCGGGTATCGGGCATCGGGCGATGATGGAAGCCGAGCTGCACGCTGTTGCAAACTGGTCCCGGCTCAGCGATCGCGATATTCATACGTCAAATCGTTTGGTTCGCAAGTGTTTTCGCGAGTCCACACTCGACACGCGGATCTTGCCGGAGATGGTCTTAGGTGGTTCCATGAATTCAATGCGCCGGATGCGTTGATAGGGCGCAAGGTTTCGGTCTGTATGGGCGAAAACCGTGTCGGCGGTGGCCCGATCGGAGTCCCACCCGGCCGCCAGGCTGATATAGGCCTTTGGCACGGCCAACCTGGTTGGGTCGGGGCCGGTACCACAGCAGCCTCGAACAGGCGCTGCCGCCGTCGCCGCCGAGATAGCCAGACATGAGATGCACCGGCCGCGGATCGAGCCGCAGACAGATTTCACCCTCGCTGGCCGGCTGCCCGCTCACCGAGTCGAGGATCTCTACCGTAACGCCGGGCAGCGGCCGCCCCATCGAACCGCGCTTAATCGGTGAACCCGGACCGACCACCTCCCGCAGCGCGGCAGGCTTGGCACCTAAATCGGCCTGAGCCAGCATGCGCCACAGCGTCGGCGGCGCACAGAGCGAGGCGACGTCGGCTCGCCGAAGCATCGTCAGAAAGCGGGATGCGCCGAAACGGGTGTAGCTATAGAACTGGATCGTCGCCTCGGCGATCCAGGGCGCGAAGAACGAACTCCACGCGTGCTTGGCCCGGCCCGGGGAGCTGATGTTGAGGTGCACATCACCGCACGTAATCCAAGGAAGTACATCGTTGACAGATGGCCGACTGGGTAGGACGTATGCGTGTGTTCCACGAGTTTCAGCTGGCTGGTGGTGCCGGACGTGAAGTAGATCAGGGTGGGGTCATCCGCGCGGTATGGGTGGTGAGCCGTGACAACATGGCCACGGCGTCGGCGAGCCGTACGGGCGCCACGAGGCGGAGCGTCGCCGATCGCGATGCGGCCGAAATCCCCTGGGATGCCGTCGAATTCGTCGACCTGGTCGGCACCGGTGATGACATGGCGCACCGCTCCCCGACCGACGGGGTCAGCGAGGTCCTTGGGCCCCAGTGCGGTGGTCGCCGCAGGACTATGCGCAGCGCCGCTCGCGAGTTGCCCATCGCGATGGGGTCGAACCAATCGAGCGCCCAGTTGAACCGGCCGCCGATGTCGGGCCAGCGGAAGGCCGCGACCGCAGCGTTGTAGTCGTCGCGGTGTCGCACGAGAATGTCGCGGCACGCGTTGCTCGGTCCATCGGTACGGACTCCTCACGTAGCCTTTTTCAGGTCCTTTTTGACAAACTTGCTTTCGCGGGGTCACTGTGGCGCCGGCGGCGACCCGAAGGAGGCTGCGCGTGCAACGTCGCGAGCCCGCACTCCGCTCCTCTCGGGCTGAACGCGTCGCTGCCGATCTGGAACACGAAATCCTCAGTGCCCGCCTGCCGATCGGAGCTCACCTGGGCCGCCGGTCGGAGATCATGGATCGGTTCGGCATCAGCCCGACGGTGATGAACGAAACACTGCGAATCCTGCGCGATCGCGACCTGGTGAGCGTTCGACCCGGACCAGGAGGCGGGATCACCGTGGCCAGCGCACCCCCGCAGGTCCGGGTGGGGGCGCTGGACTTGTGCTTTCAGCCTTCCATCCCACACCCCCTGGACTTGTTCGAAGCCCGGTTGTACCTCGAGTTCGGGCTCACCAAGGCCGCATTCGAGCGGGCGACCAGTGACGACATCGCTGCGATGCGGTCGGCGATGATCACCCTGCGGGCCGCCACCGAGGCCGAGCAGTTCTTCGACGCCGTGCTCGCGTTTCACCGCGTCGTCGCGACCGCGGCCCATATCCCGGTTCTGGAAGGGATGCATCAGCTCATCGTGACCAGCATCAAGGCGGTGCTGACGCGGGTGGTGTTCGTCGGCGACCACGAGGCGCTGCTGACGAGCAGTCTCGACGTCCACGACGACATCGTGGCCGCCATCGCGCTGCACGATCAGGCGTCGTTCGTCGATGCCATCAATCGCCACGATCAAGACCTGATCCGCGCCGACGACCCGGACCGCACCCCGAACACTCCGCAGCACCCCTGACCTAACCTCGCCGGTCACTTCCCTGCTCTCCCCCCGGGATCGGTCCCGCCTGCACATCGGTACTTCTACCATCGTCGCGATGTGGAGCACAACAATGTGTATGTACATATTGAATTGTGTATGCACAATCAACTACGCTCGGCGCACCTGCCCGTCTCAACGTCGCGCGGAGGCATCACGATCAACGCTCAGCTCTCCACCCGAACCCGCCTCATCGATGTCCACACCCATGCCATCGACGATCGACTGCTGGATCAGCGGCACTCTTACCCGCACGACCACTGGCCCC
>DASYJS010000101.1:0-2981 GCA_035996225.1 Mycobacterium sp. | reverse complement strand
CTTGTCGAAGCTGTTCTGGACTTCCCCGTCCCGGTATTCGGCGGCAGGCCAATACCGAGACGAGTCCGGCGTGAAGATTTCGTCGGCCAGCACGAGGTTGCCGTTGGCGTCCACGCCGAACTCGAACTTGGTGTCGGCGATGATGATTCCCTTCGTCAGCGCATGGTCGGCCGCCTGCACATAAGTCTGTAGCGTGCGGTCGCGTAACTGGTTGGCACGAACTCCGCCGACCATCGTGATCACCTGAGGGAACGAGATGTTCTCATCGTGTTCTCCCAGTTCGGCTTTCGTCGCCGGAGTGAACAACGGTTGAGTGAACTTGCTGGCCTCGACCAGACCCGGCGGCAACGTGATACCGCAGACCTTCCCAGTCGCCTGATAGTCCAGCAACCCCGAACCGGTCAGATAACCCCGAGCCACACATTCCACCGGAAGCATCTCCAGCTGGCGCACCACCAGCGCGCGGCCCAGCACCTCATCGGGGATACGTGGGTCATCCGGCGGCCCGGCCAGGTGGTTGGGGGCATCGACGAGGCCGAAGAAGAACACGCTCATCGCGGTCAGGATGCGGCCTTTGTCCGGGATCGTGCTGTCCAAGACAAAGTCGTACGCCGAGATCCGGTCGCTGGCGACCAGCAACAGGTGCTCATCGTCGACGCGGTACAGCTCGCGGACCTTGCCGCTGGCCAAGTGCTGGTAGTCGGACAGTGCAGGGCGCATCGGGCCAGCCTATCGGGCGCCAAGAAGGCCGCCCCGGGCCGGGAGCTGTGCTGGGATCGAGGTTATGAGAACGCGTTTTTTGCCCTACGCCACC
The DNA here is from genome assembly GCA_035996225.1 of Mycobacterium sp. GTDB lineage: Bacteria > Actinomycetota > Actinomycetes > Mycobacteriales > Mycobacteriaceae > Mycobacterium. Next base: position 2,167 of record DASYJS010000101.1, on the reverse strand, counting down.
ACCCCCGGCCGATTGCTGGCCCAACTGCTCAGCGATGCTGCCATCGTCGTGTGGACGGCGATCTGGTTGCTTGTCGGCACCGCCGTCTACGACGCCATCTCGACAATCGCCGACGCGGGCCGGCAAGTCGAGAACGGCACGCACAGCATCGCAGGCAACCTGGCCTCAGCGGGTCATGGCGCGCAACACATTCCGGTCGTCGGCGATACCGTCAGCAAGCCGCTCAATTCGGCTAGTCAGGCCGCCCTCGACATCGCCGGCGCCCTTCACGACCTGGACACCACGGCCAGCTGGCTCGCGGTGTTACTCGCACTGGCCGTCGTCGCGCCGCCGATCCTCGTCGCGGCGATGCCGTGGCTTTACCTGCGACTGCGGTTCTTCCGGCGCAAATTGACCGTGACCGCCCTGGCAGCCACCCCGGCCGGCGAACAACTGCTGGCGCTGCGGGCACTGACCACCCGTCCGCCGGGGAAACTGGCCGCCGTCAGCGCGGATCCGGTCGGTGAGTGGCGTCGCGAGGATCCCTTCACGATCCGCGCGCTGGCGGCCCTCGAGCTGCGATCGGCGGGGATCACGATCCGCGCGCGCTAACCAACGCACGGCAGGCGAGCCGGACCCCCTCACTGTTTCTCGAGCACTTCCACAACGAGATGACGGATGCCGGTATGCCGGTTGCTGCGGGTCCATTCGACGGGCCGCACCACCCGCACGGCGCCGAAGCGCGACAGCAGCTCCTCGAACAGGACCCGCAGCTCCAGGCGCGCCAGATTAGCACCCAGACAGTAGTGCACACCTTGGCCGAAGCCTAAGTGTGGATTGGGTTTTCGACCGATCTCGAAGTCGTCCGCGTGGTCGAACACGCCGGCGTCGCGGTTGGCCGAGCCCTCCCATACCTGTACCTTCTGGCCCGCTTCGATCGACTGACCGCCCAGCGTGACATTGCGGGTGGCGGTACGCCGCTTGGACGGCGACGGCGAAGTCCACCGCACCATCTCCTCGACGGCAGTCGGTAGCATGCCGAAATCCGCACGCAGCGACCGTAATTGGTCGGGGTGCTCGGCCAGCGACAGCAGCCCGCCAGCAACCGCGTTGCGGGTCGTCTCCGCGCCGGCACTGAAAAGCAGGCTGAAGAACAGGTACAGCTCGAGATCCGACAGGGCCTGCGCGTCGACGTCATCGAGGGCGGCGTTGGCGACTACCGACAACATGTCGTCGGTCGGGTTGGCGCGTTTCGACGCGATCAATTCCTGGCCGTAGCTGTACATCCGCGACCCGGCCTCCTCAGCCGACAGCTGGGAAAGCGACGCCTTGCGCGAGCCGCCGAAGTCGAACTGCGGCTCGATCGCCTCGAATAGCCAATGTCGTTCGGATTCAGGCACTCCCAGCAGGATGCAGATCATCTGCATCGGCAGTTCGGCGGCGATGTCGACAAGGAAGTCGAACGGTTCGCCCGGCACCACGTCGTCCAGCAGCCGTCGGGCCCGGGCCCGCAGATCGTCCTCGACGAGACCGATCATCCGCGGCGTCAGCCCCGAGCTCACCAGTCGCCGAATCTGGGAATGCCGCGGGTCGTCCATCATGTTGAGGACCTGGCCCGCGATGGCCAAGTCCTGCAGCAGCGTCCCGCCGAACGGTCGAGCGCCACCGGTCACCGAGGAGTACGTCACCGGATCCTTCAGCACCGCAAGGGTTTCCGCATAGGTTGCGACGGACCAGAAACCCTCTCCGTCAGGTGTGTTGTCGGTCGGCTCGTGCCAATAGACCGGCGCGGATCGCCGGTGCACGGCGAACAACTCGTGCGGGAATCCGTTGGCGAAGTTGTCCAGATCGGTGAAGTCGATCCTCGAGAGCGTGGCGGCTCGAGTCACAGGATCGCACCCGGGGCATATTTGGCCGCGTCCGGATAGCGGCCCACCAGCGTGTCCACCATCGCAACCACCTCGTCGACCTGATCACCGGCGGCGCCGATGAACGCCTTCTTGTCGGCCAGCGCGGCGTCCAGTGCCGCACGGTCCAGCGGCAGCCGCTCGTCGGCGGCCAACCGGGCCAGCAGATCGGGCTCGGCGCCGCGTTCTCGCATCGCCAACGCCGTTGCCACCGCGTGTTCGGAGATCACGTGATGCGCGGCCTCGCGTCCCATCCCGGCGCGTACGGCCGCGATCAACAC
>DASYJS010000100.1:0-2184 GCA_035996225.1 Mycobacterium sp. | reverse complement strand
ATGGTGCCTTATCCTGATTGGCTAAATCCCGGAGACAACGCTTGGCAGTTGGTGGCGGCGACCCTCGTCGGCCTGATGAGTATTCCCGGCATTGCCGTTCTGTATGGCGGGATCGTCCAGAAGAAGTGGGCCGTCAACACCATGCTGATGGCCTTCACCGGGTTCTCGCTGGTTCTGGTCGTGTGGGTGCTGTGGGGCTTCAAGCTGGGCTTTGGCCAGCCGCTGAAGCTCGGCCCAGGCATCCTGCGCGCCGCGATCGGAATTCCTCGTACGATCCTGAGCACCAACAACCAAGAGCAAGCCGTCATCCCGCTACTGGACGGCACCATGCCCAAATTCCGCTTCTCGGAGACCACGCTCGCGTACTTCCAGTTCGTGTTCGCCGCCATTACGCCGCTGCTGTTCCTCGGCAGCGTCATCGGCCGGATCAACTTCAAGGTGTGGCTGATCTTCGTGCCGCTGTGGTCGACGTTTGCGTACTCGGTCAACGCGTTCCTGTTGTGGGGCGGCGGGTGGTGGTCGCAAGCAGGCGCCCTGGACTACAGCGGTGGCTACGTGATCCATCTCGCCGCCGGCACAACCGGATTCGTCGCTGCCGCGGTGATCGGTCCGAGGCTGGCGCGTGACCGGGAACGCGCGGTGCCGAACAACCTTCCGATGGCCGGGGTCGGCGCCGGCGTGCTGTGGTTGGGCTGGAATGGGTTCAACGGCGGTGACCCGTACTTTTCGGGTGCCGACGCATCGCTGGCCGTGATCAACACCAACCTCACCACCGCGGTCTCCCTGCTCACCTGGGTCCTGTGGGACATCTTCGCGAGCAAGCAGCGCAAGCCTACGTTTCTGGGCGCCATCAACGGCATGATCACCGGGCTGGTCGCGATCACCCCGGCGGCCGGTTACGTCAACACTTTCGGCGCGATGATCATTGGCGTCGTCGCCTCGTCGCTTGTCTGGATGTCCTGGAATTGGCTTGGTAGAACACGACTGTTCCAGAAAGTCGATGACACCCTGGGTGTGTTCCACACTCACGGGGTGGCGGGTTTGGCGGGCGGGTTGCTCGTCGGGGTGCTTGCCGACCCCAAGGTCGTTGTGTACCTCGGCGGAACTGGGGGGCAGGACGTGGCCTACTCCGGTTGGCTGTGGGGGCATCATCCAAAGCAGATATTGATCCAGGCGGGTGCCGCGGCCACCGTGATCGTCTGGGATGCGCTCGTCACCTTCGTTATCTTGAAAGTCCTTGGGCTCTTCATGAAATTGCGGTTGCCCGACGAGGTCCTGGAAATGGGCGACGTCGGAGTGCACGACGAAGAGGCCTATCCCGACGAAGCGCTCGTCACCGGCCGCCGAGTCGATTCGCTCGTGGCATCTCGGGCGGGGGCGGCGGCCTCCGAGTCCGCTGAGCAGGTGGATGGTTAACGCCGTGAAGCTGATCACCGCGATCGTCAAGCCCTTCACGATCAATGACGTCAGGCATGCCGTTGAGTCCGCAGGTGTGCTTGGTTTGACCGTCACCGATGTCCAGGGCTACGGCAGGCAACGTGGGCATACCGAGGTCTATCGCGGAGCCGAGTACGCGGTTGATTTCGTCCCCAAGGCCCGTGTCGAGGTGGTGGTCGACGACGAGGTTGTCCAGCGAGTCGTGGATGCCATTGTCGGCGTCGCCCGCACCGGCAAGATCGGCGACGGCAAGGTCTGGGTTTCTCCGGTCGAGAGCGTGGTCCGTATCCGGACCGGCGAACGCGACCACAACGCGCTTTGACGTCGACGAACGTCGAGACGGAGCGGGCGGGATCGACTTCGGCGTTTCCGCAGACTCATGAGCAACTAATTCCATCGCCGACACCGGCAATCGGAAGAATGTGATATTCGCCTCTTTTTGCTGTCCAACCTAATGAATTCTTATTCGGGTACCCATTCGCCGCACCCGGCCGGATTAGCTCTATCTCACTAACATCCAGCTGAAGTCGATCATCCTTGTTTGCCGAAGGGTGGCCGTGTATATACTTGGCACTTGGCACCTGAGCGGACCCTGAGTCCGAACGGTGATTTCGCCGACAGTGCCGATTTTGATGCTTTTCGGCCGAAATTCGGCCGGTAAAATTTGTGCAGATCAGCGCATTTTGGGTGCTGAAATGCGGTCATCACCAGCCAGCCAGGGACGCCTCGGGAATTGCGGCGACTGAC
>DASYJS010000099.1:0-18805 GCA_035996225.1 Mycobacterium sp. | reverse complement strand
CATCGAGCCGCTCGAGCCCGGTTTCGGTTACACCCTCGGCAACTCGCTTCGCCGGACCTTGCTGTCTTCCATCCCCGGAGCGGCTGTCACCAGCATCCGCATCGACGGTGTGCTGCACGAGTTCACCACCGTCCCCGGCGTCAAGGAAGACGTCACCGACATCATCCTGAACCTCAAGGGTCTGGTCGTGTCGTCCGAGGAGGACGAGCCGGTGACCATGTACCTGCGCAAGCAGGGCCCCGGCGAGGTCACCGCCGGTGACATCGTCCCGCCGGCAGGTGTGACGGTGCACAACCCCGAGATGCACATCGCGACGCTGAACGACAAGGGCAAGCTCGAGGTCGAGCTGGTCGTCGAGCGCGGCCGCGGCTACGTGCCCGCCGTGCAGAACAAGGCGTCGGGTGCCGAAATCGGCCGTATCCCAGTCGATTCCATCTACTCGCCGGTGCTCAAGGTCACCTACAAGGTGGACGCCACCCGGGTCGAGCAGCGCACCGACTTCGACAAACTGATCCTGGACGTCGAGACCAAGAGTTCGATCGGCCCCCGCGACGCCCTGGCGTCGGCGGGTAAGACCCTGGTCGAATTGTTCGGCCTGGCACGGGAACTCAACATCGAGGCCGAGGGTATCGAGATCGGGCCGTCGCCGGCCGAGGCCGACCACATCGCCTCGTTCGCGCTGCCGATCGACGACCTGGACCTGACCGTGCGGTCCTACAACTGCCTCAAGCGCGAGGGTGTGCACACCGTCGGCGAGCTGGTGTCGCGCACCGAGTCCGACCTGCTCGACATCCGCAACTTCGGCCAGAAGTCCATCGACGAGGTGAAGGTCAAGCTGCACCAGCTGGGCCTGTCGCTCAAGGACAGCCCGCCGAGCTTCGACCCTTCAGAGGTTGCGGGCTACGACGTCGCCACTGGCACCTGGTCCACCGAGGGTGCTTACGACGACCAGGACTACGCGGAAACCGAACAGCTCTAAAGCTTTTGAACCCCTAGACAGGAGCGTCTGCAATGCCCAAGCCCACCAAGGGCCCTCGCCTCGGCGGGTCGTCTTCGCACCAGAAGGCTCTGCTGGCCAACCTGGCCACGTCGCTGTTCGAGCACGGTCGCATCAAGACGACCGAGCCGAAGGCACGTGCGCTGCGGCCGTACGCGGAGAAGCTGATCACACATGCGAAAAAGGGCACGCTGCACAACCGTCGAGAGGTTCTGAAGAAGATCCGCGACAAGGACGTGGTGCACGCCCTGTTCGAGGAGATCGGGCCGTTCTTCTCCGACCGCGAAGGCGGATACACCCGGATCATCAAGGTCGAGGCGCGCAAGGGCGACAACGCCCCGATGGCCGTGATCGAGCTGGTGCGGGAAAAGACGGTGACGTCGGAGGCTGATCGGGCGCGTCGGGTGAAGGCTTCGAAGCCGGCACCGGTGGCCGCCGCGGCGGCGCCGCAGGCGGCGGTTGAGCCGGAAGAGGCGGTTGGCCCGACGGCCGATGAGGCAGCCGAGGCCACCGAGGCGACCGAGGCCGAAGAAACCACCGAAGCTGCGCCCGAGGCGGCGGCTGCGGCACCGCAGGCGGCGGTCGAGGAGGCAGTGGCTGACGAGGCTCCCGACGAGTCCACCGAGAAGTAGCGAAGACGTCCGTCTTAGGCTCGACATTGCCTATGACGGAACCGATTTCGCAGGCTGGGCAACTCAGGCCGGGCAGCGCACTGTCGCCGGTGTCATCGATGACGCGCTGACGACGGTTTTCCGCACGCCGGTTCGGTTGTGGGCGGCTGGGCGCACCGACACGGGAGTACATGCCACCGGGCAGGTGGCCCACGTCGATGTGCCCGTCGCCGCCTTGCCGAATGTCTATCCGCGGTCGTCGCGAGCCGGCGATCCGGAGTTCCTGCCGCTGCTGCGGCGCCTCAGTCGGTTCCTGCCCGCCGACGTTCGTGTTCTCGAAATCAGCCGCGCGCCATCGGGTTTCGATGCGCGGTTCTCGGCGTTGCGGCGTCATTACGAGTACAGGTTGTCGACGGCGGCCTACGGGGTCCAGCCGCAGCAGGCGCGCTACATCACCGCCTGGCCGCGCGACTTGGATGTGGACGCGATGAGCGTGGCATCGCAAGATCTGCTGGGGCTGCACGACTTTGCGGCGTTCTGCCGTCATCGCGCCGGTGCCACCACCATTCGCGACCTGCAGCGGCTGGACTGGTCGCGCGAGGGCGATCTGATCACCGCGCACGTCAGCGCCGACGCGTTCTGCTGGCAGATGGTGCGCTCACTGGTTGGGGCGCTGTTGGCCGTCGGCGAACAGCGGCGCACGCCGCAGTGGTGCCGTGGATTGCTCAGCGCGGCAGAACGATCCAGCGACTTCGCGGCCGCACCGGCACAGGGCCTGACGTTGGTGGGGGTGGACTATCCGCCCGACGACGAGCTTGCGTCGCGCGTCCTGATCACCCGGGATCTGCGCACCCGTTAGCGCTGCGAATTGCCTGTGCGCCTGGGGATTCCGGCTACAGCTTGCCGGCGGCGAAGGCGGCGGCCTGATCCACCAGTCCGGAGTCGATGTAGGAGGGCTGCAGATGCGATGCCCATACCGCCTTGCCGGTCCCCGAACAGATCGGGTCGCCGGGCGCGCACTGCTCGATCGTCTTACCGGCGAAGGCGGGGCTGAAGCCGGGGACCGGGCCGAGAATGCGCTGGGTGCCGTTCCCGAACAGCGCGACGGCCGCGACGTGTTGATCCATGCCCGGCGGCAGCGGGTTCGTGAACCCGAACGAGGGCTGGGTCACCGCGACCACCAGGTCGGCCGACACGGCGCCGAGCGAATAGCCGCCGAGCACCTCGCGGGTGTTCGGGCAGTGTTTCGCCATGGACTGGACGTGGGCGCTCATGTCGTTGGAGCCCTTCGCGGGATCGATGTCGGCGGGGTAGTTGACCCCGTACTCGCCGACCGGCATCGGCGTCTTGGCGCGTAGCGAGTTGACGAACGCATCGCCGACCAGGCCGACGCCGGGCGGTTCCTCGCGGCCCCGGGCGAACACCACTTCGGCGCCCGGGCACGCGGCCGAGGCGACCGGAATCGCAGCCACGGTGGGGCCGATGATCATGGCCGCCGCGGCGATTGATGCGGTGGCCGCCACCCCGGCCGAACGCTTTACTACATCTGATTTGAACAAGAACGGCTAACCCCCATGGGCCGATGGTACGCATCATCGCGGGGTATTAGTGAACGGCTGTGACCACTCCGCGATGACAGCGTGACCGGATCTTTGTGTCGCTACATCCTGTCGGCAACGAAATGCGCGGCCTGGTTGGTCAGTCCGGGCACGTAGTTGAGGTGCGCCTGCCAGTGATCGCCGTCCGAGCAGATCGGGTCGCCGGGGTTGCACAGGTTGATGATCTTGCCGCCGAAGTCCGGGCTGAGCGCACTGAGCAGACCACCCGCCCGACCCGACGGGTTCCCGAACAGGGCGACCGCGGCGACGTGGTCGGCGGCCTCGGCCGGTAACGGTTCGCGAAAGCCGAGGCCGGGCAGTGGCGCGGCGGTGACGATGTCGATGACGGCGGCGCCCTGGGAGTAGCCGCCGAGCACCACCTTGGTGTCGGGGCAGTGGTCAGCCAGCTGCTGGATATGGGCGCTGGCGTCGTTGGCGCCGTCGGTGGCGGCCAAGAAGTCGTCGTTGGCGGGGTAGTTGACCCCGTAGGCAGCGACATTTCGGTCGGTCTGCTGGCGCAGCGAGTTGACGAAGGCGCCGCCGACCTTCCCGACACCGGGTGGCTCGTCGGTTCCCCGGGCAAACACCACCTCAACGTCGGGGCAGGAGGCCCAGGCGCGCGGGATCGGAGGGGCCCCGAACAGCATTGCGGCCGCTGCAAAGAACGCGGCGGCCGCCGAGCTGGCACATCTCTGCGCCCACGGTCTTAGTGCGGCAACACTCATGCCGCGATAGTACGGGTTATTGACAGTGCGTCAGTGAACCGCAGCAACCACGTCGGTCCCCGGCGTTGTGGATCCGGGCACCGGTGGCGTGGGCGTCTGCGGGGTATTTCCCGGTGTCTGCGGACCCGCCGTCAGCGGGCCGGGCGATTGCGGGCTCTGCGGGCCAAGGCCGGGCGCTTGCCCGGGAGTCTGTGGGCCGTAGCCGGGGGTCTGCGGGCCAGCGCCCGGGACTGACGGCCCGTATCCGGGCACCGACTGGCCGGTGCCGACCAGCTTGGACGCGACGAAGGCCGCCGCCTGGGTGGTGTAGACGGGGACGTAACCCTCGGTGTGCCCGCTCCACTCGTTGCCGGGGCCGGCGTGGCAGATCGGGTCATTGGGGTTGCACAAGTCGATCGCCTTCGAGCCCAGCATCGCGCTCTGGGTCGGCAGCGTTCCGCCGGATCGGTCGGCGATGTCGCCGAAGGTGGCCACGGCCACGATGTTGTTCGCATACTGCGGCGGCAGCGAACTACCCCAGCTGATGCCGCCGATCGGGACGCCGGCCACGATGTCCATCACCGACGCGCCCTGCGAGTAGCCGCCGAGCACGATCTTGGTGTTCGGGCACGTTTCCACGCTCTTCTTGACGCGGTCGATCGTGTCGTTGGCGCCGTCACCGCCGTGCAGCTGCAGTTTGCTGGCGGCGTAGTTCACCCCGTAGGGCAGGATGTTGAGCCCGCCGGTCTGCTGGCGCAGCGAATCGACGAAGGCGTCGCCGACGCGGCCCAGGCCGGCCGGTTCGTTGGTGCCCCGGGCGAAGATGACCTCGACATCGGGGCAGTCGAAGGCGTGCGCGACGGGGGCACTCGGCGTGGCGAGCAGGCCTGCGGCCGTGACCAGGGCGGCAGCGCCCAAGCCAAGCCAGCGACCGGCTGACCGCACGCTGCCCGCCCGACGGGTACATATGCGGTGGGAAATCACCGGGCCATTTTACCCAATTTGTGACCTGGCGAAACTTCTGAGCCTGTGGATAACCGGCGGCAGGACCGTCGGCTAAGCACCTAACGTGACGAGCGGATTTGCGGATTTGGGAGGTCAGTGCCCCGCCAACCGACGACTTGGGCCCACGTCAGTGGTTACCGATTCCTGCTGCGGCGCATCGAGCGGGCGTTGCTGAGCGGTGATAGCTCCACGCGCAGCGAACCGCTCCGGGCGCGGACGAGCCCCCTGACGATCGGCTGCGTACTGGCGGCCGTCGCCGTGGTGGGATGCGGGTTTGTTGGGGTGCTGCGGCCCCAGGCGCGGCTCGATCACGCCCAGATCGTGATGGGCAAGGAGACCGGAGCGCTGTATGTGCGAGTCGGCGATATCTGGCACCCGGTGCTGAACCTGGCCTCGGCGCGGTTAATCGCGGCCACCGATGCCAATCCACGACCGGTGCGCGAGTCCGACTTGAACGGCACCAAACGCGGTCCGCTGCTGGGTATTCCGGGTGCGCCACAGTTTCTCGGGCCGCCCCTGTCCGGCGACGACGCGATCTGGACAATCTGCGATACGGACGGCGGTGCGGCCACGACGGTCGTCGTCGGGGCGACCGAGGGATCGTCGGTCCATCGCCTGGCCGGCGGTCAGGCCCTCCTAGTCACACCGGGTTCGGGTCCGCCGGCCTACCTGCTTTACAACGGGCAGCGGGCCGTGGTGGATCTTGCGGATACCGCGGTGGTGCGTGCGCTACGACTGGAGGGCCACGCGCCGCTCATTGTCTCGCAGTCATTGCTGAACGCGGTCCCGGAGGCGCCGCCGATCACGGCGCCACGGATTCGTGGCGCGGGCGGCAAAGCGGCTGGACTTCCGGGCTTTCCGGTCGGCAGCGTGCTGCGCATCACCCGCGGCGATGGTGACGAGTACTACGCCGTCCTGAGCACCGGAGTACAACGTGTCGGTCAGGTAGCCGCCGATCTGCTGCGTTTCACCGACTCGCGGGGCACCGCCGACGCCATCACCGTGGCGCCTGACGTGATCCGGGGCGCGCAGATCGTGAACGCGCTGCCCGTGGGGACATTCCCCGAACGGGCACCCGCGCCCCGGGATAGCAGCCTGAGCAGCGCCGCCACCACCGTGTGTCTGCGTTCTGAGTCCACGCCGTCCGGCCAATCCGGGGCGGTGTTCTTCACCGGGAGCAGCCTTCCGCTGCCCGTTGGTCGGGCGCCGGTGGCCTTGTCACAAGCCGACGGTCGTGGTCCCGCGCTCGATGGCGTCTACTTGCCGCCAGGCCGGAGCGCCTACGTGCGGGGAAGTGGCGGGTCCGGCGCACGCTACCTCGTCACCGACACCGGGGTGCGATTCGCGATTCACGACAACGACGCGGCACACGATCTCGGTCTGCAGACGGAAGCGGTGCCGGTGCCGTGGCCGGTGCTCGCGGTGTTGCCATCCGGGCCGGAACTGAGCAGGGCGAACGCGTCAGTTGCCCGCGACGTCGTCGCGGGGCCTCCGTAGCCGGCGTTTGGCCGCACCGATGATCAGCGCGCACATCAGCGCGATCAGGCACATGGTAGCGCCGCGCAACGCGGTGTCCCGCGCCTGAGAATTCGTTGGTCTGGGTGGCGGCGGCGCTGCGATCGGCACGCGCGCCGGCGGTGGTTTGGCGACGTTGCCGGGAGAACTTGCATCGGTGCTCACCGCGGCAAGGGCATCGACTGTGCCGTTGCCGACCAACGGATTCCATCCGGCCGGCGGGTGATGCGCTGTCGACTCGATACGCTGCGTCACCTGCCGTGCCGTCAACGCCGGGAATCGGGCACGGACCAATGCGGCGAGTCCGCTCACAACCGGTGCGGCGTAACTGGTGCCCGACAGGGGCACAGAACTCAACGAAGTCACCGCCTCGCCGATCGCGGCGATGTCGACCCAGGGTCCGCCAAGAGTGAAGGCCGACGGCGTTCCGTCAGCATTCACCGAACCGACGGTGAGCACGTAGTCGTCGTACCAGGCCGGACTGACCGCGACCGAGATGGTCTGCCAGGTCGCATCCGGGCGCTGCGGCGGACACTGTCCGGCGCCACTGGTGTTTCCGGCCGCGGCAACGACGACGGCATTCTTGACGTCGACCGCGTAGGCGAGCGCGGCGCCCAGCGCCCGGTCGTCGAGCGCCGACGTGACCGAAACGCATGCCACCGCCGAAATGTTGATGACCGAGGCGCCCAGGTCGGCGGCAGTCCGAACCGCTTTCGCCATGGTGTCCACATCACCGATCCCCGAGCTCGACGGGTCGCTCGCGGATGCGAATTTCGTGCTGGACTGACGGATGCTGATCAAAGTGACATCGGGCGCAACACCGCTGAAGCTGTCGGTTTTGGAATCGGCTGCAGCGGCGATGATTCCAGCGACCAATGTCCCATGTGCGTCGCAATCCTGAGTACCGTCACCGGTGAACACGTAGTCGCCTCCGGGGACCACATCGGGCAGTCGGCGGTGTCGCGAAACGCCGGTGTCGATGACCGCGACCCGTTGGCCCGCACCGCGGGTGAGCTGCCAGACACGCGGGAGATCGAGATCCGCGAGTTGATTCCGGCCTGGTCCCGGGTCCCCCGTCGCCATCGTGCAAACCTCGCGTTGCACGGTCGGCTTCGACGGTGCCGGCAACGCCGGTTTGGGCAGTAACGTGTCGTCGATTTGCGGCGGTGAAACCGCTTGTGCCGAGGGCGTTCCAAAGTATGCCAGCAGCACCGATACCGTAGCCAGGCGCACGACGCGCGACGTGCTCAACTTCATGTCGTATGCAGACCTCGGGCAGCGCCGAAGAGGCCGCATATCCAACAGGTCAGTGGCACCATCGCGATGAGGACCAAACACTCGAACACCTCGACACTTTTCCGCGCGATGGGTGAGAGTGATATCGCAGGAGCGACGAACCCCAGGTAGACCGTCGCAGCGACCAGCAACGCCGTCGCCGCAGCGATCCAGGGGCCGTGCTCCGGGGTACTGATCGCGGCGCAACCGAATGTTGTTCCGATGGTGACCACTCCGCTGATGACACACACCAATGTTCGTTTCCTATCAACCGAATTGGCACGTAGCAGCAGTAGCGCGCTGGTAGCGGCCCCATAGGCAATGCAGCCGAGCCGCGGTGTGCCCGCCAGTACGGTGATGATGGCGCCGACGGCCGCCGAGGACGAGAATGCGGCGAGCAGACTGGCAAACCACTCATCAGCACGGATGGCCCCGGCGGCCAACCCGTCCGCAGGTGACTCGTCGCCCTGCGGGTCTGCTGGCTTCGGCGACAATCCGGCCAGGGCAATAGCAACGCGTGCCGCTACCCCAAGCAGACCAAGTGATACCAGCGCGGCCACCGCACCGATCACGTACAACGGGGCCCCGGTGAGCACGCCCCCGAACGCCGCGACAGCGACAACCATCGCGAAGCACGACGCTGCGGTCAATGTGGCGGCCCCACAGTCGGATACACGCTTCGCCAGCACCGCTGTGACGCCCCCCGCCGTGGCGGCCAGTAGCACGTTGGGGACACCGGGCGTACCAGGCACCGCCAGAAAGCCTGCAATCGCGGCGAACGCCGTTGCGATCAGACTCAGGGTGAGCCCGGCCGTCGAGTCACGGTATGCCCGCTGCGCTAGTGCCGCCAACATCACGGCGACGAACGCGACGAGTGCCGCGATTCCCGCAGCGGTGCCAAGAGAGCGGACGGTGTTCGCGGTAAAGGTATTCCGAATGAGTGCCAGGCCCCCGACACCGGTTAGCCAGCCGGCGGCCAGCGCGGCGCAAAACCGCGTCGCCCGGTGATTCTGGGACTGGCTCCAAATCCGGCCGTTTAGCGTCTCCGACACAGCCTCCGCCACATCGTCGTAACGAAAAACAGGTGACGGTGTTGCGGACCTGCTCAGGATCAGGATATCGCCGTCTCGGATACCGCTCTGCGCCAGTGTCATTGACGAATTCAACGTCGCCGCGCCGGGGCCCGACAGCTGATACCGCGTCGCCCTGAGACCGGCGGAACTGTCCACGCCGTGGCTTTTGAGGGTATCGACGATCGGCGGGATCAGGTTGGCAATGGGCATCCCGGAAGGCAGAGCCAAGTCGACGACGGCATCGCCGGCATGTACGGACACGCGATGTAACCCCGGATCGGATACAGACAACATCAACCTCATCAGCGTCGGATGATCAGGAGGCTAACGCGATTTCGATCCACCGGTATCCGGTTGTCCACAGGTGAGTTGCGGCCAATTCCGTGCCTGCTTACCGTCGTCGCACTCTGGGAGGGCCGGGATGACTGAGGGATTCGTGCCTGCTGTGCGGCAGCTGCCGACGGCGGTCCCGACTGCAGACATCATCGTTGCCGCGCCGCCCGAGCTGCCGCGCTCCACATCGCCAAGCCTGCTGATGCGGCTGCTGCCGGTTGCCATGTCCCTCGCGGCTCTGGGCGTCATGGCCGTCACCTTCATCTCCGGCTCCGCCGTTACCCGCAACCCCGCATTTCTGGCTTTCCCGATGATGATGCTGATTTCGATGGTGCTGACCGCGGTCACCCAACGTGGCCGTCGGCAGGGCGGCGAGATCGATGCGGACCGCACCGACTATCTCGGATACCTAGGTCGTCTGCGCGCGGCGGTCACCGAAATCGCTGCGGCACAGCGTGCGTCGCTTGACTGGAGCCATCCCGACCCCGATACGCTGTGGACACTGATCGGCGGCCCACGAATGTGGGAACGGCGATTGACCGACCCCGACTTCTGTCGGGTTCGTATCGGCATTGGTACTCAGCCACTTTCGACCCGGCTAGTAGCTCCCGAGATCCAGCCCGGGGAGCGTTCGGATCCGGTGACCGTCGCCGCCGCGCATCACTTTATCCACACGCACGCGACAATCACGTACGCGCCAATCACGGTTGACTTGACCGCAACTGCGGGGGTGACCGTCGACGGCGATCCGACCGAGGTGCGCGGACTGCTACGCGCGATGCTCTGCCAGCTGGCCGTGCTGCACCCTCCGGATCAGTTGCTGATCGTCGGCGTGATTGAAGAACGGCATCGGGCCCACTGGGATTGGTTGAAGTGGCTGCCGCACAATCAACATCCCGCCGTCAGTGATTCGGCGGGGTCTGCCCGCATGGTGTATCAGAGCATGGCAGAGGCGCTCCGTGCGCTATCCGGTGCCGAACTGCCGCCGCGCGTGGTGGTGATAGCTGACCTAGAGGGACGTGGCGATTTTGATAGCGCCGACACGATCGCGGGTCTGACCATCCTGAAGGCCTGCCCCGGCCGCGTCGGCTCGCCGTTGACGATCAGGCATGTGGGCGCGGCCGAAGCGCTGAGGTACCCCGACAAAATGAATCCGGTGGACGCGGTGATATGTGCGCGCCGGCTTGCCGCATACCGGGTCGACGCGGCGTACTGTCGGGACGGCGGCCCAGGATGGCCGGGCCTGGTCGGGCTTGACGACGTCGCCCATTTTGACCCGATCACCTTGTGGCGCGGCCAGAGCCACCATGCACGACTTTGCGCCCCCATCGGAACCACACTCGATGGAGTGCCACTCGAGCTGGATATCAAGGAGCCTGCTGAAAACGGCATGGGGCCACATGGGCTCTGCGTGGGTGCGACGGGATCGGGCAAGTCGGAGCTGCTCCGCACCGTCGCTCTCGGCATGATGGCGCGCAACTCCCCGGAGGTACTCAACATCCTCCTCATCGACTTCAAAGGTGGGGCAACGTTTCTCGACTTGGTACATGCCCCACACGTGGCCGCGGTCATCACCAACCTCGCGGAGGAAGCGCCGCTGGTCGCCCGGATGCGCGACGCACTGGCCGGTGAGATGAACCGTCGGCAACAGCAACTGCGATCGGCGGGCTGCGCCAGCTTGGCGGCATACCAGCAGGCTCGCCGGACCGGTGCGGAATTGATCGCTCTGCCCGCGTTGTTCATTGTCGTCGACGAGTTCTCCGAACTCCTGAGCCAGCACCCGGATTTTGCCGACATGTTTGTCGCGATCGGTCGCCTCGGCCGGTCGTTGGGTATGCACCTATTGCTCGCTAGCCAGCGACTCGACGAGGGCCGGCTGCGGGGGCTGGAAGCCCACCTGTCCTATCGGGTGTGCTTGAAGACGTTGTCCCCAAGCGAATCACGAATCGTATTGGGAACACCCGACGCTTATCAACTACCGAACGCGCCGGGAGCAGCCTTTCTGCGTTCCGGCAGCGGCGAGCTGATTCGCTTCCAAGCCGCATTCGTGTCAGGACCGCTGCAGGCAGACAGGCCCGCTCGTGGGATCGCACCGGCACACCACGAGACACCAGCATCGGTGCGGATGTTCACCGCACAAGCCGCCGGGCCGATCACGCACGTCGGCAAGGCAGATGGGTCGCCCGCACCCACTGTGCTGCGGACGGTATTGGACCGCCTGTCCGGACTCGGGCCGTCCGCACACCGCGTTTGGCTACCCCCACTGGGTGTGGCGCCGCCATTGGCGAGCCTGGTGCGCGACGCTGGACTGGGCGGCAGTCTGAACGTACCTATCGGCATCATCGACCGCCCTTTCGACCAGTGCCGGACACCGCTAATGGTCGACTTATCTCGGGCTGCAGGCAATGTCGCCATTGTGGGTGCACCTCAATCGGGCAAGTCGACAGCGCTGCGGACACTGATCACCGCGTTGGCGGCTACTCACGATCCGGGTCAGATCCAGTTCTACTGTCTGGACTTCGGTGGCGGAACGCTGGCGTCGCTACGCGCATTGCCGCACGTGGGCGCGGTCGCCAGCAGAGCCGAGCCGCAGCTCGTCGTGCGCACGATCGCCGAACTCGAGTCCATCATGTGCTCCCGAGAGGAAATCTATTGCGAGCGGGGCATCGACTCGATCGCGCATTATCGGCAGCTGCGCTCCGAGCGGCGTCCAGATTCCGGCCACGACCCGTTCGGCGACGTCTTTCTCGTAATCGACGGCTGGGCGAGCTTGCGCCATGAGTTCCAGTCAGTTGAGGAATCGATCATGTCTATTGCCGTCCAGGGGCTGTCGTTCGGAGTGCACGTCGTGCTCTCTGCTTCGCGTTGGGCCGAGATGAGACCGTCGCTGAAGGATCAGATCGGCACTCGCATCGAATTGCGGTTGGGCGATCCCGCGGATTCCGAGCTCGACCGAAAACGAGCACACGACGTGCCTCGTGATCGACCGGGCCGCGGCCTGTCCCACGAGGGACTGCACATGGCCATTTCATCGCCGATTGACGTAGGGGAACTGCGTGGTCGTCACGGCGAGTTAGCCGCTCCGCCCATACCGCTGCTGCCCACCCACATCGACCACAACGTCGTCGTCCATCAGTTAGGCGACGAACTCAACGCGCAATTACTCCTTGGTCTCGAGGAGCGTCGACTGCGGCCGGTCGCAGTCGACTTCGAGCGGAATTCGCACCTGTTGATCCTCGGTGACAACGAATGCGGAAAGACCACCACGCTGCGAACCTTGTGCCGCGAAATTGTCCGAACGAAGACTGCCGCGGCGGCGCAACTACTGATCGTCGACTTTCGGCGTAGCCTGCTGGGCGTCGTGGAGTCGCAACATCTCGGCGGCTATGCCCGGTCGCCGACTGCGCTCAGGGCGCTGATGCCGGGCTTGCTGGATGCGCTGCAGCGTCGGATGCCTCCTGCAGACGTGAGTCAAGCCCAGCTGCGGGCTAGGTCCTGGTGGTCTGGCCCGGAAATCTACCTCGTGGTCGACGACTACGACCTGGTCGCCACTCCGGCAGGGAACCCGCTGCTGGATCTGCTCGAATACTTGCCACACGCAAAGGATTTGGGTTTGCACGTGGTCGTGGCACGGCGCAGCGGGGGCGCAGCGCGCGCCCTGTTTGAGCCACTATTGGCGAGCATGCGTGAGGTCGGCTGCATGGGGCTGATGATGAGTGCGCGTCCGGATGAGGGAACCCTGTTGGGTTCGGGTCGCCCAGCACGGTTGCCCGCGGGGCGTGGCGTTTTGGTCACCCACGCCGGTGACGAGCAGGTAATACAGGTCGGCTGGAGTCCGGAGCCGTGAACGGACATCGCACCGTTATCGCGACGGGCCCGGGTACGATTCGCCGTTTGTGTTGTGGCACAGGCGTGGTCGCCGGGGATCATACGTCCGAGATTCTCCAGGCAGCGCTCGATGCGATTGACGATCAAGTGGCATTGGTGGATGGGCGGCCGGTGGCAGTCGATTCGCTGTGGCGCACTGCGCTGCGATCACTGAAATGCGGAAACCCGGATGCGCAGAAAACGATTCGGGTGGTGCATCCGTCCTGGTGGCCGCCGTCGCGCGTCGATGTAGTCGCCATGGCAGCTGCGACCTTGGCCGATGACGTGCAGGTGCGTCCGCGGTCGTGGTTGCTCAGGCAGGCATCGAATGCAGAGCCGGCACCGGTAGTGGTGGAGATTGCTGAGCGGCTGGTGGCGATCGCGGGCGATGATGTCGTTGCTGTACCGCGCGGAGCAGAGCCGCACTCCGTTGCCGAGGCGATTGTGCATTTAGTCGGCGAAATGGCCAGCGGTACAACGACCGCCGTGCTGATCGATGTGCCCGGCGCGGTTGCCGGGGCGCAAGCACTTGCGACGTTGATCGCCGGCCGACTGCGCCGAAGCGGTCGGCCAGTAGGGGAGATCGGTGATGCTCGGTTGGCACGGCTGACCGTCTCGGCGACCTTCAAGGCGCAGGACAAACTGCCACGGTCGCAGCCCGTGGATGCCGGTCATATGCGATCGCGCGTTCGGATGCTGGGCGCGCTGGCAGCCGCCGCCACCGTGCTGGCCGCGACGGTGCCGGCGATGGCCGCAGTCAGCCATCGCGACGTCCCGCCCGTGAGTACTCCGCCGACGACATTTCTGGTGGAAGGCCGGGTTGCGCTGACGGTGCCGGCAGATTGGCCGACACAGCGCGTGGTCACGGGGCCGGGTTCGGCACGAGTACAGGTAAATTCACCGTCGGATCCTGAAGTCGCGCTGCACATCACGCAGTCGCCGATTCCCGATGAGACGCTCAGCGCCACCGCTGACCAATTGAGACGAGCGATCGGCAGCGAGCCGGCCGGTGTGTTTGTCGATTTCAACCCATCTGGAGTCACTGCCGGCCGGCCCGCAGTGACTTATCGCGAACTACGCGCCAGCCATCATGTGCGATGGACGGTATTGGTAGATGGGTCGGTTCGGATCAGCGTCGGATGCCAGAGCCGGCCTGGTGGTGAGAATGCCGTGCGCGACGCGTGTGAGCAGGCGGTGCGGTCCGCCCGTGCGATCGGATGAGCAATAGCGACGGGTGGAGGAAATCGGATGGAACCGAATGCAGGCGGGCGCGGTCGTATTTGGTATCAGAACGGAAGGGGAAAGGGTGAGTACACCGATCGGTGCGAACACACTGAGCACCGACTTTGATCTGATGCGCTCGGTCGCAGGCACGACGGACGCCCGCAACGAAGAGATCCGGGCGATGCTGCAGGCATTCATCGGCGGCATGAGCAGCGTGCCCTCGTCGGTGTGGGGTGGGCCTGCGGCGGCGCGGTTCAAGGATGTGGTCGATCGCTGGAATGCCGAGTCAATGAGGCTCTACCACGTGCTGCACACGATCGCAGACACGATTCGACAAACGAGGCCGTGCTGCAGGAGGCCGGCCAGAACCATGCGCACCACATCGGCGCCGCCGGCGGAAATCTCTGAGGGGACGTTCCAGTGGACCCAGTGCTGTCTTATAACTTCGGCGAAATCGAGCACTCGGTGCGTCAGGAGATCCACACCACGTCGGTTCGTTTCAATGCGTTGCTGGACGAGCTCAGGTCGCAAATCGCGCCGTTGCAGCAGCTCTGGACCCGCGAAGCGGCGGCCGCCTACCAGGCCGAGCAGCTCAAGTGGCACCAGGCGGCCACCGCGTTGAACGAGATTCTGGTGGACCTGGGAAACGCGGTGCGCGACGGCGCGGACGAGGTGGCGAACGCCGATCGTCGGGCGGCCGGCGTCTGGGCCAGGTAGCCGCAATCGTGAGCCTCTGTGTGGTCCCGGCGGAAGGAGAGCCGTCGGGACCGCACAGTCACATCAGCCGCCTGGCCGCCCGCGGCTAACCTTGCCGCGACAGTCATTTTGACCTGCGGGGATGCGGGTCGGTAAGCTGCTCCGTTGGCGTGCGGTACGCCGGGGACTCGGGTCGATGTCGGTCGCCGAGACCAAACCCCAACCGTGGACGCCTGACCGGCACCCGGCTCCAACCGGGATCCACCCGAGAGAAAAGAAGGTAAGCGCTGTGCCCACCTACGCGCCAAAGGCGGGTGACACCACGAGGTCGTGGTATGTCATCGACGCCACGGACGTAGTGCTTGGCCGCCTTGCCGTCGCGGCAGCCACCCTGTTGCGCGGTAAGCACAAGCCGACGTTCGCGCCCAATGTCGATGGCGGCGATTACGTCATCGTCATCAACGCCGAAAAGGTCGCCCTCAGCGGCGACAAACTGCAGAACAAGCTGGCCTACAGCCACTCGGGGTATCCCGGCGGTCTGCGCAGCCGCACGATCGGCGAGCTGCTGGAAAAGCACCCCACGCGCGTGGTCGAGAAGGCCATCGTCGGCATGCTTCCGCACAACAAGCTCAGCCGTCAGATCCAGCGCAAACTACACGTTTACGCCGGCCCGCAGCACCCCCACGCCGCGCAGCAGCCGGTTCCGTTCGAGATCAAGCAGGTGGCCCAGTGACCGAAACCAACGAGCCAACTCCCGAGGCGACCACCGAAGTGGTCATCGAGGTGACAACCGAGGAGACCCCGGCCGAGACCACTGCCGAGACTCCTGCGGCTCAGCCCAGCGAACCGATCGTGCTCGATCGGCCCATCCAGACTGTCGGCCGCCGCAAGGAAGCCGTGGTGCGGGTGCGCATGGTGCCCGGCACCGGCAAGTTCGACCTCAACGGCCGCAGCCTGGAGGCCTACTTCCCCAACAAGGTGCACCAGCAGCTCATCAAGGCTCCGCTGGTCACCGTCGATCGGGTGGAAACCTTCGACATCTACGCCCTGCTCCACGGCGGCGGCCCGTCGGGTCAGGCCGGCGCGCTGCGTCTCGGCATCGCCCGCGCGCTGATCGTGGTCCAGCCGGAGGACCGGCCCCCGCTGAAGAAGGCCGGTTTCCTCACCCGTGACCCGCGTGCCACCGAGCGCAAGAAGTACGGCCTGAAGAAGGCCCGTAAGGCCCCGCAGTACAGCAAGCGCTGATCAGGGATCACTTTCTGGCCGCGACTGCGCATCTTTGCGCGTCTTTGTCCGTCGTCTTCGGCGTGTCGTCGCACAAACGTGCGCGGTTGCGGTCACAAACATAAGTGCACTTTGTGCGCATGCGGTCACTGTGAGAGGTTTGTCCGATGGGTCGACTGTTCGGCACCGACGGTGTACGCGGGGTAGCCAACCACGAGTTGACCGCCGAGCTGGCACTGGCGCTGGGTACCGCGGCGGCGCGGCGCCTGGCGGGCCCGGGAAAACCGGGCCGGCACCTCGCCGTGATTGGCCGCGATCCACGGGCCAGCGGCGAGATGCTGGAAGCCGCGGTGATCGCCGGCCTGACCAGCCAGGGTGTTGACGCGCTGCGGGTCGGGATCCTTCCCACCCCCGCGGTGGCCTACCTGACCGGCGCCTACGATGCCGACTTCGGAGTGATGATCTCGGCGTCGCACAACCCGATGCCCGACAACGGCATCAAGATCTTCGGGCCCGGCGGTCGCAAGCTGGACGACGACACCGAGGACCAGATCGAACAACTGGTCGCCGCCGGGCCGGGATTGCGCCCGGTCGGCGCCGGGCTCGGCCGCGTCATCGACGCCGAGGATGCCGCCGATCGCTACCTGCGCCACATCGGCAAGGCCAGCACGCAGCCGCTCGACGGCCTGACTGTGGTCGTCGACTGCGCCCACGGCGCGGGATCGTCGGCCGCACCGCGCGCCTATCGGGCCGCCGGCGCTCGGGTCATCGCGGTCAACGCCGAGCCCAATGGGCTCAACATCAACGACCGCTGCGGATCGACACACCTGGATTCGCTGCGGTCCGCGGTACTTGCGAACGGTGCCGACCTGGGCCTCGCCCACGACGGGGACGCCGACCGGTGCCTGGCCCTCGACGCCAACGGCGAGCTCGTCGACGGCGACGCCATCATGGTGGTGCTCGCGCTGGCGATGCAAGAGGCCGGCGAACTGGCGTCCAACACACTGGTCACCACCGTGATGAGCAACCTCGGACTGCATCAGGCCATGCGCAACGCGGGTGTCACGGTCCGCACGACCGGTGTCGGCGACCGCTACGTTTTAGAGGAGCTGCGGTCCGGCGAGTACAGCCTGGGCGGCGAGCAATCCGGCCACATCGTGATGCCCGCGCTGGGCTCCACCGGCGACGGCATCGTCACCGGGCTTCGGTTGATGACGCGCATGGTGCAGACCGGCTTGTCCCTGGCCGAGCTCGCTTCGAGGATGCAGTCGTTCCCGCAGGTGCTGATCAACGTCACGGTCGCCGACAAGGCCACCGCGGCCGCCGCGCCCTCGGTGCGCAGCGCGGTCGACGAGGCCGAGGCCGAACTGGGTGACACCGGTCGAATCTTGTTGCGCCCCTCGGGAACTGAACCAATGATCCGGGTCATGGTGGAAGCGTCCGAAGAAGACATTGCGCAGCGGGTGGCCACTCGCGTTGCCGCAGCGGTGAGCGCTGCGCGCTAATCCGGCCACCCTGGAACCCCGACGCACAGTTCGGCGTCGGATTAGGCATGGGATTCGAAAGTCGAGTACGACACGCCACTTTTGACCGCACCGGGATCGACGTCGCAGCAGTCCATCGGGTTGCTGACCAATTGCGGGCCGCCGCCGAACTGATCGACCGCGCCGTCTGCGATCACTTGGCGGCGTTGGCTTTTAGCGGAGCGACGGCCGGGCGGGCATACACCGCGCGCGGCGACGCGCTGCGGGCCGAGCTGGAGCGGCTGGCAGAGCAGTTGTCGCAATGGTCGCGGGCGTCGGTCGCGATCGCCGTCGCGCTGCGATCCGGCGCCGAACGCTATGCCGACGCCGAACTGTATGCCGCGGCGCGGATCGCCTGATCGTGGCCGACCGGTTAGACGTCGCCGAGCGCCTCGCCGAGGGTCGGGTCGCCATCGAGCACACACAGGCCTACGTGCGGGCCTGTCAGGCGCTGGGGTATGAGCACCCCGATCTGACATCGCATCCGTCCCAAATCCGCGACTACCTCGACAGCGAAGACGGCCTGGACCTCCGTGTCCTGGACCGCGACTGCGCGGAGCTGCGGGCAGCCGGCGTCGCGGCCGCCGAAGGTTTGCGGATTCAGCATGCCCAGGTTGCCGACCTGACGGCGGCATGGACAGGGCTGGGAAGCGACTCCGCGGTTGCGTTCCTGCAACGCCATTGCGATGCCGCCAACATCGTCGCCACCGAAGTGCGGGCTGCTGCGCAGCGGTGTGAATCGCTGCGCGACAACCTGTGGTACCTGCTCGACTCAAAGGTCGGGACTGCCATCGCGATCGACGATCGCAGCCTGGCGCAGCGGTCGGCCTGGTTGGCCGCCGCCGCGGTGGTGACGGCCGGGGCGGGCGAGCGGTCGACGGCGCAGCAGGTCGTCCACGAGCAGATGACGCCGTACGTGGACAACGACATTCGCAACGAGTGGTTGACTGCCATGCGTTCCTCGCTGGCCGCGTTCGGGACTGCCTACGACATGGTGAACGACAGGATGGCTGCCGCACCCGCGGCCTACTTCGAATTTCCGGGCGACCTCGGGCCGGGTTTTCAACCATCTCAACCGGCACCGCCGAGCGCCCCGACACTGTCGAGTGCTCCGGCGGTGACAGCGCCCGCCGCCGTGCTTCCCGGCGTTGCGGCGGATC
>DASYJS010000098.1:0-31122 GCA_035996225.1 Mycobacterium sp. | reverse complement strand
CTCGAGGGCAAGAAGCGTACGACCATCGATGAGTTGCTGACCATCCCGCTGGCCAAGGAGCTGGCCTGGGCTCCAGAGGAGATCCGCGAGGAGGTCGACAACAACTGCCAGTCCATCCTTGGCTACGTGGTGCGCTGGATCGACGAGGGCGTCGGCTGCTCGAAAGTGCCCGACATCCACGACGTGGCCCTGATGGAGGACCGCGCCACGCTGCGGATCTCCAGCCAGTTGCTGGCGAACTGGCTGCGCCACGGCATCATCACCAGTGAGGATGTGCGCGCCAGCCTGGAGCGGATGGCCCCGATGGTGGACCAGCAGAACGCCGGCGACGCGGCATATCGGCCCATGGCGCCCAACTTCGACGACAGCATCGCGTTCTTGGCCGCCCAAGAACTGATCTTGTCCGGCACGCAGCAGCCCAGTGGCTACACCGAGCCGATCCTGCATCGGCGGCGGCGCGAACTCAAGGCTCGCGCCGGTGCCTGAAAAGGGCTCAAACTGCGGCAATGCTTCTGATGAGTAGACGCGGCGCCGATTTCAGCACGGGCAAGATGACGGGTCGACGGAAGGGCGGCGGGCGCCGGTATGGGTAGGCACAGCAGGCCTGACCGCGGGAAGTCGCCCGACGAGCCTTCCGACGACGCCACCGACGAGGGGCATGACGCCAACGCGCATTTCGCGGATGACGACGAGGACCACGCGGACGACGACGAGGCCCACGGCTTCGCGGATGAGGACTCCTCCGGCGGTGAGGGTCGCTACGCCGGTGACGGCGTCGATGAGGAATATCCCGAATTTCCGCCCCGGCCGCAGAGTTCCGCGCCGCCGGAACCACGGCCGGGCCTCTTGCAGGCCGGCCACCGGGTCCTCGGCGATTGGCGGGGCGGTCACCGCAGCGCAGGCGGGCGACGGGGCGTCAGCATCGGCGTGATCGTGGCCCTCGTTGCGGTCGTGGTGGTGGTCGGCACCGTCATCGTGTGGAGTTTCTTCGGCGACGCGCTGTCCCATCGCTCGCACACGGCCGCCGCACGCTGTGTGGGCGGCAAGGAGACCGTCGCCGTCGTCGTCGATCCGTCGATCGCCGACCAGGTGCAGCGGTTCGCGGAAAGCTATAACTCGACGGCCGGTCCCGTCGGTGACCACTGCATGGTGGTGAACGTCAAAGGTGCCGGCTCCGATGCCGTCATCGGCGGCTTCATCGGCAAGTGGCCGGCGGAATTGGGTTCCCAGCCGGCCTTGTGGATCCCAGGCAGTTCGGTGTCGGCCGCGCGGCTGTCCGCGGCCGCAGGCCAGAAGACGATCAGCGACAGCCGTTCGCTGGTGACGTCGCCGGTGCTGCTCGCGGTTCGGCCCGAACTTCAGCCGGCGCTGTCCAACCAGAGCTGGAGCGCATTGCCCGGCTTGCAAACCAATCCGAACGCATTGGCGGGATTGAAGTTGCCGGCGTGGGGACCGCTGCGGCTGGCGTTGCCGACCAGCGGCAACAGCGACGCCTCCTATCTGGCGGGTGAAGCCGTGGCGGCCGCGTCGGTACCTCCCGGTGCACCGGCCACCCAGGGCACGGCCGCGCTGCGCTCATTGATGAGTGCACAACCCAAACTGGCCGACAATTCGCTGACCGAGGCATTGAACACACTGCTGAAACCCGGTGACTTGGCAACGGCGCCGGTGCATGCGGTGATCACCACCGAGCAGCAGGTCTTCCAGCGCGGCCAGTCGCTGTCAGACGCGAAGAGCACGTTGGCTTCCTGGCTGCCGTCCGGACCGGCGCCGGTCGCCGACTACCCCACGGTGCTGCTCAGTGGCTCGTGGCTGACGCCGGAACAGACCTCGGCGGCGAGCGAGTTTGCCCACTTCATGCGTAAGCCCGAGCAACTGGCGAAACTGGCCAAAGCCGGTTTCCGCGTCAACGGCGTCAATCCGCCGAGCAGCCCGGTGACGAATTTCGCCGCCCTGCCCGCCACGCTGTCGGTGGGTGACGACGCCATGCGCGCCACACTGGCCGATGCGATGGCGGCACCGTCGGCCGGACTGGCCGCCACGATCATGCTGGACCAGTCGATGCCCGGTAATGAAGGTGGAAAATCCCGGCTGGCCAATGTGATCGCGGCGCTCCAAGACAGGATCAATGCACTGCCGCCGACCGCGATCTTGGGGTTGTGGACTTTCGACGGTCACGAGGGTCGCTCGGAGGTCGCGACCGGCCCACTGGCCGACCCGGTCAACGGCCAGCCTCGACCGGCAGCCCTGGTGGCCGCGTTGGACAAGCAATATTCGTCGGCCGGCGGTGCGGTGTCGTTCACCACCCTGCGTATGATCTATCAGGATATGCAGACCAATTACCGTGCTGGACAGTCGAATTCGATACTGCTGATCACGGCGGGGCCGCACACGGACCAATCCATCGACGGGCCGGGGCTGCAGAATTTCATCCGCACGAGTGCCGACCCGGCTAAACCGATCGCCGTCAACATCATCGACTTCGCCGCTGATCCGGACCGGGCAACCTGGGCAGCTGTCGCGCAGCTCAGCGGCGGCAGCTATGCGAACCTGGCGACGTCGGCCTCCCCCGACCTCGCCACCGCAATCAGCACATTTTTGGGCTGAAGCAGCGAGTCTGCCAGACACTGCAGCGCCGGATGCATCAACCTGACTGATGCGGCCTGGTGGCCGAACACGGCTGGCGGGCCCGAAGATCGGGCTCACGTCCTCGTCGAGTTGCCCAGCGCCAAGCACTTCATCCAGGAGGACGCGCCCGACGAGATCGCCGCGGCGATCATCGAGCGCTTCGGCTGAAAGAGCCTGCCGTCGCCGCTGGAACCCTAGGCGGCATGTTTGGCCAGTGCGATACCGACTCGCACTTCGATGTCGCTGACTGTGATGGCGGGTGCCCGCGGGGGGGCCGCTGACCGGTAGGTGTGGGCCGTTGGTGTGGTGGCCCGCCACTCCGAGAGCGCCCCGCATTCCAGCGCCGCCAGCGCATGAGGCATCTCGTGCACAAGCGCTTTAGCGAGGCCAAGATGCCGCCCGCCCCGGGCGGGCGAGTCCCGTCGCGCTAGCGCAACCTCGCTGGCCACACCACGCCCGCGCTGCGCAGCAGGCACACCGGCGGCTGCTTCGTCGGCTCTACGCATCGCGTCCAGGGCGCCCGCCGCTCGAACCTGGCCGCCGCCGCTGCTCCGCTCCAGCTCGGCGATGCGCTCGATCAGTGCTGATTCGCAGGCGGCCGGGTCGACTTCCACCAATCGCTCGAACATATGTTCGATGCTATACGGCTCTACTGACATGGTTGCCGGACATTGGCACGCTCAGGCGTAGGCCTCCACGGGCGGGCAGGAACACATGAGGTTGCGGTCACCGTAGGCGCCGTCGATACGACGTACCGGCGGCCACACTTTGGGCCGGAAGACCTTGCCGAGCGGATAGGCGGCCTCTTCCCGCGTGTACGGGTGATCCCAGTCGGCGACTAGCAGGCACTCGGCGGTGTGCGGTGCGCCCCGCAGCGGATTGTCGTCGGCGGGCCACTCCCCTGCGCTGACGCGATCGATCTCAGCGCGGATGGCGATCATGGCGTCGCAAAATGCGTCGATCTCGTTCAGGTTCTCGCTTTCGGTGGGCTCTACCATCAGCGTGCCGGCCACCGGGAAGCTCATCGTGGGCGCGTGAAAGCCATAGTCCGCCAGGCGTTTTGCGACATCGTCGACGGTCACGCCGGTCGACTTGGTAATGCCGCGCAGGTCCAGGATGCATTCGTGGGCGACCATGCCGGTCTTGCCGGTGTACAGCACGGGGAAGTACTCGTCGAGCCGGCGGGCGATGTAGTTGGCCGAGGCGATCGCGGTCAGCGATGCCGCCCGCAGTCCGTCGGCGCCCATCATCCTGATGTAGGCCCAGCTGATCGGCAGGATCGAGGCCGATCCGTAGGGCGCCGACGATACGGGTCGACCCTCGGGCAGTTCGGGAGCGTACGGGTGACCCGGCAGGAACGGCGCCAGATGCGAACGCGCCGCGACCGGACCCACACCCGGGCCGCCGCCACCGTGTGGGATACAGAACGTCTTGTGCAGGTTCAGGTGGCTCACGTCGCCGCCGAACTTGCCCGGCCGGGCCAGACCCACCAAGGCGTTGAGGTTGGCGCCGTCGACGTACACCTGGCCGCCGGCGTCGTGCACGGCCGCGCAGATCTCGGCGATGTCCTGTTCGTACACCCCGTGCGTGGACGGGTAGGTGATCATCAGCGTCGACAGCCGATCGGCATGTTCGCCGACCTTGGCGCGCAAATCGTCGAGATCGACATCGCCGTTGTCGTGACAGCCCACCACGACCACCCGCATCCCGGCCAGGGCGGCCGATGCCGCATTGGTGCCGTGCGCGCTGGACGGGATCAGGCAGATGTCGCGGTTCGGTTCGCCGCGGCTGGCGTGATAGTCGTGGATTGCCAACAGACCGGCGTACTCGCCTTGCGAGCCGGCGTTCGGTTGCAGCGACACCGCGTCATAGCCGGTGATCTGCACCAGCCAGGTCTCCAGATCGCTGATCAGACGACGCAGCCCCGGGGTGTCAGCCGCCGGAGCGAACGGGTGCAGCCGGGAGAACTCCGGCCAGGTGATCGACTCCATCTCGGCGGCGGCGTTGAGCTTCATCGTGCACGAGCCGAGCGGAATCATGCTGCGGTCCAAGGCGATATCCTTGTCCGCCAGCGTGCGCAGGTAGCGCATCATCGCCGTCTCGGTGTGGTGCTGCGTGAAGGCGGGATGGGTCAGGAACTCCGATGTGCGCGTAGCGATATCGGTGGGGACCGGGTCGCCGGCCGACACTCCGAAGGCGTCCAGAACCAAGGCCACGTGGGCGTCGGTCGTGACTTCGTCGCAGGCCACCGAGACGTGGTCGGCGTCGACGCGCCACAGGTTGACGCCCCTGGCCTTCGCTTTGGCCAGCACCTCGTCCGCGCACCCGGGCACCCGCGCCAGCACGGTGTCGAAGTAGGTGTCGTGCACCAGCGCATCGCCCAGCGCGGTGGCGATGGCTTGGGCATGGCCATGTACCCGGCGGGCGATGGCGCTAAGCCCGTCGGCGCCGTGATAGCTGGCGTACATCGCGGCCATCACGGCCAGCAGCACCTGCGCGGTGCAGATGTTGCTGGTCGCCTTGTCGCGTCGGATGTGCTGCTCGCGGGTCTGTAAGGCCAAGCGATAGGCCGGTGCACCGTCGGTGTCGACCGAGACACCGACCAGCCGGCCCGGCAGCTGGCGGGCGTGCATGGCGTTGACCGCCAGGTACCCGGCATGCGGTCCGCCGAAACCCATTGGCACACCGAACCTTTGGGTGCTGCCGAACGCGGCGTCGGCGCCGATCTCGCCCGGCGGGGTGATCAACGTACACGCCAACAGGTCGGCGCCGATGGCGATCAGTGCGCCCCGTTCGTGGGCTTCGGCCACCAGCGCGGACCAATCCGTGACCTGGCCGCCGGCCCCGGCCAGCTGGGCGATGACGCCGAAGAAGTCACCGTCCGGGAGGCCGTTGCGGAGATCGGCGGTGACGATCTCGATGCCCAACGGCTGGGCGCGGGTGGCCAGCACCGCGGCGGTCTGAGCGAACACGTCGGTGTCGACCGCCAGCCGGTTCGCCGTGCCGCGTGCCGCACGGTGCATCAGCGTCATGGCCTCGGCGGCCGCGGTGCCCTCGTCGAGCATCGACGCGTTGGCGATCTCGAGCCCGGTCAGGTCGGTGACCATGGTCTGGAAGTTCAGCAGCGCTTCCAGCCGGCCCTGGCTGATCTCCGGCTGATATGGCGTATAGGCGGTGTACCAGGCGGGGTTCTCCATGATGTTGCGCAACAACACCGGCGGGGTGAGCGTGTCGTAATAGCCCTGTCCGATCATCGACACCGACACGGTGTTGGTGTCGGCCAGCGCACGTAGCTCGTCGAGCGCCTCCGCCTCGCTGGCGGCCGGGGGCAATGCGTCCAGACCCGGCGCGGCGCCGCTGTCGGTGAGCTTGTCGATAATGCCGACCGGTAGCGCTTTGGACGCTAGCTGGTCGAGCGAGGCGACACCGATGACATTGAGCATGGCCGCGATGGCCTGGCTGTCCGGCCCGATGTGCCGGTCGGCGAAGCTGTTGGATTGATTAAGTGCCCCCACTGCAACTCCTGACGTTCGGCGAGAACGGCAACATCGCCAGCAAGCTGGCGTTGCGGTCCTCCCCCTCTGTCGTCAACCCATTCGGGCGCCTGAGAGATTCGACAACCCGATCCCCCGCGTTGCCTTTCCCCATGGGCGGGTGAGCGAATAAATTCGCGTCACCGCTTTCCAGAGACATCGGGACCCCGAGCGGTCCGGGTGCCTGAGAGATTGATGGAGAGGTATTGCTCCTTCGGCGTTCGTCGCTGGCAGCCACGAAACTCTCCCGCGCGGGGGCGATGTACAGGTGAGTTTACCCGCGGTTTACCCGCGACGGATGCAGATGGTTAAAAGGAGCCCGCGTGTTTTGATCCCGGGGATGCGCGGTGGTGACTAGCCGATCTTGCGGTCGCGATGCTTGCGCCGGGAGGCCAGTTCGTCCTCCGGCGCGGCAATCGACTCGCCACCGTCAGCTCGCTCACCGGGGAAGTCGGCGATAACGCCGGTCAGCTCCCGCATTGCGCCAGACACGGCGATGCCGAACACGCCCTGCCCGCCCTGCAGTAAGTCGACGACTTCTTCAGCCGACGTGCACTCGTAGACGGTGGTGCCGTCCGAGAACAAGGTGATGTTGGCCAGATCCTCGACGCCGCGCTGACGCAGATGGTCGACCGCGACTCGGATGTTGTGCAGAGAAATACCGGTGTCCAGCAGCCGCTTGACGATTTTGAGGACCAGGATGTCCTTGAAGGAGTAAAGCCGCTGGCTGCCGGAGCCCGCCGCACTGCGAATCGATGGCACCACCAATGACGTGCGCGCCCAGTAGTCCAGCTGGCGGTAGGTGATTCCGGCGATCTGGCAGGCACTCGGCCCGCGATAGCCGACCAGCTCGTCAGGCACTGAATCGTCAGGAAATAGCCCGGGTTGGACGGGTCCGCTGGCCACGGTGACGCTCGGGTCACCATTGGTCGCGGCATCCGCATGGTCAGCAAGGTCCAGCTGTTCTTGACGTGGCTGGTCGTCGCTCACAGGTGGTTCCTCTCGCCGATCGCGCTCTTGTCACTAGCTGCGTCCACTGCTGTCGTCGCAGCCACGTTGGCTTAGGCCCGAGTGCTAGAGAGCTTACGCTGTTCGATCGCTGCCGTACCTTATCTCGTGATCAAAGTATGGCCGCCGTAAGGGCAACGGGTGCGCTATCCATTAGGCGTGTCGACATCGCAGTGTCAGATGAGACGGATCCGTGATGTCGATGTCCGGCCCATCGCCCGCGCCGGCGACCCACTGTCCCGCCGTTTCGTGACGTGTATCGTCGCCAGGCCGCTGGGATTCCCGGTCTAGGTGGCCTTGAAGTCGTCGGGAGAAACACTGTCGAGAAACTCCTTGAATTTCTCCACCTCGTCCTCCCGAACAGCAGTGTTGGACTCCTCGTCGCTCTCGTCGGGGATCAGCAGACCGGCCTGGGCGAGAACGGCCTCCTCGACATAGATCGGCACACCGACCCGCAGCGCGATCGCCACTGAGTCCGAGGGGCGCGCCGACACGGTGATGTTGCGGTCAAAGACAAGGTCGGCGTAGAAAGTGCCTTCCTGCAGATCGACGATCCGCACCTCTTTTAATGAATGTCCAAGTGCGGCAATGAGATCCCGAATCAGATCATGCGTCAGCGGGCGGGGCGGCTCGACGCCTTGTTGTTCGAGCGCAATGGCGGCTGCTTCGGACTGCCCGATCCAAATCGGCAGGTAGCGGTCGCCGTTGGCTTCGCGCAATAACAGCACCGGCTGGTTCTGCGGCTGCTCGACGCGAATGCCGACAACACGAACTTCACCCATTTGTGTCTGCCCTCCGCACATGCCGCCGTGTCCGACTTTCAATCTGCGCGACGACCCGGTGAAACACCATTTCTCTCCATGCCGCCGAGCACCAAGCTGTTGAACGAAGTCTAGTCCTCAGCGTCGCAGAACGTCGCGAACGGCGGACTTGATCAACGACGTGTGCAAAGTGATCGCCAGTGCGGCAACCTCGCGCGCCAGGTCGTCGGCGCGATCGCGGGCACCGGCTTTGCCGGCTTTGACTACCGGCCCGGCGATTTGGGCGATCAGATCGGACTGCCGGTCGGCGGCCGAGCGGAAGGCACGCAGATGCCGGGCCTCCACGCCGTAGTCGGACAGCGCTCGCGCACACTGCAAGATCACGACGGTGTGCTCGTCGAAGAATCCGCCCGGGCCGGTGGTGATCACCCCGGCCTTGACCAGTGCGGTAAGCAGGTCGTCGTCCACGCCCGAGCGTTCCAGGAGGTCTTCTCGACTCAACCGGACGCGGGTGGGTGCCACCGCGGCCGTATCGGAATCGGTATCGGGGGCGGCATCGCCATCCCCCACCGAAACCAATCGCGGTACGCCGTAAGGCGATCCGAACGGCGGCAGCTCACCGTCGGGTTGGGCGTCCAGCTGCGATCGGATCACCTTCAGCGGTAGGTAGTGATCGCGCTGTGCAGTGAGAATGAAGCGCAGTCGCGCGCAGTCGTACGCAGTGAATCTGCGGTATCCCGACGCAGCGCGCTGAGGCGTCACCAGTCCCTCAGCCTCCAAGAAGCGAATCTTGGAAATTGTGACATCGGGGAAATCCGGCCTCAGCAGATCCAGGACCGCCCCAATCGACATCCCGGCCAGGGCCGGGCTATCGGGTGCACTCACTAGCCTCCAGATCCTCCATCGTCGTCACCTTTGGGTCCCGTCAGGAACACCAAGCGGAACTTGCCGATCTGCACTTCGTCACCGTTTGCCAACACCGCCGAATCCACCGGCTCGCGATTGACGTAGGTTCCGTTCAGGCTACCCACATCGACCACGTGGAATTCGTTGTTTTCCAACCTGAATTCGGCGTGGCGGCGGCTCACCGTGACGTCATCGAGGAAGATATCGCTGTCGGGATGCCGGCCGGCGGAAGTGATGGCCTGGTCGAGCAGGAACCGCGATCCAGCATTGGGCCCGCGTTTGACGACCAGCAACGCCGAGCCCGCCGGCAGTCCTTCAACCCCGGACACCGTGCTCTCGGAGCCCGATTGCGCGGGTGCGTCCAGTTCGTTGAGGAAGTCGGCGCGAAAAACCGAAGTTGTCTCCACGGTGACTTCATCAGAAGTCTCGTCGTTGTCCATGCCCGTCACGCGCTGCTCCTCACTGGCCGCTGTGGCGTTGTCTGACCGGGCCGCTCGGCCGGCTTCCCACTAGGTTCTTGACCCTTTATTGCCGATTACTTGCCTTCTCATGCTGTTGTGTCGACCGTACCGCGCGGTGGTTCGGAAGGTGCTAGCCACCGGCACGATCGCCAGCCGATCCTTCGGCCAGCCCCCTCACCCCAGCGCGGCCCCCACCGCGGGCCGTCGCGCAGGGCTGGCAGGGACATTAGCAACCGTCATTCGGTCAGTGTGCCGCGGTAGGCCTCGGCGCCAAGCAGCGCGGAAATGGCGGATTCCAACTCCGAGCCATCCGAGGCCTGGATATCGAGCAGCCAACCGGCACCGTAGGGATCGGAGTTGACCAGTTGCGGGCTGCCTTCCAGATCGCCGTTGACGGCAGTCACTTTGCCCGATACCGGTGCGTACAAGTCCGACACGGATTTCGTCGATTCCACCTCGCCGAAAGATTCACCCGCGGTCAACTCGGCGCCCTGGTCTGGCAGTTGGACGAAAACAACGTCGCCCAGTGCCGACTGCGCGAAGTCGGTGATTCCGATCCGCACGGTGTCGTCACCGCTCCGGCGAACCCACTCATGTTCGGCGGTGTAGTGCAGATCGGGCGGGATATCGCTCACGGTAATCCTGTTCTGGTCGGCGTCTGTTCGGGCTAGTTCACTTGACGGGCTGAGCGTATTGGTGCGGTTTTGGTTGTCGCAAGGTGGTCACGTCAACCCGGTCGCCTTGCTGCACAGACATGCGTCCGCCGACGCGCTTGATGCTGTCCTCTGCACCACCGGGGATGTTCATGGCCGCAGCCAGCGTGGGCGGATCGCCAATCGCCAGAATCGAATACGGCGGCGAAAGCGTCCTGTTGTCGATGGTCAGCGAACCGGGTGTGCCGACCACCCAGGTGTCGACGCCGACCCGCACGGACTGGTGCGCGCCGTTGACCTCGATCGCTTCGGCTCCTGCGGCCCGCAACTCATTGATCACGTCGAGCAGTACCTCCGGCGATACCCCGGGGCCGGGGTCGTCGACGGTGACGGTGACACCGGGCCCGGTGGCGCCCACGGCGCCGACCAGGATGGACAGCGCGGCCAGCCTCGCCTGCGCGCTTTTGATCGCGGCCTGGTCGGTGTTGCCGGACGCCTGCAACGAATTCAGGGTGTTCTGCAGTTCGTTGACTTCGGTGTTCAGCGTGGCCTCGCGCTGGCGCAAAGAATCCAGCAGCACCAGCAGATCCGCGGGGCGCGCCGTGTCCAGGGAGTCACCCGAGTGGGTCTGGCGGACCTGGGTGACGATGGCGATGCCCAGGACCAGACACAGTAGGACCGCCAGCGCTCCGAACATCAGCCGGGACCGGCCGCTGCGCAGCATTCCGGACAACCCGGTCCGGCCTACCGCTCCGATCTCGGGGCGCGGACTGTTCGCGGGCAACTCATGCCGGCCATGCCCAGCGTCGCCGGGGTCGGGGTCAGCTGTCGAATCATCGTGTCGGGTTGGCGTGTCACGACTTTCGTCGGCCGCGCCGTTTGGTTCGTCCTGGCTCACGTTGACCTCGTCTCGGTCATGGCGCCACTTCTCTCCCCCGCAAGCGGGAGGTGCCCCCACATCGCTATTTTGCTCTGCATCGTCGCCGGCGCGCGTCATGCCCCGAAGAGCCGGCGCCGCAGCGCGGCGGCGTTGCCGAAGATACGGATGCCCAACACGACGATGATCGCCGTGGACAACTGCGTGCCGACGCCCAACTGGTCCCCGACATAGACGATCAGCGCCGCCACAAAGACGTTGAACACGAACGAAATCACGAACACCTTGGGGTCGAAGATCCGCTCGAGGTAGGCCCGCAGCCCGCCGAAGACAGCGTCGAGCGCGGCGACCACCGCAATGGGCAGATACGGCTGCACGACCTCGGGCACCGCGGGGTGGAAAACCAAGCCCAGCACGATGCCGAGGGCAAGCGCCGCGATACCGATCATGCGCGGGTTCCCGTCCGCGTTCCCCCCAAAGGGAGCTGCCTTACGAGGACTTTTCTCACTAGGGCCCAATCTGTTTGGCGAACTTGACTTCCCGGATCGATCCGGCCGGCAGCGAAAGACCGTCGGAGACGTTCACCGCGATGCCGACACCGTAGGAGGCCTCCAGCAGCCTAAGACGCTGCAGTCCGGGGCTGTTCTCGAAGACGTCCCGCATTCCGTGCGCCGGGCCGACCGCGAGGATCGTGTAGGGGCTACTGGTGGGGTTGTTGTCGACCAGGATCGCTCCCCCGGCTTGACGGATGGTCACGTTCGGCCCGATCCGCACTCCGCCGACCGAGATGGCCTCGGCGCCGCTGGCCCACAACGAGTTGACCACGAGCTGCAGATCGCGGTCGAGGATGATCTGCCGGCTCCCGCTCACCCGTTGCTTGGACACATCGGAAAGATTCGGGCTGGCACCGGGATCGGTCACCTGCACGGTCAGACCGGGGCCGATGATCGCTGTGCTGGCGGCGGCCAGGCTGAGCCCGTCCAGCCGGGTCAGCAGCCGCTGCCCCTCTGTGTCGTCGGCCAGCGCGAGCCGCTGCACGTCGTCCACCCGGCTCGACAGCGTGCTGCGCCGCTGAGCCAATTTGGTGGCAGCGTCTTCCGTCGCTCGCACACTTCGCACCAGCAGCTGCTGGGCCGTGCGCACGCCGGGTTCGACCGAACGGGCTTGTGCGACCGCCGCGGCGAACACCGTGGCGACCAGCATCGCCGCCAGGGCCTGCCAGAGCCAGCCGAAAACGCGTGCCCGCCCGATGTGTGGTGTGGCCGTGCGGGCGCGCCGTTCGGCTGCCGCGGCGTAGCCGGGATCCAGATGCTCCGACAGCAGCGCGCGCAGCAGGGACGGCACCGGGATGAGTGTTGGCCGCGCCGCGGCGTGTGCGCTGCGGCCGGCGTTGGGGTCATAGCCGCCGAGTGAGCGGTCCGGTTCAGCCATGCTCACCCGCCTGGGGAGTGGTCGGCTGGGTTGCGTGCCGTGCCACCTTGGGCATCCGCCGCATCACCAGCACCATCTGCACGCCATACAGGACGAATGACCACAGGTAGGCGTACATACCCCAGATCAGAAAACCCCAACCGCAGGCGCCTATCACCCTGCTCCACAACGCGTCCGACGTGCCCAGCAAAACGAGCGGAAAGCCGGACATCAAGGCGAACGTCGCGGCTTTGCCGACGTAGGTCACCGGCAACGCCGACAATCCGCGACTGCGCAGCAGGGGCAGCGTGGCGGCCAGCAGCCCGTCGCGCGCCAGCAGCGTGATGACGAACCACCACGGCACGATTCCGCTCAGCGCCAGCACGATGGGCACGGTCACCATGTAGAGGCGATCGACCGCGGGGTCCAGCAGGACGCCCAAGCGCGACGACTGGTTCAGCGTGCGGGCGATCTTGCCGTCGGCCCAGTCGGAGGCGCCGCTGAACATCAGGATCGCCACCGCCCACCCGTTGGCGTGCGCGAACATCAGGGCGTAGATGAATACCGGAATGAGCAGCAGGCGGATGGCGCTCAGCAAGTTGGGCACTGTCAGCACCCGGTCTGGCGGATCCGGCTCCATGAGCCGTGACCTTAGCTCGGCAAGAATGCAGTCCGCACCGCGGACCGTTCGGCTTGCGAGCGAGTAACGCCCAGTCGGTCTAGCGGAATACTCCGGGCAGGCTCAGGGTGGACAACGTGTCATCGGACAGCGGGTTGTCGTTGACCATGTATGTCCACGTCGACGTCGGTCGTGCCAGCTTGGACAGATCGAGGCCCGGCTCCTCTTCGAGCACGTTCGCCGTTTCGAACGTCTGCTGAGCGGCCTCGATCGCGTCCGCGGCCAGCGACGCGAAAGCATCGACCGCCATCCGGTGGAATTCGTCCAGCGGGTTCTGCCGGCCCAGCGCGCGCAGATGGATGCTTTCCCGGATGTCGGCCAGGTAGGCCAGATGATCGGCCCAGCCGCGGTCGAGGTGATACAGCATGATCTGCCGGCAGATCGTCTCGAGGCGTTCTTCGGAGATTCCCTCGGTCTCGGCCAGCTCCTCGTAGCGCTTCGGTGCCAGCTCGGCGAGCTCCTCACGCGCAGTTACGGTGCGCAGCAATGTGTTTCGACGATCCACGATGATGGCGCGCTGCTGGGCGATCAGCTGGTTGTAGCGCCAGGTGTTTGCGTGCACGTCCAGCAGCCGGCCCTCGGCGACGCGCTGCGCGTGATCGAGCAACCCGGTGGTCTTGGGGCTGACGATCTTGCCATCCTCGTCGGTCTGCTCTGGCAGCTTGTTGCGATCGAGGTTGGCCGCGACGACGTCGTCCTCCCAACTCGAGAAGAACACCGACGAGCCCGGGTCGCCCTGGCGTCCGGCCCTCCCACGCAGCTGGTTGTCCAGCCGCTCGGTGTGATGGCGGCCGGTGCCGACCACGTGCAGCCCGCCCAGCTCGGCGACCCTGTCGTGGTCGGCTTCGTCGGATCCGCCGAGGCGGATGTCGGTGCCCCGTCCGGCCATTTGGGTGGACACGGTGACGACGCCGTACTTGCCGGCCTCGGCGATCACCTGGGCTTCCTCGGCGTCGTTCTTGGCATTCAGCAGGACCGCCGGCACGCCACGGCGCATCAGTTGCTCGTGCAGGTCCTCGGATTCGGCCACATCGCGGGTGCCGACCAGCACCGGCTGTCCCGTCTCGTGCACGTCGGCGATGTGCTCGACGATCGCATCGTTCTTGGCCGCGGCGGTGATGTAGACCCGGTCGGATTCGTCTTCACGAATGTTGGGAGTGTTCGGCGGAATTGGTGACACGCCCAGCTTGTAGAACTGGCGCAGTTGCTCACCGGCGGCCAGCGCGGTGCCCGTCATTCCGCACACCGTCGTGTAGCGGTTGATCAGCGCCTGCACCGTGATGGTGTCGAGCACCTCTCCCGTCTCGGTGGTCTCGATGCCTTCCTTCGCCTCGACAGCGGCCTGCAGGCCGTCCGGCCAGCGCTGCAGCTGCGCGATGCGGCCACGGGAGGAGTTGATCAGGTGCACGGCATCGTCGCGGACGATGTAATGCACGTCGCGGTGCAACAGCACGTGGGCGTGCAGTGCGACGTTGACCTCGGTGAGCGTGGTGACGACGTGTTCCTCGGAGTACAGGTCGATGCCGCCGAGCGCCTTCTCGACTTTGCGTGCACCGGCCTCGGTGAGGTGCACGTTGCGGCTGTCGGAGTCGGTGTCGTAATCGCTTTCGGCGGTGAGCTCGCCAACCAGTTCGATGATCTCCAGCCGCGGCGTCTCCCGGTGCGTGGTGCCGGCCAGCACCAGTGGCACCAGCGCCTCGTCGACGAGTACGGAGTCGGCCTCATCGATAAGGGCCACATCGGGATTGGGCGATACCAGGTCGTCGACGTCGGTTACCAGCTGATCGCGCAACACGTCGAAGCCGATCTCGTTCACCGACGCGTAGGTGACGTCGCAGTCGTAAGCCGCGCGGCGCTCCTTGCTCGTCGATTCCCCGGTGATCCAGCCGACCGTCAGTCCCATCGCCTCCAGCAGCGGGCCCATCCATTCCGCGTCGCGGCGGGCCAGATAATCGTTGATGGTGACCACGTGCACGTGGCGGCCGGCGATCGCGTACCCGGCGGCCGCGATCGCGCCGGCCAGTGTTTTGCCCTCACCCGTCGCCATTTCGATCACATCGCCGTCGAGCATGCGTAGCGCGCCCAACAACTGAACGTCGAACGGCCGCAAGTCCGTTGACCGCTCGCCCGCTTCCCGGGCGATCGCCAGGAACTGCGAGATGTCCTCGGAGTCAGCGAGATCATCGAGGTTGAGCAGCCCGGCTGCCTTGCGCAGCTGCTCGTCTTTGAGACCAGAGGCTTTCTCGTCGTATTCGGACGCGTCGCTGACCTGCGTGAGGGAGCGGGTGCGGTCCTTTTCCGTACTGGCGCCGAGCAGTCGCCAAAATCTGCTGCTCAGGCGGCCCGGTTGAGTGCGGGTGGTATTTGGCACAGGTCAACGGTACGCGGTGAGTAGCGCTGCTCCGGTCAGGCCGGTCGGTGACGATGCAGGCCGCAAAGCGACGGGAGGAGGGGGCACCTCCCGGCCGCGCAGCGGCGAGGGGGCGAGGCGACCCATTAGCCGAGGTTCGACCGCCGCGGATAGGCGACGCTCGGGTCGGTGAGCACGTTGACGACGGCGGGCAGGCCGCTGGCGAAGGCACGCTCCAGCGCGGGCCGCAGCTCGACCGGCGCTGACACGAGCTCGCCGTGGCCGCCCAGGGCGCGTACCACCTCGTCGTAGCGGGTCCCCGGTCGCAGCTCCGCGACCACCGAATAGCCGTAGATCGCCTCCATCGGATGCTTTTCGAGGGCCCAGATTCCGTTGTTGCCGATCACCGACACGACCGGCACTTGGTGCCGCACCAGGGTGTCCCATTCCATGCCGCTGAAGCCGAATGCACCGTCGCCTTGCAGCAGGACGACTTGACGGTCCGGTTGGGCCAGCTTGGCCGCCAGGGCGTAGCCGGGGCCCGAGCCAAGACAGCCGAAGGGCCCACTGTCCAGCCAGCAGCCCGGCTGATAGCTATCGATCACCCGGCCCGCGTAGGAACCGAAGTCGCCGGCGTCGATCACCACGATGGCGTCGCGGTCCAGCATGGGCGCGAGTTCGGCGTACACCCGCATCGGGTGCAACGGGATCCGGTTGTCACCGAGATCGGCTGTTTCGTGATCGCGCGCGGCTGTCTCGGCCGTTCGCAGCGCATCGATCCAGTCCCGATGGTCGGCTCCGCGCGGGCCGGACAGCGCCGAGAGAATGGCCGTGAGGTCGCCGTAGAGGCTGGCGGCGACCGGCCGGGGATGCTTCCGCTCGGGTTCGGCCCGATCCGCCACGACGAGCTGCGTCTGCGGCCCGAACACCTTGCCGAAGCCGAGCCGAAAATCCATCGGCACCCCGACGACGAGGGCCACATCCGCCTCGCCCAACGCTTTTGCCCGTGCCCGCGAGAACGCCAACGGGTGATCGGCGGGCACGACGCCGCGGGCCATCCCGTTCATCAGCACCGGAATCCCTCGCTCCTCGGCAAGCCGCAGGAGCGCCACCTCAGCGTGTCCCCACCAGACGTTGGTGCCGGCCATGATCACCGGCCGCTGCGCGGCGGCCAGCAGGTCGGCGGCACGGTCCAAAGCGTTGCCGTCGGGCGTGGGGGCCGATGGCGGTGCGCTGAGCGCGCCGGGACGGCTTCCGCCGTCGGGGTCCTCGGATACGGCGAACACGTGATCCATCGGAAAGTCGACGAATCCGACACCCGACGGGGCGCCGACCGAGGCCCGCAATGCCTCGTCGACCAGCCGGCCCGCGTCGTCAGCGGACTGCGCGGTGGCCGCGAAGCGAGCCAGCGGCGCCACGAATGGCACGTGGTCGATCTCCTGCAGCGATCCCATGCCCCAGCGCTGCGCGGGCGCCCGTCCAGCGAGCACCACCAGTGGTGACTGGTTTTGCTGCGCGGCGGCCATCGCGCTCATGCCGTTGGTGACGCCCGGGCCCGCGGTGAGGGCGGCCACGCCCGGCACCCTGGTCACCTTCGACCAGCCCTCGGCGGCGAACGCCGCCGTCTGCTCGTGGCGGGTGTCGATGAGTCGAATGCCCTCGTCGCGGCAGCCGTCGTAGATGGAAAACAGATGGCCGCCCGACAACGTAAACAGGGTGTCGACACCGCTGGCCCGCAGGCGCCGGGCGATCAGGCGGCCGGCATGGACGATTTGGCTGGACGGAGCGTCGCTGCTCATCGTGGCAGCCTATCCGCCGGTCTCGGGTACCTTCGCGGGGAAGCATTCGCCATGAGGCTCCTCAGGATGCCTCGATAGCAAGGAGACGTCGACGTTGGGTCCCACGCTATTCAAGCCATCCATCAACTGGTCGTCGGCACTTGTGGACTCCTTGCAGTGGGTCGCCATTGCCTGGGCGGTCGGCGCGGTGTGTCTCATCGTCGTGCTGGCCGCATTTAGATATTTCACGCCCTGGGGCCGGCAGTTCTGGCGGATCACCCGCGGCTACTTTGTCGGCCCGGCCAGCGTCAAGGTGTGGCTGATGCTTGCTGTGCTGTTGCTGTCGGTGCTCCTTGCGGTGCGGCTCACCGTGCTGCTCAGCTACCAGGGCAACGACTTGTACACGGCGGTGCAGAAGGCAGTCCAGGGCATGGCCGCGGGCGACGAGGCCGTCAGACAGTCTGGTATTCATGGCTTTTGGATGTCCCTCGCGATTTTCAGCGTGCTGGCCACCCTCTATGTCATCCGATTCATGCTCGACATTTATCTGACCCAGCGGTTCATCATCGCCTGGCGCATCTGGCTGACCGCCCACCTCACCGATGACTGGCTGGACGGCAAGGCCTATTACCGGGATCTGTTCATCGACAACACCATTGACAACCCCGACCAGCGTATTCAGCAGGACGTCGACATCTTCACCGCCAATGCCGGCGGGACCCCGAACAACCCGTCTAACGGCACGGGAAGCACTTTGCTGTTCGGGGCCGTCAACGCGGTCGCCTCGGTGATCTCCTTCGCGGCGATCCTGTGGAACCTGTCCGGGGACCTGACCCTCTTCGGCCTTACGTTGCCGCGGGCCATGTTCTGGACCGTTCTGGTCTATGTGGTTATCGCGACGGTGGTCGCGATATGGCTGGGACGTCCGCTGATCTGGCTCAGCTTCAACAACGAGAAGCTCAACGCCGCGTTTCGTTATGGCCTGGTCCGGCTGCGTGACGCCGCGGAAGCGGTGGGTTTCTATCGCGGCGAGCGGGTGGAACGGGCACAGCTCTGGCGTCGTTTCACCCCGATCATCGACAACTACCGCAAGTTCGTCCGCCGGAGCATCATCTTCAACGGCTGGAACTGGTCGGTGTCGCAGGCGATTGTCCCCTTGCCGTGGGTCATCCAGGCCCCGCGGCTATTCGCCGGCAAGATCGACTTCGGTGACGTGGGCCAGACCGCAACGGCATTCGGCAATATCAGCGACTCGCTGTCGTTCTTCCGGAACAACTACGACGCATTCGCCTCGTTTCGGGCGGCGATCATCCGGTTGCACGGGCTGGTGGACGCCAACGCCCAGGGCCGCGCGCTGCCGGCAGTGCTGGTCAAACCGAGCCAAGAGTCGGTGGTCGAGCTGGCCGGTATCGAGGTCCGCACGCCGGCCGGAGATCCGCTGATTGACTCGCTCGACGTAGAGCTCGACAGCGGCGACTCGCTGGTGATCACCGGGCGTTCGGGCGTCGGCAAGACGACGCTGCTGCGCAGTCTGGCCGAATTGTGGCCGTACGCGTCAGGGACGCTGTGTCGTCCGGAGGGTGACAACGCCACGATGTTCTTGTCGCAGTTGCCGTATGTGCCGCTGGGCAACCTGCGTGGCGTGGTGTGCTACCCGAATTCGCCGGACGGCGTCGCCGACGGGGAGCTGCATGACGTGCTGAACAAGGTCGCACTGGCCCCGCTGATCGAACGACTCGACGAAGAACAGGATTGGGCCAAGGTGCTCTCGCCGGGTGAGCAGCAGCGCGTCGCCTTCGCCCGCATTCTGCTGACCAAGCCGCGGGCCGTCTTCCTCGACGAGTCCACCTCCGCACTCGACGAGGGCCTGGAATTCGCGCTCTACCAGTTGCTGCGCTCCGAACTGCCGGAGTGCGTCGTGGTGAGCGTCAGCCACCGCCACACCGTCGAGCAGCACCACGAACAACAGTTGCAATTGCTCGGCGGCGGTCAATGGCAGCTCGGGCCCGTCGGCCCGGAACCCGCGAAGGTTTAGCCCTGCTCGACCGCGTGCGTTCCGGCGCGGTGTCTTAACGCGCCTACGCGCCCCCGGCCCCTTGGGCCGCGTGCGTTCCGGCGCGGCGGCCGAAGAACGAGCCCTCACCCAGTTGAGTGCCGCTGGCATAGCCCTTGCCGTCCTGGGCGATGTTGGACGCACACGCTCCGACCGCGTAGAGGCCGGTTATGACGGTGCCGTCTTCGCGCAGCACTCGACCGTCGAGGGAGGTGGCCAGCCCGCCGACGGTGAATCCGGCATACATCGCCTTGCCCAGTGACATGTCGAACGCGCCCCACGGGCCTTTGTCTTGCGCCGCAAGGAATTCCGGCTGCTTGTGGAAGTCGGGGTCCTCACCGCGGGCGGCGTAGGTGTTGTAGCGGTCCAGCGTCGCGACCAGGTTGCCCTGCGGGATGCCAAGTGCGGCTTCCATTTCAGCGACGGTTTCCCAGCCGTCGATGAGCGGCACCAACGGCATCGTCGGGTGCTCCAAATGTGCCTCGTCGACGATCAAGAACGCCGCGCTGTCCGGCTGATCCATGATGAACCCGGACGTCCGGGAGTGGTAGCAGTCCTCGGTGACGAACCGCTGCCCCAGCTTGTTCACGATGATCCCGGTCAGCAGGATCGACGGCGGGTACGGCGGAGCGGTGATGAAGATCTGGTCCATGTGCTGGGTGGCGCCGCCGGCCGATACGCCCATCCGGATGCCGAGGCCGTCGTCGTAAGTATTGCCGAGCACGAACGGCTTCTCGGCCAGTTTCGGGGTGTACTTAGCTACCATCTCCGGGTTCATCACGAATCCCCCGGCGGCAACGATGACCGACTTTGCTTTAATCGCACCGGTTTCGGAAAACCGCTTCCACGTCACACCGGTCACTTGAGTTTCTGGGCCCGAATTATCCACAATCAGCTCGGTGGCGCCCGTCTCGTAACGGATTTGCACGCCCAGGCTTGCGGCCCGCTTGAGCAGCAGGTCGATCACCATGCTGGCACCGCCGGTGTCGCCGGGCACCGGCACCTTGTGACCGCGCGGAGCCGGCGCCGCCTTCTCCAGGAACGGCCACACCTTCTCGTTGCCGGTGAACATCAATCCCTCGGTGTTGGGCTGAATCACCGCTTTGCCCGGGAAGTAGCTGCGCTCGAACTGGAAACCCAGATCTTCGAGCCAATTGAAATGCTCGACGCTGCCCTCGCAGTACGCGCGAATCTTGGTGGGGTCGGGCTCGCGAGATACCGCGACCAGGTACTTGTACATCTCCTCGGGCGAGTCGTCATGACCGGTGGCCTGCTGGACCGCGGTCCCACCACCCAGGTAGAAGTGG
This sequence comes from Mycobacterium sp., assembly GCA_035996225.1. Taxonomy (GTDB): domain Bacteria; phylum Actinomycetota; class Actinomycetes; order Mycobacteriales; family Mycobacteriaceae; genus Mycobacterium. The sequence continues at coordinate 10,718 of DASYJS010000098.1, read as the reverse complement.
CCGCCGGCAAGCGAGGTTGTTCCGCCCGCCACGGCGGCACGTTCCAGGACAAGCACCCGCGCGCCGGCGGCCGCCGCGCTCACCGCCGCGCATCCACCGCCGATGCCGAAACCGATCACGAGCACGTCGACGTCGTCCGACCAGGACGTCACCGTGTCCGCGTTGACCGTTGCTGGTATCTCGGTGCTCACCGCTGCTCCTGTTTGATGTAGTCGTAAAACGCCTTCATCTCCGGCGAGATGTAGGCGATCTCCACAAACGGCACGCCCGCCTGCGGTGCTGACACGTAAGCGAATTGGATTCCGCCGGGCATCACACCCTGCTGCACCACGGGGGCGCCGTGATTAGCGGCGTCGGCCAGCGCCGCATCGAATTGCTCGGGGCTGTCGGCCTCCATGCAGATGTGGTGCAAACCCGGCCCGGAGTCACGCAAAAATTCACTATAGACGTTCTCCCCGCTGACCGGCTCGATGAGCTCCAGTTGCATGTCGCCGAGATAGCTCAGTGAGATGCTGGCGACGAAATCGGCGGGCTTGCCGCGGTAGCTGCAGCTATCGGGAGCAAAGTGCACCTCGGGTATCCGCACCCACTTCCGGACGCCTAACAAGCCGGTGAGAGCCGTTTCAGTGGCATCCAGATCCCGGGTAACCCATGCGATCTGTATCGGTGATTGAACGGTAAGCGTCATCGTCTGGCAGGATAGCCCAGTCTGTCGGCCCCCAGAAAGGCCCAAAAAGTCTTTGCCATGATCCGGTGCTTGGTGCCTGGAATCATCGGGTGAACACGTTCTAATTCGCCTTCCCGCCGACGGACGCGTGGCTCAATGTTGGGTCAGCATATCCACCAGCAGGAGAAGCTGGGTGTCGAAGACCGCCTCGGGATCGGTCAGCGTGTCGGCACCGTACTGTCCGAACACCTCGAGGCTGATGGCGCCCAGCACCCCGGCCCAGAACAAAAAGCACTTCGCAATGACGGCATCGTCGCCAGGAAAGCCGAATTCTTGCCGGATCCGGTCAAAGTCTGACGACATCGGTTGCGGGACAACAGTATTGGTCAGCCTGATGTCGCCAGTGGTAATCCCCGCCGCGATGGCGTCGAAAATGGCTCCCACCACGCGGGTGCCGACTCCGACGGTGCGCTCCGGAGGTGCGTGATATCCGGGGACGGGGCTGCCGTACAGCACTGCCCACTGCGCGGGACGTTCCACGGCCCACCGCCGCACTGCCCGCGCGATGGCGACGACGTCGTCACTCCACAACTCCCCGACGGTGTCGCGGGCCCGGTCGACCGTCTCGGCCAGGTCGGAGTAGGCGTCGATAAGCAGTAAGGTCAGCAATTCGTCGCGGCTGGACACGTACCGGTACACCGCCGAGGAGACCATCCCCAGGTCGCGCGCTATCGCGCGTAGCGACAGCCCGGCCGCGCCACGGTCGGCCAGCTGGCGGCGACCCAGCTCGACGATGCGTGTCTCGATCTGTTCCCGCGACTCCTGCCGTTTGCCCACGTCGTCAGTCTGACACAACCGAGATCACCGCTCTTGCTTTTCGGTGAGAGTTGTGGCAGCGTGACTCGCACAGAGAGCACCGCTCTCAGTAGATCTAGACGCCGGCCGAGAGGATCCACGATGTCCACGCGCTACGAAGAACCCAATCGGGCCGCTCGAGCCGGCAACGCCGTGATCCGCTGGCTCGCCGAGCTGGGGGTCAGCATCGCCGGGACCCGGGCGCTGCGCGTCCGCGGGCGTAAGACGGGCAAACTGCGCGCGGTGGTGATCAACCTGCTGACCATTGACGGCGTCGACTACCTGGTCTCGCCGCGCGGTAACACCCAGTGGGCGCGCAACGTCAGGGCCGCCGGCGTCGTCGAAGTAGGGCCGCGCTGGCGCCGGCGAAGCGTCGAGGCCACCGAAGTCGAGGATGCGGCCAAACCCGAATTGCTGAAGCGCTACCTGGATAGGTGGTACTGGCAGGTCAAGGGCTACGTCGCCGGGCTGACGCCGGAATCCAGCGATGAACAGTTCCGTGCTGCCGCCTCGTCGATACCGGTGTTCGTGCTCGGCGCGACGGGCGGTTCGGGCTGAGGCGCGCTAGCCGGCGTTAACTTGCCCTGCCATGTCCTGGTGGACCTGCTCGGAGGTGGACCGCCACGACACCGCTGCGGGAAAGTCGCCCCACATGCTGTTGAAGATCCCGACGAGCTGTCCGGGACCTCCGGGGGGCACCAAGTACACCGGTCCGCCCGAGTCACCCGGATGGCTCTGGATGCCGTGGGACATGGTGAACCAGCCATTGTTCACGCTTTCGACGGTCCCGCAGGTCTCACCGGTGGACACGCCGAAGTGACACACCGCCTGCCCGGGCGTAAGGGCTACGTTCGGGCTCGATACCAGCTGACGTCCCCCCGGCAGAATGTTGTTCACCGAAATATCGCCGTCGAGCGCGATTACCTCGTAGTCGCTGATCGCCTGGTCAACGGCCACCGTCGAGCCGCTGGGCGTGTTGTCCCGGAAGGTCGCGAGATGGCCGATGACGCTGCGGTTCTGGTCGGTGACGATATTCCCGGTACTGCGGCAGTGCCCCGCGGTGTAGGCGACTCGCTGGGCCGCATCGACGTAGCCCAGCGTGCACAGCCGGTTGTCCTGCAGGATTTCCATGCCGGGGAACACCACTGCCGGGTCTGCATGGGCCGTGGCAGCCGGCAAGCCGGGGATGAATGCCAGGGCAGCAATCGCCGCAGCCGCCAGGCGAAGTGCCATGCGATACACCATGGACGGACTCCGTTCCGTCAAGGCCGGCGCGTGCACCGACCACAAGTTGAGATTACGTCGTTACTGATTCGACATCGACCTATTCGCGCTAGCCGGGGCCAGCGTTACATCGACGTGGCCATCCGGACGGAGTCGTCGGTTTGGCCGGCCGGGCGCGGAGACCAGCCCGGGGGTCCGAATACGTAGCGCAACCGGTCACGAAGCCGGCTCGCCGACCGCCAGTCTCGGGCGATCGCGACGTATTCGCGGGTCTGCAGGTTCCAGATGTTGAAGGTGTCCACTTGCTTGGTGAGGCCGTAATTCGGACGGAACAGCTCGGCCTGGAAGCTGCCGAACAGGCGGTCCCAGATGATGAAGATGCCGCCGTAGTTCTTGTCGAGGTACACCTTGTCCATGCCGTGATGCACTCGGTGGTGCGACGGGGTGTTGAAGACGAATTCGATCGGTCGCGGGAGCTTGTCGATCCGCTCGGTGTGCACCCAGAACTGGTAGATCAAGTTCACCGAAAAGGCGAAGAACACCATCCAGGGCGGAATCCCCAACAGCGGCAATGGAATCCACATCAAGACCTCGCCGCTGTTGTTCCACTTCTGGCGCAGCGCGGTCGCGAAGTTGAAGTATTGGCTGGAGTGGTGTGCCTGGTGCGTGGCCCAGATCAGCCGCACCCGGTGCGCGATGCGGTGGTAGGTGTAATACAGCAGATCGACACCCACGATCGCGATGATCCATGTGTACCACTGGTCCACCCGCAGGTGCCACGGTGCCAGGTAGGCGTAAATCGCGGCATACCCCAGCAGCGCCAGGGTCTTCCAGCCGGCGGTGGTGGCCACCGAAACCAGCCCCATCGAGATGCTTGCCACGGAATCGCGGGTCAGATAGGCGCCCGACGCGGGTCGGGGATTCTCGGCAGCGGCCCCCTCGAGGCGTTCCAGTTTGCGCGCCGCGGTCCACTCGAGGATCAGCAGCAGCACGAAAAACGGAATGGCCAACAGCACCGGATCCCGCATTGGCGGAGGTAGTACGGCTAAGAACCCTGTGACGGCACCCACACAGACAGGTTAAAGCCTGCGGCACGATGTTCGTTAGGCCGATCTGTTGCTCGGGCCGCTGGACGGTCCAGACTGTTGGCTGATGACAGCGATGAATCGCACGACGGGCGACAGCGGTCGATCGGCTTTGCTGGTGGTCGGCTCCGGCTTCGCGGGGTTATGGGCAGCGCTGGGCGCGGCCCGCCGACTCGACGAGCTCGCTGTGCCGGCGGGAACGGTCGACATCACCGTGCTGAGCGCCACACCATTCCACGACATCCGGGTCCGCAACTACGAAGCCGATTTGAGCGCCTGCCGTATCCCGTTGGCCGACCTGCTCGACCCCGCCGGCGTGGTGCATATCGCCGCCGAGGTGACCGCCATCGACGCCGATGCCGGCACCGTCGCCACCGCGGACGGTATGACCTATGGCTACGACCGACTGGTGCTGGCGTCCGGCAGCCGGGTGCTCAGACCCGCCCTCCCGGGGCTGCGCGAGTTCGGTTACGACGTCGACACCTATGACGGTGCCGTCGCGCTCCAGCGGCATCTGCAAGGGCTCGCCGACGATTCCCCGACAGCTGCGGCGGCGACGGTCGTCGTGGTCGGTGCCGGGCTGACCGGCATCGAGACGGCCTGCGAGCTGCCGAACCGGTTGCGCGCGTTGTTCTCTCGAAGCAGCTTGACTCCCCGGGTGGTCTTGGTCGACCACAATCCGGTGGTTGGCTCCGATATGGGCCCCTCGGCGCGACCGGTGATCGAACAGGCGTTGTCGGACAACGGGATTCAGACCAGGACGGGGGTAAGTGTCGACGCAGTCAGCCAGAGCGCAGTGTTGCTGTCCTCGGGCGAGGAGCTGGAGGCGGCCACGGTGGTGTGGTGTGCCGGGATGCGGGCGAGCCCGCTCACCGAGCAGCTGCCGGTGGTCCGCGACCGGTTGGGTCGGGTATCCGTCGATGATTACCTACGGGTGACCGGAGTCGAGTCGATATTCGCTGCCGGTGACGTGGCGGCTGCCCGCATGGATGACGTGCATCTGTCGGTGATGTCGTGCCAGCATGGGCGGCCGATGGGCCGTTATGCCGGCTACAACGTCATTAGTGACCTGCTCAACGAGCCGATGCTGGGCCTTCGAATCCCTTGGTATGTAACGGTTCTCGATCTCGGGGCGACCGGCGCCGTCTATACCGAAGGGTGGGATCGCGTGGTGGTCTCGACGGGTGAGCAAGCCAAGATCACCAAGCAGGCCATCAACTCCCGGCGGATCTATCCCCCGCTCACGCGCGTTCGCACCGATCTGCTGGCCGCGGCCGCGCCTGAGCTACAGGCCCGCCCGTAGCCGGGCCACGGTCAGTCTGACGGCGCTTCGTCAGCGGCGTACCACTGCACCGCGCGAACCCCGGGTTGCAGGGACAGCTCGGCAACCAAGCGCTCCAGCTTGGCCGGTGTGTGGCCGTCCACGAGCACATGTGCGGTCAAGGTGATCTCGTCGTCGCCGGACTGCTGCCCGGTGTGGATGCCGCGCAACGTCATGTCGTTGCTGCTGGCGTGCTGGATCAGTTGGGCGCGGGCGTACTTTTCCGATTTCGGGCGACAGATCGCCTGCACCAGGAACGGTTGTCTGCCTTCGTCTTCCTCGGAGTCGTTGTCGTGGTCGATCACCCGCCCCAGCGGGCGCCCCACCAGATGGATGGCGATGACGGTGAGGGTGGCGATCAAGGTGAACACGAGGTGCCCGGAGGCGGCCAGAACGCCGATCGCCGCGGAGCACCATAGCGTGGCCGCGGTGTTGAGGCCCCGGACGTTGACGCCCTCGCGCAGGATCACCCCACCGCCGAGGAACCCGATGCCGGACACCACGTAGGACGCGACTCTGGTGGGGCTGCTGTCCTCGGTGGCAACCGCGTACAGCACGAACAAGGTCGCACCGGCGGCGACCAGTGCGTTCGTGCGCAGACCGGCCCGGCGCGCTCGCCATTGCCGCTCGATGCCGACCAGGGCGCCGCAGCCCACCCCTACGGCCAGCCGGAGCGCGAAATCGGCGACGCTGAGCGTCTGCGTCACAACCCGCTCCTTCCCCCGACAGCCCTGGCAGCCAACCACGTCCAAATGAACGGCAGATGGATGCCAGCCAAACCGGTTGCAGGGTAGCCACTCCCGCGAAACCTCTGCGTAGCCAGATGGTTGACCGTTGCTACTGCGCTGAGGCCCGTTGACCGCCGGAAAGTTGTTGTGGGCAGTAGTACTTCGCCGAGATCCCGACGAACAGGGTTGCGTGATCCGTGGTCAATCCGGGGTTGTTCCGTTGCAGGTCGTGAATGAGTTCCGGGCCGGATTTGCCTGCCCCGATCAACCCGCACACCGCTTTGCCGAATGCGATGGCCTGGCCCGAGTCGGTGTATGCGATGCCCGCGCCGCGCACGGTCGCAAGGAAGCCCACATCGTCGGACCCCCCATCGGGGTCGCCGTATGCGGGCGCGGCCAGGCCGATCATCGCGGAAGCGCCGAGCAGCGCCAGGAGCGGTCGCATTGGAGCAGCTGACTCTCGATCAGGCCTTGGAGAGTTGATGCGGGCAGTAGAACTTCGCTGAAAGCGAGGCGAAATTCGAGGCCATCTCCAAATCCATGCCGGGATTGTGGTTTTTCACGTCGTGGATTAGCTCTAGGCCGGACTCGCCGTTGTTCAACAACGAGCACACCGCTCTGCCGGCCGCAACCGCCGATCCTTCGCTGGCAAAGCTGAAGCCGGCTTGATGCAGGGCGGCGACGAAGCCGGCATCGTCACCGTCGGGCTCCGGGACCGGCTCGGCATACGCCGGCGCCGCGAGGCCGATCATGGCGGCGACGCCGAGCAACGCCAGTAACCGTTTCATAACCCATCACGCTCCCATCGCGAGGCCATTTTCAGTTCTCCTGATAGCCAAATATGTTGGGCACCAACGTCTTTAGAGTCATCACAATCCCAATTGCGCTTCCTCGGACGGGATGACCTTGGACTTGGCCTTTTTCAGATGCACCGCGTGAATTCCGGGTTTCTTCGCCAGCTGCTCGAGCAGCGTGTCGAGACCTTCTTGATCGACGTTGTGGTGCTGCACGGTTTCGGGCTTCTCCGATATTTGCGCGACCAGACGTTTGAGGTGTTCCGGCGAGTTTTTGTCTTTGAGGTCTTTGATCGGGGTCATGCGGTTGCGGATGCCGGCCCCCACCACGGTGGGGCCTCCGGCGCCCAGCGCGCTTCCCAGCATTCCCGCCATCCCCAGCGAGCTGAACAGACTTCCCTCGCCGAGCGCGGCTGCCGGGACGGCTTCCGGACCGGCAGCCGTCAGGGCGGCGGCGGCGGTCCGGATCGCCGGCGTGGCCGAGGCCCAGCTGGGCGGGACCGTCAACGCTCCGACCAAGGTGCCACGTGCCATTCCCGCCGCCGGGCTGATCGCGCTGAACAGCGTGCCCCGGCTGAAACCCAGCGCCCCAAGACCGGCTCCCAGCGCGTCTTTCGGCAGCGCGCCGTATGCCGCCGCCGGGGCGAACTTGAGCCACTGCGACACGGGAAAGTTGATCAGCAACCCGATGTCGTTGAACCCCGTGGTAAAGCTAAGTGGACCCTTGACGGCGTTGTACAGAGCCGTAACCCACGCCGACCCGTTTGGCCCAAGGGCTGAGTTGAAGAGGCCGTTGATGAAGTCTGTGTACTCGGTGGCGAGCTGTGAGAGAAATGCCAGCGGGCCGCCCGTGGTCGTGCTGGCGGCTGCTGCGGCTGGCGCCACGGCTGCTGCGGCTGGCGCCGCGGTGTTGGTGGTCTGTGGCGCCGCGGTGAACTGCGTCAACTTGGAGGCGGTCGCCGAGGAGACGAAGTAGGTGTCCATCGCCACGGCGTCCTGGGCCCACATGTCGCCGTATTGCGCCTCGGTCGTCGCGATGGCAGCCGTGTTCTGCCCGAACATGTTGGTCGCCATCAGCTGGGCCAGCAGAGCGCGGTTGGCGGTGATCAGCGGCGGCGGCACATGCGCGGCGAAAGCCGTCTCGTAGGCGCCGGCCGCCTCGGTGGCCTGGGCCGCGGTTTGCGCGGCCTGGGCGGCGGTTTGTTGCATCCAGGCCACATACGGGGCGGCCGCGGCCGCCATGGCCAGCGATGACGGGCCCATCCAGGGGCCGGTGGTCAGATTCGAGAGCACCGACGAGTAGGAGGTCGCGGTGGACTGCAATTCGGCGGCCAGGTTCTCCCAGGCTGTGGCCGCCGTCACCAGCGACTGTGCTCCCGGGCCGGCGTACATCCGGCCCGAGTTGAACTCTGGCGGAAAGGCTCCGTAAAACATGTCTTTGCCCCTTACCTGGTGGCGCGCGCTTGGGTGGACGGTGCCGGGTTGCCGTGCGTCGTGTTCATTGCGGTCAGTCCTCCAGAGCCGGGATCACGATGATGGTGGCGGCGGCGGGGTCGGCCTCCGCGACGATGCCGCCCAATGTGGCTGCCGTCGCGGCACTGCTACTCACCGTGTGGGTGCTGGTAGCGGCGACGGCACGGCCGGCCAGGCTGGACAGGCCCATCTGGCTGAAAACACCTTCCTCGCCGATCAGGGAGGCGGCCGGGGCGGCCGCGAAGTTGGCCGGTAGCACCTGGGCGACCGTTCTGATCCCCGGTGCGGCGTCGGTCCAGCCCTGTGGCACCGACATGCTTCCGACCAGGGCCGCCCTACCCATGGAGCCCGTGGCCGGCCCGCCACCGACCGCGGAGCTCAGCATGGGATGGACCGCGCTGGGGACCCGGGTCAGCGGCTCCAACGCCCCCTTGATGAATTTCGGCCCGGCCAAATAAGCCTGGGCGCTTTGCCCGTTCTGGCCCCAGGCGTACGCCTGACCGAACGACAGGAACGGGCCACCGGGTATGGAAGTCAAGCCCTGCAGGGAGAACGGCCCGGAGGCGATGGTCGAGAAGATGTTGTTCCATTCGGTCAGGGCCGGTGGCACTGGCGGCAAGGTGATTGGTGACGCTGACGCTGGCGCCGCAGCGGGCGACAGCTGTGTGGCGGCGTTGGTGCCCGACGTGGTGCTCGACTGAGCCACCGCGGCCGGTTGCATCTGCGAGTTTGAGTCGTTCGTGGTCTGCGGCGGCTCAGTGAACGGCGGCAGCTGCGACGCGGTCGCCGACGAGCCGGCATACGCGTACATTGCGGCGGCGTCTTGCGCCCACATCTCCATGTAGTGGGCTTCGGTGGCTGCGATTGCCGGGGTGTTTTGGCCCAAGAGGTTAGTGGCGACCAATGTCGCGAGCTGGGAGCGATTGGCCGCAATGATCGGCGGTGGCACCGTGGCCGCAAAGGCCGCCTCATAGGCGCCGGCGGCGACCTTGGCCTGGGTGGCCGCCAGCTCGGCTTGAACGCCCGTTGCACTCATCCATTGCACGTAAGGCGCGGCCGCGGCGGCCATCGCGATCGAGGACGGACCGGTCCACGGCCCAACGGCCAGGCTTTCTATCGTCGAGCCATACGACGCCGCCGTGGAGTGCAGCTCGGCGGCCAACTCGTCCCAGGCGGCCGCGGCGGCCAGCATCGGCCCCGCTCCCGCACCGACGTACATTCGGCCGGAGTTGATCTCCGGTGGTAACGCCCCGAAGTCCAGCATTTCTTACCTCCGGTCCCTCATTTGGCCGCCATGGTAGGCGCGGTTTCGCACCCCTCGCCGCAAACGCGCCGCACCTCTAATGAAATCCATTGAATCCTCAGGTTCGGCATGTGTTGAACACAACAGGCTTACACTCTTCCCGTCCAAGGATTCTCAGGACCTGCTTCGGTCCTGATTCAAAATCCCGGCCTCAATATAGCGATCATTGTGAGCGAAAGTTAGTAATGATGCGTTCCCGCCGGGTAATCGGAGCGTAAAAAAGAAATGTCATTACGCTGCATGCTTGTGTGAGGACGTATGGCGTTCTATAGCTACCGCAGCAATCGGCACACTGCCAGTACAAAGCCATCATATGCAGCTCATAGCTACGGGTCAGATAACGACCCGTGCTTGCTGAAACGGGTGAATACAGCGGACGAGCGACGTCATCCGCGAACTTATTAGCCGTCGCCATTAGAAGCTATTGTTTACTACCCTGATCGCGAACCGTCCGGACTCCTATCTCGACCGCACCGAAGAATGTGATTCGGGGAATGCGGAATTCCCGCAATAGTCCATCTGCGCATTGAATTTGCGGTGGGTCTGATGCGTGTGCTGGCTTTAGGCCTGGCGAGAACCGACGGCGTTATCACCCTTTGCCATGCTGCTGTCGACCGTTTGAACCATTTGCTCGTGGGCATTGGGTTGCTCGTATGTCGCCGCGAAATTCCGGCCCGGCTGGGCAATGAACTCCTTCCACGCCGTTGACCCGGCACCGCCCCAGAAGTCCGCTGCGGCAAGCACATCGCCGACGCTGGGCTGGCGCTCAACCTCGAACGAGGCGGCCCACGCACGGATCGGCGCGCCATGGGCGTCGACGTCGCGGAATTGATAGTCAATGGCCATACTGGGCTCCCCTAAATTTCACTCAACGTAAACATGCGCAGCTGCTACATGGCTTATTGACTTCTGAGGGTTTGCTGTGAGGCGAGAGGACGCCCGTAAGTGCCATCGTCTTTCTGGAAGGTGCTGCCCGGCGGGCCGCAATGGCCCTCGCTGGTGACGGCAGGGCTTGGGGCGGGCGGGGCCGACTATCGCGGCGTCGTCGCAGGTCCAGGTGGTCGGCGACGTGGCGCGCGGTTAGTCACCCGCCCCCGGGGGCGGGGGCGGTGCCGCCGCTGTCGACTGCGAGCCGTTCGGGGCAGTAAACGGTGGCGGCGGCGTTGGCGAACTTGGCGGCGCTGGCCATGGTGAATGAGGGGTTGAGGTCTCGGATATCTCTGACGATGTCGAGCTGTGATGTGCCCGAGTTGGCCAGGTCGCAGACT
>DASYJS010000097.1:0-17101 GCA_035996225.1 Mycobacterium sp. | reverse complement strand
CAGCGCATCAGCCGGCCGGACGCACTGCTCGACCTGCTGCGCAGCCATATTCCCGCCGAGTACCGCGCTCCCGGCACCTGGATGTACGAGGCCTTGGACCTGCGCGATCAGTGGACCAGCCGGCTGCTGCGTACCTCCGAGTGGTCACCCCTGTACTAAGCCGCATGAACACCGGGACGATCCATCACGCCGCCGCCGCCGCCGATCCCGGCCGGGCTGCGCTCATCGTCGGCGGGCGCACCGTCAGTTACGGCGAGCTGGCGACGGTAGTACGGCAGTGCGCGGCAGGCCTGGCCGCCCATGGCGTCACACCTGGGCAGCGCATCGCCGTCGTCGACGGCGGAAGCCTGCTGTCGGTCGCGGCATTGCTCGGGGCGGCGCGTATCGGCGCCGCGCCCGCGCTGATGAACCCCGCGCTGACGCCGCCGGAGTTGCAAGGACTGCTCAAGAATGCCGACTGCGCCGGCGTAGCTGTCGCGGGGCAGTCGTACGTCGATCGGGTCCGGGAAGCGGGCGCCGCCACGGTATTAACGCTCGCCGACCTCGCAGGCCATTCGGAGTCGCCCGCTGACGACACCATCGACCCGGATCCTGACAATGCCGACGACCCGGACGCGTTGATCCTTTTCACCAGCGGGACAACCGGACTCCCCAAGACCGTCAGCATCAGCAGGGGGCAGCTCACCAGGCGCATCAAGGGAATGTCGCGACGTTTCCGGGCGGAGGCGAAACCGACGGTGACCATGTTGACCGTCCCGTTGTTCCATGTCGGCGGCGCGCTGGGCATCCTCGGCAGCTTGTACTCGGGCGACACCGCGGTGGTGCAGCAGCGCTTCGACGCCGGCGAATGGCTGCGCCTGGTATCAGAGCACCGAGTCACCACGACGTTCATGGTCCCGACGATGCTGCAGCGGATACTTGACCATCCCGACTTCGCCAGTACCGATCTGTCGTCTCTGGTCGCCATTGCGTACGGGGCAGCGGCCGCGCCGCCGAGTCTGGTGCGCAGGGCCATGGCCGCGCTGCCGCGCGTGGGATTGGCCAACGTATTCGGCCAGACCGAAACACTGGGCGCCTACACGACTTTGCTGCCCGGCGATCACCGCGATCCGGCGCGCGCCGGCTCCGTCGGCCGGCCACTGCCAGGAGTTGACGTGCGAGTCGTGGACCCCGACACGGGCCACGATGTCAAGGCCGGAACGGTCGGCGAGTTGTGGGTGAACACCTCCCAGAACGTCACCGAAGGCTGGCTGCGTACCGGTGACCTGGCCCGCCAAGATGCCGATGGCTACATCTTCCCGAGCGGCCGCCTGAAAGACACCATCAATCGCGGGGGAGAGAAGTTCGGGCCGATCGAGGTCGAGGAAGCGTTGCGTTCACATCCGGCAGTCAGCGACGTTGCGGTCGCCGGGATCGCCGACGACGAGTTGGGACAGCGGGTCGGCGCCGCCGTGGTGGCTTGTGCCCCAGTGACACTCGACGAGCTGCGGACACATTGTCGCGAGTTGATCGCCTACTTCAAGGCGCCCGAACGATTGGCGATCGTCGATCACATCCCCTACAACGCGATCGGCAAGGTCAACCGCGAGCAGCTCGCCACGCTGATCGCCGAAGACCGCTGAGTTCAGGAGACCAGGTGTTGTTTCTGCACGAGACCCACAACGTGGTGGGTGCGCGGCATGACGAATTCGAGGCCGCCTACCGCGAGGGCTGGATGCCCACGCTGGCCAACGAAGACAACGCTCGGCTGCTCTGGTACACCAACCAGGCGCACGGCTCCGGACGGTCCTACACCGTCGTCACGATCACGGGCATCGCCGACGGCGCGTCCTGGGAAGGCCTGGCGCGGCGGACCCAGCAGGGGGATCTGCGGCCGTGGATGCGCGAACTGGACAACCTGCGCCACGAGGTGACCGGCAAGCTCCTGCTGCCGGTGGCCTGGTCCCCGCTGCAGTCGGTTGACCTGGCGACCGTGCCCACCGACGCTGCAACACACCAGCTGAGCCTCTTCATGGAAGACACCGGCTGGCCCTACGCAGCACTCGACGACTACATCCGCTCGTGGGACGAGATCTACTACCGGCCGCTGTCCCAGGCGCCGGCGCGGATGCGGATCCTCGACATCCAGGCCTGTTTCCAGGTCGCGCACGGAAGCTATCGACGACGAGAAGCCATGCTGTGGCAGAAGATTGACGACTCCAACAACTACGCGGCACTCGTCCACCTGCTGACCAAAGAAGTACCGCCCGAGCACCGCGCGCCGGGCAGCTACATGGCCGAGGCCCTCAAGTATCGCGATCAGTGGGAGAGCCGGTTGCTGCGGACTTCGGACTGGTCACCCCTGTACTGAGCGTCACGCGGGTGCCCGGCCCAGGATCCGCGCTGCGTGGAGCACCCAGAGCCCGGGCGCCCTGGCTTTTCTGCCGCGCCCTCGCAATGCCGAGCTGCGCCGCTTCGTCGAGGCCGCGGTGGCAAGCGCAACAGAATCCGGCACCTGAAATCACTTGTACAATCAAGGTTTTCGCTGTGTGTCCACGGTGGCATCGGACGGCGTGTCGTCGCCGACTGTACACAACCGACCACTGACCGATTCGAGGAACGGCTCGACGATCGCCAGAAAGCCCGCCGGATCCGATGAGAAAACCACGTGGCCGGTGTTCAGGATCTCGAAGCGCGAACCTCCGATCGCGTCATGGGTCGCGCGCCCGGCGCGCAGCGGTATCGCGATGTCTTTCTTGCCCCACACGATGAGGGTCGGCGCGGTCAGTTCGGCGGCACGGCTTCGTAGATCATGCTCGGGTGTCGCAAAACTTCGCCAGAGCCCTGTTTCGGCCCGGATGCCCTCGGGCGTCCTGGTCGCGGCGACTGCACGCGCGACGATCCGCCGGTCGCTATCTGTCTTGGCCTTCATGTAGCCCCGGATGAACAGGGGACCGCCCAGCCGGACAAACGCCGGCGACCCGATAACCCGGCAGAAGGTGCGAGTCAGCCGGCTCAACGGAATGAACCCGCCCGCGTTGACCAGGACCAGTCCCGCGACGCATTCGGGCCGATTGATCGCCAACCGTGCGGCGGCAAACCCGCCGACCGAATTTCCGATCAGCACAGCCCTCGTCACGCCCAGACCATCGACGACATCCTCGAGTACGTCGGCGAAGAGCGGCGCACTGGGCTCGAGAGCGGAGTTGACGGGGTCCGAGTCGCCGTGGCCGGGCCAGTCCACGGCGATGGTGCGGTAGCGGCGGCCCAGCGCCTCGAGGATCGGGTCGAAGTCGTGGCGGTCGTGCAACGTTGCGTGCAGCAATAAAACCGTTGGTCCACTGCCACTTTCGCTATATGCAACCCGGCCTGCCCTGGTTTGGATAATCGGCATGGTATTCCTCTCGCGGTGTTGACCGACTGGTCGGTCATTGCGTACGGTACCTCGATAGGAACGTCGTGACAAGGAGGGAATCGAGATGCCACAAGCCCCGCCTCCCGAAGCCGCATTTGCGGACAAGATGGCCTACTACCGCACACAACACAGGTCGAGGGGAGTCAAGACCGCTCATCTCGTCGGCACGCCGATCATCGCGGCCGGCTTGCCGATGATGTTCGCCAAGCCAAAGGTCGGTGCCCCGATGTTCATCGGAGGATGGGCCCTTCAGATCCTGGGTCACCGATTGTTCGAGAAGAACCTCCCGTCGACCCACAAGGGATGGATCACGTATCAGCTCACCGGGGTAATCGATGTCTGCGAGCAGTACGGCGAAATGCTGGCGCGGCGCAGCCAGCGCAAGGCGGGATTGCGGTGAGATCGCCTGAGCCCGGACGCAATGCGCTGTTGGACGCCGGGCAACGCCTGCTGGGAACCGCCGACTTGGCCAGGATCTCGGTGAACGCGATCGTTGCCGAGGCCGGCATGGCGAAGGGCAGCTTTTACCAGCACTGGCCCAGCCGAACCGAATACGTGCGGGCGTTGCATGTCCGTTTCCACGACCAACTGACCGAGTCAATCGAGGCCGCCATGGCCGATCTGCCCCCAGGACGCGACCGGATCGCGGCAGGGATGAACGCCTACCTCGACGGATGCTTGGCCGAGCCCGCCACCAAAGCACTGCTCGTCCAGTCCCGCACCGAGGCCGGGCTGAACGATCTAGTCGCCGCTCGCAATCACGGCTCGGCCACCTTGATACTGCCCGACCTAAAGGCGCTCGGATGGGCGCCGGCGGAACCGATCGCGGCGCTGCTCATCGCGGCGGTCGCCGAGATTGCCCTCACCGAACTCGATGCGCGGCAAGCGGATGACGAATTGCGCGCAGGCTTGCTTCGGCTCGCGACGCGAACTCCCACGGCGGATTAGGCCAGCGGCGCCAAACCGAAGCGGACCAAATCCAGACTTGTGACCACAAACTCGCCGAGGTCACCTGTACAGCCGTTGCGGCCCCAATGCTCCACTGCCACAACGAGAGCAGCGGCCAGGGCGGAGCCCGCGACCTCGGCACTCAGATCGCGATTCGGCACATCCGGATTCCGGTTGCTGATGAAATCGGTCAGCACCGCGGCGAACGAGGATTGCACCACGCGCAAATGGCCGGCGATGCGTTCCGCGCTGATCAACTCGGTGCGGGCAGTGGCGGCCTGGCGGACCACTTCGACGTCGTGCGGGAAGGCTGCGACGCTCGCCAGTACCGCATCGAAGAGCGATTCGGAGGCCGATCGTTGGGCGAGGGCCTCGGCCAGCCATTCCAACTGCGTCTCGTAGTCCTGGAACAGCACCGACTCCTTGGTCGGGAAATGCCGGAAGAAGGTGCGTTCGGTAACACCGGCTTCGCGTGCCAGCTCCGTAACGGTCACGTTCGCAAACCCCTTGCGGGCGAAGCTCTTTAACGCGGCTTGGCGCAGCGCCTCGTGCGTCGATCGTCGGCGCAGTTCGTGGCGGTTGGCCGGCTTACTGGCTAGCACAGTCATCTCAGGCCGATCGTATCTCAGCCGTTCGCGTCAGAACTGACATCTTCCCATTATGTCAGTACTGACATATTCTTGTCACGCGCATGCCACCCGACGGAGGACAGAGGACTATGAATAAGACGGACTACGACGCAATCGTGGTGGGCGCCGGGCATAACGGACTGACCGCCGCGGCGATTCTGCAACGCGCGGGCCTACGGACTGTGTGCCTGGAGGCCAACACCTACGCAGGCGGGATGGCGGCAACAGTCGAATTGATCGACGGGTTCCGTTATGAGATCGCGGGTTCGGTGCAATTCCCGATGGCAAGCCAACTCACCAAGGACCTCGGACTCGACACGCTGCCCGCGGTGGAGCCCGAAGTGATGTCGATCAACATCGGCGAGAACGGTGAAGAGCCGATGGTCTTCTATCGCGACCCGATGCAGCTGATGACCCACCTGAGCGAGAAGCACGGCATCGAGGCCGTCACCGGCATGGCCGAGTTGATCGGCTGGAGCCAGGCACCCGCGCGGGCGCTCGGCCGCTTCGACGTGCGCCAGCCACCCAAGACGTTCGACGAGATGTATGCCTGCGCTACCAACGACGCCGAACGCCGAGCAATTCACGAAATGCTGTTCGGGTCGGCGATGGACGTGATCGACCGCTACCTGCCGGACAAAGACAAGCACGCGGTAATGCGCGGCATGCTGGCGTTTTTGGCGGTCAACTCCACCTACCGCGGCCCCTACACACCAGGCAGTGCCACGTGTTTGGCGTTCGCGCTTGCGGTGCCCGACGACAGTACCGCGATGATGACCAAGCTCAAGGGCGGCATCGGCGCACTCACCGAACACCTGCGTGAGCTTTTCATCTTCCACGGCGGCGAGATCCGATTCCGCACCAAGGCCGAGCAGATCCTCGTCGACCATCAGAAGGTAACCGGCGTCCGACTGCGGGACGGTTCGACGATCTCGGCGCCGATCGTGGTGTCCAACCTGTCTCCAGACGTCACCCTCACCGAGCTCATTGCGCCCGAACACGTTCCCGCGGAACTTGTCTCACGTGTCTCCGGCCGCGACCACCGCGCCTCATTCGTGCAGATTCATTTCGCGCTGGACGGGCTGCCCGAATTCGCACCGCCTTACGAGTTCCTCAACGAGGAGGGCATGCAGCAGTCGATCGGTATCTTCGGGTCACCTGAAGAGCAACAGCGACAATGGGAGATCTGTCGGCAGGGCATGGTTCCGGACAACCCGTCGATGGGAATGCAGATCCCGTCGGTGCACGACGCCGGCATGGCGCCGCCCGGCAAGCACGCCGCGAGCGCGTTCGCCTACGCCTTCCCGGTCGAAGTCGACCGGGAACAGCATGGGCACCTGAAAAACGATATGGCACAACGTGTTATCGACAAGATCACCAAATTCGCACCAAACTTCAAAGACATTGTGATCCGTCACATTACGTTCGCGCCTTACCACATGAACACGATGTTCGGCGCACCCGCCGGCGACTTCTGCCACGGCCTGCTGCACCCGGATTTGATGGGTCCCAACCGTCCCGGGCCGAAAGGCTTTCTCGACATGCCGATTCCGATCGACGGCCTGTACCTGGGCGGCGCGGGATGTCATGGTGGCCCGGGTATTACCTTCACTCCCGGCTACAACGCGGCCTACCAAATTCTGGACGACCGATAGCGATCAGCCGCCGAATGTTCCGGTCAGCTGCGCCTGCGCGGTGGCCACGCCGGCAATGGTCTGCGCCGCTTGTCCGCCGGCCAGTCCGCCGGGGAGCTGGTAGTCGTTCGGAAGCTGGTAGAGCGTAAACCGGTAGTGATGGGTGCCGGTGCCTGCTGGGGGACAGGGACCCTGGTACGCCGCGTGGCCCGACGTGTTCGGCAGGGTGGTCCCGCCACCGGGAGTCTGACCATCTGCGGTGCTACCGGATCCGGACGGGATTCCGGTGACGATCCAGTGGACGTAGACGCCGTTGACGGCATCCGGATCGTCGACGACGAGTGCCGCCCCTAACGGAGCCGACCACGTCAACGCCGGCGCGACATTGGCCCCTTTGCAGGTGTATTGCACGGGTATCGGCGCACCGTTGGCGAACGCCGGACTGCTGATCGTCAGTGGCCCACCGGCGGGTGCGGCTCGACTGCTACCGGTGCCGCCGTAGCCGGCCACTGTCAGCACCAGCGCCAGACCGCCGATGACCAGACCCGCTCGCTTAACTGCGCGTGCGATGGTGAATTCCATAGGGAAAGTGTCGTCTTCTTCGGCCCGAGAACAAAGACGTTGAGGTTCTACGGAACCAGAACGACCTTCCCGATGTTCTCCCGCGCCGCCAAGATCCGGTGCGCCTCGGGCGCCTCGGCGAACGGCACGGCCGCGTGCACGATGGGAGAAATCATGCCGTTGTGCAGCCCCTCGGCCAACGGGGTGATCCAAGGTTCGAGGGTGCCGCGATCGTCCCACAGCCGCAACATGTTCAAACCTATGACGGCCTTTGACGCCGAGAGCTGATCCATCAGGTTGAAACCGCGCAGCATCGCCAACACCTGCGGGGCCGCCCGACGCAACGAGCGCTTCTCGCCCTGCTGCAGCGACGAAACCCCATATCCCACAAGCCTTCCGCCGGGGCGCAGCAACTCATAGGACCGCCGCAGCGAGGTTCCGCCGAGGGCGTCGAGGACAAGGTCGTAAGGGTCGAGGCCCTTCCACCAGCCGGCGCGGCGGTAGTCGATCGCACGGTCCACTCCGAGCTCGGCCAGCTTCTGGTGTTTGGCCGGCGACGCGGTGCCGTGTACTTCGGCCCCTGCGGCCTTGGCGAACTGGATGGCCGCGATTCCGACACCGCCGGCCGCGGCGTGGATCAACACCCGCTCACCCCGGCGCAGCGAGCCGTAGCCGTGCAACGCCGCCCATGCGGTCGCGTAGTTGACCGGTACCGCGGCGCCCTGTTCGAAGCTCAGCGCGTCGGGGAGCACCACGGAATCGCTGGCAGTGACGTTGACGATTTCGGCGTAGCCACCGAATCGCGTTCCGGCCAAAACCCGTTCGCCGACGCGGTTGGGATCGACGCCGTCGCCGACGGCTGTCACGGTCCCGGCGACTTCGTAGCCCACCACCGCAGGAAGTTTCGGCGCGTCGGGATACAGGCCGACGCGGGCTAGGTGATCGGCGAAATTCACCCCCGCGGCACGGACCGCGACCCGCAGCTGGCCCGGACCCGGCGCGGGCGGGTCGGGGCGCTGCTGCACCTGCAAGACCGATGGATCCCCGTGTTTGGTGATGACTACTGCGCGCATCGCGATCCCTCCTCTAGTTCGCCGCAATTCTGCGGACGGGGTTATGCCTGTTCGGCGGCCTGAGCAAGGCGGGGGAGAACGACGTCGCGCCACCCGGGCTCCATGCGATCGAAAGCATCAGCCATCCGCACGTCGTCGAGGTCAAAGCCGCTGTGCTCCAAGAACACCCGGGTACCCGTGCCTTCGGCCTCAAGACGCCAGCTCAGGGTCCATGCCGGCGTGAAGGTGTAGACGAAGCGATGCGGTGGATCGACCTCGAGCACCTTGCAGGGCTGCTTGCCATAGCCGGGCATGTCGAGGACGAATTGGTGGCCGACGACCGCGGCCACCTGACCCTCGGCCCACCAGAGCCGCATCAGCTCGGGTTCAGTCAGCAACCGCCATACCTGCTCCGGCGGTGCGGCCACGAATTGGTCGACCCTGATCGTCGCAGGTGATGATGTCTGGTTCATTCCAGCTCCTCTGCCGCGTCGGCGAGCGCGGCCAGCCGTCCGCGCCAGAACTTCTCGAAGGGGTGCAACCACTCGCCGAGCTCGGCGAGGGGTTCCGCAGTGAGGTGATAGATGCGACGGCGGCCTTGCGGCTCGTCGGCGACCAGCCCGGCGTCGCGCAGCACCTTGAGATGCTCGGCGACGGCGGGGCGACTGAGTTCGAACCGGTCGCTGAGTTCCCCCGCGGACAGTTGCTGGCGAGTCAGAATCTCCAACAGCTCCCGTCGCACCGGATTCGCTAAGGCGAGAAAAACGCGATCCGCGGTCGCCACGTCACGCACTATATGTCGGAAATTCCCGACACGTCAACCCGCTACGTTGCTTTCTGTGCGATTCGTCTGGGAGCAGTTGACCCCAAGCGTGCATCGCTGCCGGCTTCCGTTCTGCGACGTCACCATCGGGCTGGTCTGCGGCCGTACTGGAGCGCTACTCGTCGACACCGGTACCACGCTGACCGAGGCGGCCGCAATCGACGACGGCGTTCGGCAGCTTGCCGGCATCCCGGTCACGCATATTGTGTTGACGCACAAGCATTTCGACCATGTCCTGGGTTCCTCGTTGTTCGCCGGAGCCGACATCTACTGTGCGCCGGAGGTTGTCGACTACCTGTCGTCGGCCCGCGACCAGATTCGCGACGACGCGCTGAGTTTTGGTGCGGACGCCCACGAGATCGACCGGGCGATCGCGGCCTTGCGGCCGCCGCAGCGCGGGATCTACGACGCCGTTGTCGACCTCGGCGACCGCGAGGTGACCATCGCTCACCTGGGCCGCGGCCACACCACTTCGGATTTGGTCGTGGTTGTGCCGGGGCTCGGCTACGACGGTGCCCGTACGGTGGTGTTCACCGGCGACCTCGTCGAAGAGTCCGGCGACCCTGCGATCGACGCCGATTCCGATGTGGCGGCCTGGCCGGCAACGCTTGACCGTGTGCTTGGAATCGGTGGACCCGGTGCGATCTACGTTCCGGGTCACGGAAAGGTCGTCGATGCGGAGTTCGTCCGCCGGCAGCGGGCCTGGCTGGAACGACGTTCGGGCTCAGCGCCCGGCTAGGCGGTCGCGGCTGTGCACGCGGCGATCAGGGCATCGGGATCACTCACGCCGACCCACAACGCGACCGGACTGTGGGCTTCGAATGCCCACCCCATCTTCACGTGGAGTGTCCGGTCCGCTATCCGCACCTCGCTGTTTTCGGCCCGAGTCCCAGCGGCACGGACAAGGGCAGAAACCAACGCTTATAGCGCAACTCCGTCTGCATGGCACCGACCATAACGGGAGTTTGCTGGCCGGGGTGGTTTTCCTCTCATTTGTCCGTTGATGCAGTTTGCTGGCTCGTGTCCCGAAGGCCGTTCGAAGTCGGCACTGTGGCGACGATTCAGTCGAAAAGCATTGCACTGCAACCCTTTAAGGATGGCGTAAAGGCGGGGTCCGCAGCTGGTGGTCGCCACAAACCCTGGGCGCGGCCCGGCCACCCCTGCACGCCGCGGCGGGCCGGGAAGACCGTTCCGGTGATCTGGGAAACCCGGAGTACCGCGTGTGACAACAGTTTTGGCCCGGCTGGGTAATCACTTGATTGCCGGTGATTGAAATATCGGGGCCGGGGATAGACTCACGTTCAGCGGAATCGTGCTGACAGAGGAGCGTAAGGCCATGGCCATCATCGACGCGGACACTGAAGTCCCCGCACCGTTCGAACAAGACTTCGAGAAGCAAACAGCCGCCACGCAGCGGTACTTCGACGACCCGCGCTTTGCCGGGATCATTCGCCTCTACACGGCCCGCCAGGTAGTAGAGCAGCGCGGCACGATCCCAACCGACTACACCGTCGCACGTGACGCGGCGACGGCTTTCTACCCTCACCTGCGCGAGCTCTTCGCGGCCAAGAAGAGCATCACCACCTTCGGCCCATACTCGCCCGGGCAGGCGGTGAGCATGAAGCGGATGGGGATCGAAGGCATCTACCTCGGCGGTTGGGCAACCTCCGCCAAGGGTTCGACCACCGAGGACCCGGGACCCGACCTGGCCAGCTACCCGCTGAGCCAGGTACCCGACGACGCCGCGGTACTGGTCCGGGCGCTGCTTACCGCCGACCGCAACCAGCAGTACCAGCGCCTGCACATGACTGAGCAGCAGCGCGCCACGGCCCGGGAGTACGACTTCCGGCCGTTCATCATCGCCGACGCCGACACCGGTCACGGTGGCGATCCGCACGTGCGCAATCTGATCCGGCGCTTCGTCGAGGTCGGTGTGCCGGGGTATCACATCGAGGATCAGCGTCCCGGCACTAAGAAGTGCGGCCACCAGGGTGGCAAGGTTCTGGTGCCGTCGGACGAACAGATCAAGCGCCTCAATGCCGCGCGCTTCCAGCTCGACGTCATGAAAGTCCCCGGCATCATCGTCGCGCGCACCGATGCCGAGGCGGCCAACCTGATCGACAGCCGCGCCGACGAGCGCGATCAGCCGTTCCTGCTGGGCGTCACCAACCTCACCATCCCTTCGTACAAGGCCTGCTTCCTGGCGCTGGTGCGACGCTTCTACGAATTGGGCGTCAAAGAGCTCAACGGCCATCTGCTTTACGCTCTTGCCGACGGCGAGTACACCCTCGCCAATGGGTGGCTCGAGCGCCAAGGCATCTTTGGTGTGGTCTCCGACGCTGTCAACGCCTGGCGGGAAGACGGCCAGAAATCCATCGACGACCTCTTTGATCAGGTCGAGTCGCGGTTCGTGGCCGCCTGGGAGGACGACGCCGGGCTGATGACCTACGGCGAGGCCGTGGCGGAAGTGCTGGCGTTCGGCGAGAGCGAAGACGATTCGCCCAGCATGAGCCCCGACGAGTGGCGGCAGTTCGCCGCGCGCGCGTCGCTGTATGCCACCCGGCAGAAGGCCAGGGAGTTGGGCGTCGACCCGCCGTGGGACTGCGAACTCTCGAAGACCCCGGAGGGCTACTACCAGATCCGCGGCGGCATCCCGTATGCGATCGCCAAGTCACTGGCGGCCGCGCCGTTCGCCGACATCCTCTGGATGGAGACGAAGACCGCGGACCTCGCCGACGCCCGGGAGTTCGCCGAGGCGATCCATGCCGAGTTCCCCGACCAGATGCTGGCCTACAACCTGTCGCCGTCGTTCAACTGGGACACCACCGGCATGACCGACGACGACATGAAGCGCTTCCCCGAGGAGCTCGGCAAGATGGGCTTCGTCTTCAACTTCATCACCTACGGCGGTCACCAGATCGACGGTGTCGCCGCCGAGGAGTTCGCCACCAATCTCAGACAGGACGGCATGCTCGCGCTGGCTCGTTTGCAGCGCAAGATGCGTCTGGTCGAGTCGCCCTACCGGACACCGCAGACCCTGGTCGGTGGCCCACGCAGCGATGCGGCCCTGGCTGCATCCTCGGGCCGCACCGCGACGACCAAGTCGATGGGCAAGGGCTCGACCCAGCACCAGCACCTCGCGCAGACCGAGGTACCCAAGAAGCTGCTGGAGGAATGGCTGACGCTGTGGAGCGAGCACTACCAGCTCGGCGAGAAACTTCGCGTGTCGTTGCGGCCCCGGCGGGCCGGCTCGGACGTCCTCGAGCTCGGGATCTACGGCAACGGTGACGAGCAGTTGGCCAACGTGATCGTCGACCCCATCAAGGATCGGCACGGCCGCAGCATCCTGCAAGTCCGCGACCAGAACACCTTCGCCGAGAAGATGCGCCAGAAGCGGCTGATGACCCTGATTCACCTCTGGCTGGTGAATCGCTTCAAAGCCGACGCCGTGTACTACGTGACGCCCACCGAGGACAACCTCTATCAGACCGAGAAGATGAAGTCGCACGGCATCTTCAGCGAGGTCTATCCGGAGGTCGGCGAGATCATCGTCGCCGAGGTGAACAAGCCGCGCATCGCGGAGCTACTCAAGCCTGATCGGGTAGCGCTGCGGAAGCTGATCACCAAGGAAGACTAGCTCCGCGCGCCAGCCAGTTCGCGAAACTGATTGGCGGTCTGCATATTTCGTGACCTCGCAGTCGTATGCGCCACGACGCGCGGACATTGTCACGCCTTCACGAGGCGGCCCGCGGGTTTGCTATCGCCAGCACCCACGACACGTCGGCTCTTCTCGGTGTCGCCGTAACGACGGCGGCCGCCGGCCGCCCTGATGAAGGCCTCCAACGCGCCGTCATACCAGGTGAACCGGGCAGAACCGCCAGCCGCCGAAACGTGAAAGTAGTCACATGGACTACTATTTCTTCTACATATAGTTGCATATGTGTATGATTTAGCTATCAACAAACTTCGCCCCTGATGGAACAACCGAGAGGACACCACGATGAAGTCTCAGACCAAGATGACGATCACGACGTTCAGCGGAGCCGCCGCGCTCGCTTTCGCCGTCGGCTTCGGTGGTCTCGGCGCCAACCCCGTCACCCCGGCGCCGGCCCCGGCCACGCACGCTTCGTCGAGCGTCGCGCCCGCGAACGCGTCAGCCCCCAGCGCCGTTCACCAGGCCATCCTCACCGGCTGCATCTCGGGACTCGACTGCTAGGGCACCGAACGCATAGGCCTGCGCATCGATGGCCCATCTCCAGCCCGAGATGGGCCATCGGCATGTCCGCCCCGATTCGAATCGTCCCGCCGTCGCGTTCAGTGCGGTTTGCGAGGCGCCCAAGCGGGTACGGAGGAAAGAGGTTTGCAGCAGAGTCGCGAGAGTGGGGAGTCTGATGAGATCGGAAGCTCGATCGGCGGTTGCGGTTTTCGGCGGTGCGGCCATGCTCGTTTTGGCGGTTGGCTGCGGCGGGGGTGGCAATAAAGCACCCAGCAGCACCACAACGACCACCACCACGCCCGCTACTTCGTCGAGCGTCGCGCCGTCCACAGCCCCAGATACCGGCGGCCCCACCGGCGGTGGTGGACCGGGCGGCGGCGGTGGCAGCGTCCCCGGCGGCCCCACTGGCGGTGGCGGCCCGGGCGGCGGCAGTGGCAGCATCCCCGGCGTCGGTGGCGGCGGTGGCGGACCCGGCGGCGGCGGTGGCTGCGTCGGCAACATCTGCGGCGGCAACTGATCGCATCCTGCCTCACCGGACGTGCCGTAACTGTGCACGAGTAAAGGTTGCTCATGGCCGATGTGGCCATGACGATCTGGCCCCATCGGCCGAGCACTCCCTAGTGCCCGCCGCGGTTGGGACAATCAGCGACGTCAGAGCCCACTGATCCGCCTGGGGCTCATCAGCTTGAGTTATGGTTCTCCGCAACGCGACTGCAAGGGGACCTTCAATGGCGAAGCTCAGGTTCGGATACTTCATCGCCCCGTTCCACCGCGCGGGCACCAACCCAACGCTGGCATTGCAGCGCGATCTCGAGTTCGTCCAACACCTCGACGCCCTGGGCTTCGACGAAGCGTGGATCGGTGAGCACCACTCGGCCGGAAGCGAAATCATCGCGTCGCCGGAGATCTTCATCGCCGCGGCGGCAGAGCGAACGAAGTGGATTCGCTTTGGCACGGGCGTCATCTCGCTCTCGTACCACAACCCGCTGTGGGTCGCCGACCGGTTGATGATGCTGGATCACCTCACTCACGGTCGCATCATTGGTGGGGTGGGTCCCGGTTCGCTGCCCAGTGACTCGTCGATGATCGGCCTGACTCCGACCGACACACGTGAGCTGTTGGAGACCAACCTCGACATCGTGGCCCGCCTATTGGCGGGGGAGACGGTGACCGCCAAGACCCCCACGCACGACCTGCACAACGCCAAGCTGCAGCTCGCCCCGTATTCCGACGGCGGGGTTCCGCTGGCGGTGGCCGCGGTCGCCTCGCCGACGGGCGCGCGGCTGGCCGGCAAGCACGGCATCGGCCTGCTGTCCATCGGGGCGACGCTGATCCTGGAAGGCTTCAACGCGCTGCGGTATCACTGGGACATCGTCGAAGAGCGCGCGGCGGCGTTCGGCACCAAGGTCGACCGCAAGAACTGGAGCTTGGTCGGCCCGTTCCATATCGCCGAAACCGACAAGCAGGCGCGCGAGGACGTGAAATTCGGCCTCGAGCCCTGGTTCCGGTACTTCCAGAAGGTGGCCGCGTTCCCGCAGATGACCATGCCGGGCGAACAGATCGACGAGATGATCGACGTCATCAACGAGAACGGCGCGGGCGTGATCGGCACCCCGGAGCGGGCGCGGGCGCAGGTGCAGCGGATGTGGGATCAGTCCGGCGGGTTCGGCTGCATGCTGCAGATGGGTCACGAGTGGGCCAATCCGGCGGCCACCAAACGGTCGGCCGAATTGTTCGCCGCCGAGGTGATGCCGCACTTCCAGGGGCAGGCACAGCCAACGCTGGATGCGGCCGCGCGCGCCAGCGAAGCGCGAGAAGGGCTCGCGCAGTCGCAGAATCAGGCCGTCGAGTACATGACCAAGAAGTACCAGGACGAACTCAACTCGAAGTAGCCGCTCACAGTCCGAACCACCGCGTGAGCGCGCGGCGCAGTTCACCCAAGTCCTCCTCGTCGGGTGCAGCAGCTGACGACGCCCACGCCACATAACCGTCGGGGCGCACCAGCAGCGCGGTGGCCGGCACGTCGCCAATCGGATGTCCGGCGGCGACGGTGACCTGATCCGCGGCATCGGCAACCGCAGCAGTCGGGCCGCCGGAGTCCGTGAGATCGAGAAGTAGCGGTCGCCCGGTGCGCGCCAGCTCCGCGACGCGTCTCGTTTCGACGCCGTTCGTCACGCCGAAGTCGGGCACCCAGTGCCCAGTCAGCGGATGCGCATCGGACTCGGTGAGGTACCGGTTTTCGGCCCCGGATATCAGGTTGTTGAGGCGACGGGCGATATCGGAATCCGTGAGCAGCTCGGAAAATAGCTGGCGCAGCGCGGTCACCTCAGGCCCGGGCCGGACCAGCGCCAGTTGCGCCCGGCTGTGCATGATGACCCGCTCGGCAGCGGGCCGACGTTCCGCTTCATAGGTGGCGAGCAAGGTGGGCTCAACGCGTCCGCGCAGGACCGCGGCGAGCTTCCAGCCAAGGTTCACCGCATCCTGCAGACCCAGGTTGAGGCCGGGTCCACCCATCGGGGAGTGGACGTGGGCAGCGTCGCCAACCAGAATCACCCGGCCCACCTGATACCGCGACGCGATCCTCGAATTGATCCCGGAGAATCGACGCAGATCGAGTGGCGCGTCCGGCGATACGGGTCGCAGTGGGACATCGGCGCCGAGTACACGCTTGGCGCTGGCCTCCAGCTCGGCCAGGCTCATGGGCGGTTCGACACCCTCTTCGCGACGTTCATCGCGCGGCGAGCTGTCCAGTTCAAAGATCAGAACCGCCGCCCGGCCCCCGAGCGCACCGTACGCGAAGACGCCCCCCTCGGCCCGACGGAACTGCAGCGGTGGGACTCGGCCAAACCCGGGGATGTCCAGCCCGCCGCCGATCGGGTCGACCCACTCGTCCGGCGGCAGGACATCGAATCCGAGCCGGACTACCGCGTCGTTCGACGACATCCCGGGGAATTCGATGCCGGCCAGCTTGCGCGTCGGGCTGCTGCCGCCGTCGGCACCGACAAGGTATTTGGCCCGCAGCTGATAGGCGCCGCTTGGCCCCGCGATATGCACCGTGACACCGTCCGCGTCCTGGTCGAAACCGGTGAGCGCGTGACCCCAACGAATACCCACGTCATATTCGACGGCCCGCTCCGCAAGTACCTGAACAAGCTTGGGTTGCTGAACGGGCAGCAGGAACGCCTGAGAGTCCGGTGTCAGCGCGAGATCCAACGGGAAAGCCGCAAACATCGGGCGGGGGTTCAGCCGCGGCGGCTCCGCCTTTCCCGCAAGTGTGCCGTAGAGGCCGCGATGGTCCAGGATCCGAACCCCTTGGCCGATGACGCCGTTGGCCCGCCGTTGGGAGTTAGGGCCGGGCATGGGGTCCAGCACCACCGGCCGGATCCCGTTCAATCCCAGTTCGCCGGCCAGCATCAGCCCGTTGGGACCACCACCCGCGATGACGACATCAATCACTTAGCCAAGCTTAATAGTCGGAGCCGGGCCCGACAAACGCCGGCTCAACTGACAGCGGGTGTTTTCATAATTCAGGGCTAGCCGCTTCCCAGCTGCGAGCTAGTGACGGCACGGATACCGGAAGCATGACCTCCACCGATCTATCCGCCCCGCACCGTGAGCAATCACGGATCATGCAACTCATCTTCGCCGGGGTCGCAGGCATTGCGATGCTGGCGTTTGTCGCAGCGGCGCGGTCCGACGCCGCGGCGGCCCCGTACGGACAGGTGCGCCTGACGGACACGGCCATCGAGTCGCCGCTGCCCCAGAGCCCACCCAACCTCGCCGGCGGTGGCTTCGCCGCCGATGACAACGACGACCAGGCCCAGCTACAACAGCAACTGGCCCA
>DASYJS010000096.1:0-9981 GCA_035996225.1 Mycobacterium sp. | reverse complement strand
GTCCCCACTTTGCGCCAAATGCCCACGCCAGCAGGACGCTTCGGATCGAAAATTCCCACGCGACTACCCAGCGCCAGCAAGGCCGGACCGAAGGTCAGGGCGGCTGCGACCGCGGTGAGCAAGCCCACGGCACAGGGAATGCCGCAGGTGCTGAAGTAATTGAGCCGGGTGAATTTCAGGCAGAACGTCGCGCCGGCCACGGCGACGCCAGATCCGAGAATGACGTGTGACACGCCGCTGACGGCGGAATAGTAAGCGGTTTCCCGGTCTTCGCCGGCATGGCGTGCTTCATGGTAGCGGCCGATCAAGAAGATCGCGTAATCGGTACCCGCGCCGAGGATCAAGGAAACAAGGAGGTTCGACGAGTACACGGATGTCCCGATGAACTTGTGAAAGACGAGGAAGGAGACGATGCCTCGCCCGCAGCTCAATTCCATCATCACCATGAACAGGACGAGCAACGCGGTGGTGATCGAGCGATAGACGATCAGCAGCATCGTCGTGATCAGGACGATGGTCACGAACATGATCTTGAACATGCTTTTGTTGCCGGCCTCGACCATGTCCGCCGACAGCGGCGCGGAACCCGAGACGTAAACGTTCAGTCCCGGCGGGCTTTTGTTGTGCGAGATCAGATCTCGCACCGCATCGATGGATTCGTTTGACTGCGTCGAACCTTGATTACCGGCGACTCGCACCATCGTGTAAGACGCTTTTCCGTCATTGCTCTGCACCCCCGCAGCAGTCGTTCCTTCGCCCCATAGGTTCATCACGTATTGAACGTGCTTATCGTGCTGCAGTTTTGCGACCAACTCGTCGTAAAACGCGTGGTCGGTTTCGTCTAGTTTGTCGGTGCCCTCGAGGACGACCATCACCAAGCTGTTGCTGTCGGATTCCTTGAAGACTTCCCCGACCTGTATGAGGGCTTTCGACGACGGCGCGTCCAGCGGGACCAGGGGGCGTTGGTTCGCTTTGGTCACCGGCTCGAGTTGCGGGACGATCACATTGATCACGACCAGCAGCGCGATCCACGCGAGCACTACCAACAGCGAAAACTTGCGGATGGTCCTGGCGAAGAATGTCCGTTGCGTCTTTTGGGTGCTGATGGTGCCGGTCATGCGGAGAGCACCTGGCACCACACGCCAGCGTGCTCGCCCGTTGCGGTGTGTTCCGACCGCACCTGGCCGTCAACAGTGATCCGGCAGCCAACACTTCCGCCCGCCACTTGCGCGGTGATATCGGCTGTGGCGGTCGTCAGTACGGTCGTTTCGGTGTGCGTCCACGGCAACGCAGTCAGGTCAACTTCGATCGGCTTAGAATTGACGTCCCAATAGCTGACTCGTCCCCATCCGTCGAAATCGCCGAAGATCTCGTAATTTATCCGCTTCGGATTGAACTGGGCGATGGCGAACTTGTTGCCGGGGCTTTGAGTGCGGTCCTGCGAGCCGAAGATCCCGCGAGCGGCATTGATGGTCAGGGCCGCCACGGCGACCACGATGAGCACAAGTGTGGGCAGCCAGATCTGGCTCAGCAGCTTACTTTTGCTAGCCATCACGACGATTTCGAGTGGCGATCAGATATTTGATCGCCCCTGCTCCATTCGGGCCGGTGTCCATGTCGCCGGCCTTCACCCGGGCGGCGCTGAGCAACTCGGTCAAACTGCGGCTGCTGATGTTCCATCCCCTGGTTTCCAGGTGCCTTTCGGCGTCATTGCTTTCGTGCGAAAAGGTCAGGCCACCGAAGTCGACGTCGAGGCCATGCTGCCGCCAGCTCGCTGTGACAGTCTGGAGCAGGGAGCCGAGTGACTTGGAACGAGGCGGCAAGTGGTCGGCGATGAGCCGGCTGCCGGGTGCACTGAGTGCGGTGATCTGGTCGAGCATGCGATTCTGGGCGTCCGCGGGAAGATAGCCGATCATCAGTCCCTCAAGCATCCACGCAGTGGGCGCAGTAGAATCAAAACCCGCTTGTCGCAGTGCTGTTGGCCAGTCATGACGCAAATCGGTATCCACTGTGCGCAGTTCCGTCGCGGGTAGCGCGCCAAGACGGGACAGTGTCGAGGCCTTGAACGCGATCACCGCCGGTTGATCGATCTCGTAAACGACGTTGTCCGTCGGCCATGTCAGCCGGTAGGCGCGCGAGTCCAGCCCGGATGCCACGATCACCGCCTGCCGGATGCCTGCGGATGACGCCTCAGGAAAGAAGCCGTCGAAGAACCGGGCGCGGACAGCGAAAAAGTCGACGAACCAACCGCTTCCGATATCGGAAAACTCGAGGTCTCCGCTCGCCAGCCGGGTGAACATCTCGACACCGGCAGCGCGCACCAACGGTTCGGCGAACGGATCATTGATGATCGGATTCGTCTGTCTGCTGGCGGCTGCCCTGACTGAAGCGACCATGGTGGCTGTCACACCCACACTCGTGGCTACATCCCAGGTGTCATTCTCGCTGCGCTCCATTTAGACCCTCCTGTCGCGTGCGCCAACGGTATCTGCGTGAAATGCCTTGCTGTAAGCCTTATTTGGAGATCTCGTGGGCAAAGGATCGACCGCCACGGCGTCACCGCTGTCCACCCGTGGTGATGCTCTGAATACCCGCCACATCGTGGACGGCCGGAGCAAGCGCGAGACTGGGTCGATCAGGTGCATCACTCGCAGGAACTGCTGGATCAGAACTGGATCATTTTCGGCGGCGCTCAGCAGCCGCTCCAGATAGGCATTGTTGATTCGTACGGAGATCGTCCGCTTTCCGGCGATCTGCGGTAACGCCAAGTCCGAACTCACCGCGGCCCGCCAAGGCTCGCGAATCTTCTTGGCGCAGCGGCGGAAGAACCGTCGCGCCAGGTTCCGGTCTCCTTGCCGCAGGCAGTCCCGCAGAATGAGCGCTTCGATGGCGGCGATTGACATCCCATGTCCGTAGAGAGGATTCAAGTTGCAGAGTGCATCGCCCATGACGATCAGGCCTTCGGGCATGCGCTTCAATTTGTCGTAACGCCTCCACCGGTTTGACAGAAACCGATACTGGGTGACATCTGCGAGCGGCTCGGCACGGCGTAGCGCGGCCAGCACGTGCGGGGGCGCCATGTCGGCAATGCAATCCAGCAGCCCGGCATGGTCAGTAGGCACTTTGTGCCCCGCCAGTGTTTGTATCGCGACCATGTAGGTGTCGTCCTCACCGGCGAACATCGCGAATGCGCGAGGTCGAGTGGGTGCTGGGCCGACCAGGGTGACGACTTCGTGCACCGTGCCCGCCGGGATGCGGACGGGCAGGCCGGCGTAGGTGACATGCACCTTCAGTTCATCTTCCCGCGGACGGCCGTAGCCGAGCTGGTCGAGAAACACCGGTGTCCGTGAGCCACGCCCGGTGGCATCGACGACAAGATCGGTCGCGACAATGGTCTGGGCACCAGACTCGCGCTGCGCCATCACAATACCGGTCACGCGGTCCTGCGGGGGGGTAGATGTCAATCGCACCGCGTCGTAGCCCTGCAGCAACTCGACGTTGGGAATGGCTAGCACCCTGCGGCGCAGACTCCACTCAAGAAACGTCCGGTGCGCGTAGTACACGACTACGGCCTCGGGATCGGGAATCGAGCCAAAGTTCTGGAATGCGTGGCCACTGAACGACATTGATACTCGAGACAGATCACCGTCGTTCCAGACGCGCGCGCCACCGGCGAGCAGCTCCTCGGGCAGGCCAGGAAACAGCTCGCTCATGATCCGCATTCCACGGACTGCCGCCATGTGGGGCAGGGCTCCTTGCGGCACTCCGCGCCGGGTCACCGGTTGCTCGGGCAATACGTCACGTTCGACCACCTTGACGGTGCCGTAGAAGTCAGCCAGGACACGGGCCGCCAGCAGCCCGGCAATGCTCGCTCCGAGAACTACTGCCGTTTGGCCAGATTCGGCCATATTCCTGATCCCTTCGATAGATAGAGCTCGTCGACACACGGGCGTTTCGGGCAAACAGCTGCTGCGCAGCCGGTTTCGCATTTGGCGAAGCGTCGCTGCAGCGGCCGAGACGGACGGATGCCCACCCCGTTGTCCTGTCTATGGCAGTCAGGAGCCCGCTACGTGTCTGAAAACCTGGCGGTGTGCGTGAAACGCGGATCGAAGGCAGCGGAGCCGTATTGCGGCCGGTCGGTGGGGTGCATTATGCGGGAGCGAAAGGTGATGTCCACCACATGAAATGACGCGGTGGCGCTAATTGTGGGGATGACGTCTCAATGTCAGGGGTGAGCGAGCCATCCCCAACGCATGCTTGACCCGTGCGTTACCCGTTGCGACGGCCAGACGTTCGGGAGGTGGTGATGAGCTCACGGG
Organism: Mycobacterium sp.; assembly: GCA_035996225.1. Classification (GTDB taxonomy): domain Bacteria; phylum Actinomycetota; class Actinomycetes; order Mycobacteriales; family Mycobacteriaceae; genus Mycobacterium. Next base: position 5,662 of record DASYJS010000096.1, on the reverse strand, counting down.
GAATCCTGACGGCTGACGACGTCGCTGCTCCACTGGGTTTCGCACCAGAACGGCGCATCACCGCTTCGGGCGGAAGCCTTTCGGCGGCCATCTGGCGGTTCCAGAACAAGTCGCTATACGAACTGACGAACTGCGCAAATCAGGACACCGACATCGTCGGAATGGCGATCGCTGGGCGCCACCACCACACCTACTTCGGTGATGGGCGCTTGAAATGGAGCCGTGTCCTCCCGGCTTTTCATATGAATCTCGTTGTTGCCCAAGAGCAGCCCAGAGGGATATTCACTTCAGAGCAGCCGTTCACCTATCTGCACGTGTATGTGCCGCACGTCATGGTTGAACGGGTCGCCGTGGAGAGCGGCGCGATCAATGGGGCCCACACGGTGACTCTCATTGATCCGATGGGCTCACCAGACCCATTCGCGGAATCCATCTGCCGACAGATGATTCGTGAGATGAGTCGCGGCGATGGCAGTTCGCGCATGATGATCGACGTCCTTGGCCAACAACTGGTCATCCACCTCACCCGGCAGCATTCCAGCGTGTCCGGGTCGAAAGCCTTCGCCGACGAAAGCGGTCCGGGCTATCGCGATTGGCGCCTGCGGAACGCGATCGAGTACCTCGAAGATCACCTGGCGGACGATATCGGTCTCGACGATGTCGCGGCAGTGGTGGGTTTGTCCACGACGCACCTCGCGGATCTCTTTCGCCACGGCACGGGGGAGCCGCCGCATCGCTGGTTGATGAACCGTCGCTTGGCGCGAGCATGCGAATTGCTGGCCAACCCGTCGCTCAGCATTACTGAAATCGCGCACCGATGCGGGTTCGCCAGTTCTCAGCACCTGGCCGCCGTGACGCGTCGGCGGCTGGCCACGACGCCAACGGCCTACCGTCGCCAAATACTCAGTTGACGGCTGATGGCGTGGAAGACGCCGGCCCTGTAGTAGTTCAGCCCTAGCAACTCCGCGTGATCTGTCCCAGACTGAAGCTGCGACATCCCGAGCCACACCGGCGGATGGAGAGGACAGGATGACTTCCTTAGAGCTAACCAGCACGGGGGCAGCAGATTTCAGTGAGGGCGATGTCTACTTCATCGGTAATGCCACCACACTGATCCGCTTCGGCGGGCTGACGATCCTGACCGATCCCGCCTTCCTGCACAAGGGCGAGCACGTCTATCTGGGGCATGGCATCTGGGCCCGCCGCGAAGTCGAACCGGCGTGCCAGATCGCCGACCTGCCCCCGATCGATCTGATCGTGTTGTCCCACTACCACGGCGATCATTTCGACGACGTCGCCGCACAGGAGCTCGACAAGAACCTGCCCATCGTCTCGACGGCCGATGCGGTGGGAAAACTCGGCGCCCTCGGCTTCGAGCGGGGCCATCCGCTGGACACCTGGGAATCGCTGCAGGTGCACAAGGGTGACGCGACGCTGACGATCACCGCGATGCCGGGCAAGCACTCCGCCGAGGAGGCGGTCAACGAGCTGCTCATGCCGGTCAATGGCCACCTGCTCGAGTTCAGCCACAACGGCGATCAGCTCTACCGTCTGTACATCACCGGGGACACGATGCTTGTCGACAGCCTCGAGGACATCCCGCGCCGCTACCCCGATATCGACCTCGGTCTGATCCACACTGGCGGCACGACCTTCCTGGTCACGGTGGTCACCATGACGGGCGAGCAAGGGGTCAGGGCCGTCGAGATCACCAAACCGCGTACCGCGATCCCGATCCACTACAACGACTTCTCGGTGTTTCTCTCGGGCCTCGATGACTTCAAGAAGGCCGCCGACGCCTCGTCGGCCAACACGAAATTCGTCTACCTGTCCCACGGCGAGACCTACACGTTCACGCCTAACGCGTGAGGACAACAATGGGAGAGCACCAGAGCGATACCAAACCCTTAGGGAGTGAACGATGAGCGTTAACCAAGAAGGGATCGGCACGCTGAAACTCGAATGCCCGCAAAGCCATCCTGTCGGCAGAATCCTCAAGGAAGCCCCGCATCAGCAAGTCGTCTTTGACCCTGGCGCCCAGGTCGGCCCGCGCCGATTCTGGCCGGATGAAGAGGATCAGCCCCAGTTCACCACGCGCTGCCGTCAATGCGACAAATCGGTCAGCGGGGAAACGACCGCGCTTCAGGACAAGCATCGCAACCTGATCATGCACTCATCGGAGACCTTCGAGACCGCCACGCTGCCGTTTGTGTAGGGGGGCTCAGGGGAACCGGGCCTCGCACATACTGTAAGAGTTTCAGTAGCGAGCCGACCCGGAAGGAGTCCCGTGGCGCAGATCCCGCCGACACCGCAGAGCCCGCCCCGCCCCCCGGAGGGGGATTGGCTGGGCACCCCCTATCTGGCGTTCGAGCGTCAGGGACCGATCGCGGTCTGCACGATCGATCGCCCCGAGGCGCGAAACGCCATGACGCCCGCGATGTACTTCGGAATCCGTTATGCCGTGGGCCTCGTCAACGGAGATCCCGGCCTGGCCGGACTGTTGATCACCGGAACCGGAGACGTCTTCGCGCCCGGCGGTGACATGACCGGCGGGGGAGGCGTCGACGACTGGATCACCTTCGGTGCCGCGCTGGGGATGGATGTCACGCCGTTCGACGCCGTGCGGACCTCGGCCAAGCCCATCGTCTCCGCCGTCAACGGGCTATGTCAGGGCGGCGGCATGCAGATCGCGCTGTGCAGCGACGTGTCCGTGGTGAGCGAGCACGCGACCTTCCGTGTTCCCGAGCTGTTCCGCGGCTATGCCGATACCTATTACAGCCAGATGCTCGTCCGTCTCATCGGACCGGTACGCACCCGCGACCTCATGTTCACCGGCCGGGTGCTGTCCGCGCAGGAAGCACTCGACTGGGGCCTGGTGACCAGGCTGGTGCCCCACGAAAGTCTGCTCGAGGTGGCCCGCGACCTGCTCGCGCAGAGCTGTCGAACCGCGCCACGCGCCCGCAACGTCATCAAATCCAGCATCGACAACTACCTCGGCCTCTACGACCGCATCGGCATGACCAGCAGCTTGAGGGACGCGGAAGCGCGCGAAGGCGTCCTCGCGTTCAAAGAGCGGCGATCGCCCGACTGGGTGCATCCGGAGTTGCGGACACAGGGACGCCTGTGATGCGGCTGCCCGCCTATTTCAGGTCGATCCACTCGCCGTGTGCGGCGGTGCGCAGCACCCGCTTGATACCCGCCTGGTCGAATGCCGCGGCGAATTCACTGGGGCCCTCGCTGAAGTGGGCCCAGCCGTCGACGTGCGCTGGTATCACCACCTTGGCGCCCAGGACTTCGGCGGCCGCGGCCGCTCGCGCGGAGGTCAGTGTCAGCGGACGCCCGCGCTCTTTGGTCGGCACACTCGCGGCCCCCGCGAACAGCACCGCGACGTCGATATCGCCAATGCGATCGGCCACCTCGCCGACCGCACTCATCGAGGCGTTGTCGCCGCTGAGATAGATGGTGGGCAGGCCGGGTCCGTACAACACGAATCCGGTTACCTCGCAGTTGACGTGGCCCTCCATGTCGCGCATCCCGTCGGCCGGACCGTGCACGGCTGGAACCGCTTGTGCTGCTATGCGTCCGGGTCCGCCCGGTAGGTAGTAGGACTGCCAGGGCTGCAACCCCACCGCCGGGGGGCCGAAGCGGCCTGCCGCGCCGGGGTGGCTGACGATCAGCGGCGCGGCCTGCGCCACCCGACGGCCGGCATCGTCGAGGTTGTCGGGATGTTGGTCGTGGCTGATCAGCACCACGTCGATCTGCCCCAGGTCATCGGCGCTCACCGCGGGACCGGTGAGCTTCGTCAGGTAGTCATGGGGGCCGGGCGGATCGAAAGTGGGGTCCATCACGATCCTGCGGCCCGCGATATCGATCACTGTCGTGGGGCCGCCCAGCACAGCGATCGAACCGTCTCGTCGCTGCGCGTCGACTACGTCGCCCATGTCGCCCATGTCGCCCCTGATTACATTCGCGGAGAATCGATATCGGGTCGCAAGCAGGCTATAACATCGCCGGCGTGCGGACCGCGGTGACTTCGATTTCCACCCGGATATCCGGCCAGACCAGCGCCGGGATCACCGCGAGCATGAACACGGGTTGATGTCTGATCACCGACGACCGCACCGCCGCATAGGCGGGAATGTCGGCCGCGTCGGTCAGCCACTGCCGCACGCTGACGATGTCGGCCAATACCGCTCCAGCCCGGCGCAGCGCCTCCTCGACGTTGCGCCACGCCTGGGTGGCTTCTTCGGTGAAGTCCGTGGGCAGCGTCCCGTCGGGACGCAGGCCGGGCGTGCCCGAGGTGTAGATGACCTCAGCGCCGGCCGGTATGCGGACCGCGTCGGCGTACTTGCCGATATGGGCGGCGACCCCAGTGCTGATGGATTCGAACGGCCTGCTCATATCGCTCTTTCGTCGGGGTTCGTTAAGCCGGTCTCACACCCTGCGGGCGCGATCCTTCCAATACGGTTCGCGGAGCTGGTTTTTCAGGAGCTTGCCGCTCGCATTGCGGGGCAGCGTGTCCACGAAATCGACCGTTCTCGGGCATTTGTAGCCGGCCAGATGCCGGCGGCAGAACTCGATGACCTCGGCGGGTTCCAGCGCGGTGCCGGTAACCACGATCGCCTTGACCGATTCGCCCCACTTCTCGTCGGGCACACCGATGATCGCGGCATCGGCGATTCCGGGATGGTCGAGGAGCACGCTTTCCACCTCGGGTCCGTACACGTTCTCGCCGCCGGTGATGATCATGTCCTTCAGCCGGTCCTCGATGAAAAGGTAGCCGTCGGCGTCGAGGCGCCCGATGTCACCGGTGCGCAGCCAATAGTCGTCGGTGATGGTGTCGGCGGTCGCCTCGGGACGATTCAGATAGCCGATCATCCGCTGATTGCTGCGCACCCAGACCTCGCCGGACTCGCCGTCGGGCAGCTGGTCACCCGACTCGGGATCGACAATCCGGATTTCGCTGCCTTGCGCGGCTTTTCCGGCAGACATGAGCAGTTCGGGCCGGCTGGAATCGCGATGGTCCTGGGCGTCCAGCGCGGCGATCGCGCCACACAGCTCCGTCTGCCCATACACCTGCACGAAGTTCATCTCGGGCCAGGCCGCAAGCGCGCGCTGTAGCAACGGCACCGGCATCGGAGCCGCCCCGTACACCAGGTAGCGCAGACCCGAGAGCCCACCGGTCGCCGCGTCCCCGGCATCCAGAAACCGGGCGATCACCGGAGGCACCAAAAAGGCATGCGTCGCACCGGCTTTCACGGCGCCGATCAGCGTCGCGGCCTCGGGCTCGCGAGTCAAAAACGTGGGAACGCCCGCCCGGATGCCGAAGAACGCGTAAGCGATACCGCCAACGTGGAAGAGCGGCATCGCCACCAAGTTCGCGTCCCCGGAAGAGAACGGAAACGGCGGAGACAGATTCACGATGTGGTTGACCAGCGCACGCTCGGTCAGCAGAACACCTTTCGGACGTCCCGTGGTGCCCGAGCTGTAGATCGTCAGGGCAGTATCGGTGTCGGCGACGTCGGGGTCGACTGCCATGGGTGACGCGGTGGCGAGCAAGGATTCATATTCGTCGTCGGCGCCGCCCACGACGATAACGCGCTCCACGCCCGGAACTTTCGCGCGGATCGCCTCGATCGCGGGCTCTAGCTCGGCGCCGACG
>DASYJS010000095.1:0-25813 GCA_035996225.1 Mycobacterium sp. | reverse complement strand
CTGCACTTCACCGCCTTCGGCTCGCCGCTGGTGCCCGACGTGAAGATCAGCATGAAAAGGTCTTCGGCCGACGCGGACTGGAAACGCAGCTCGGCGTTGCGATGTGCGCCGACTTCGGCAGCCCATTGCGCGGAATCGACGTTCAGGTGGTCGATATCATCCAGTGTCGCAGCCGATTTCGCGTCGGCCAGCACCAGCTGGCAGTCGGCCCGGCCGATGTCGCGGGCCAGCGCATCGCCGCGGCGCACCGAGTTGAGCCCGACCGGCACGATCCCTGACATCCCGGCCGCCACCAACATCGCCGAAAAGAACGGGGTGTTTTCCAGCAGCACGCCCACGTGTGGTGGCCGGCTCGGGTCGAGGTGCTCACGCAGCGTCGCCGCAATCACGGCGCCGTGTTGTAGGTGATCGCGCCAGCTGGTGAACGAATCCTCGAAGTAGACGCCCCGATCGTCGATCTCAGCCAATGGCGCCAGCAGTTTGGTGACCGTGGGGTCAGCAGGAAGCACGACGCTAGGCAGGAGTTTCCGCCAGCTCGCGACCGATCCGGCGGAGCTGCCCGGTGGCACCGCCCAACGCGAACTCGATCTCCTTGGCGGCCAGGAAGTAACGGTGCGCCGGGTGATCGGTGTCGACGCCGACGCCGCCGTGCACGTGCACGATGGTGTGCGCGACCCGATGCCCGGCATCAGCGGCCCAGAATGCCGCACTGGCCACATCGATTTCGGCAGGAATGTCCTCGGAGACCTTCCAGGCTGCCTGGGTGAGCGTCAGCCGCAACCCCTTGACGTCGATGTAGCCATCGGCCAGCCGTTGCGACACCGCTTGGAAGCTACCGATCGGACGGTCGAACTGCTCACGCTCGCGGGCGTATTCGGCAGTCATTCGCAGCCCTCGATCGAGCACCCCGAGTTGATACGCGGCGCGTCCCAAGGTGCTGAGCGTGCCGAGCCAGGCGGCGACTTCGATTCCGCCGACCCGGCGCGCGTCGTCGACCGCAACGCCGTCCAGCGCCAGGTGCCCGACGCTGCCCAAGCCGGTGGTCCCCAGCGCGGTCAGTTTGACACCGGGATCATCGGCGGCAACGAGGAAAACTGCTGTGCCGGAATCTGTTTCGGCAGGAACCAGGAAAGCGTCCGCCACCGGGCCGAAGCCGACCTGGGTGCGGGTTCCGGTCAGCCGATAGCCGTCACCGGCGCGGCTGGCTTGCACGGGTCCCTCACCCATCTCGCCGTCGAGGGCGACCGTCAGGATCTTCTCGCCTTTGACGGCAGGTACGCCCCAGCCCTGCTGCAGTTCCTCGGAGCCGAACCGGGCGAGCACTCCGGCGCCCAACATCACCGACTCCAGGTATGGCACGGCGGCAAGCTGATGGCCCAGCGCAACCAGTATCGCGACCTGCTCGAGCGCGCCGAAACCGTCGCCGCCCAGCGCGGAAGCCGATGCGCTGGTGAGGATGTCAGCCTCGATGAGCTTGCGCCACAGGTCACGGTCGAACCGTTGCTCGAGCCCGTCGAGTTCCCGTTGACGCTCCGGCGTGCACACCGAGTCAACGATCGTGTCGACTAGGCCGCCGAGGTCGTGTGCCGCTTCGGTTGTCGTGAAATCCATGGATGTTCGTCCTTTGAAAAGAGAGAGCTGCTCAGCGGTTCCGGGGCAGGCCCAGTGCGACCATGCCGATGATGTCGCGCTGCACTTCGTTGGTGCCGCCGCCGAAGGTCAGGATCAGGCAGGCCCGGTGCATCCGCTCGACCCGGCCGCGCAGCAATGCGCCCGGCGAATCCTGGCGCACCGTCGCCGCCGTACCCAATACCTCCATCAGCAGCCGGTAGGCCTCGGTGGCCAGCTCGGTGCCGAACACCTTGGCCGCCGACGCATCCGCAGGCGACAGGGCTTCACTTGCCGCCGACGCCAATTCCCAGTTGATCAGCTTGAGAACCTCGACCTTCGCATGCACCCGGGCCAGGTTCAGCTGCACCCACTCCGAGTCGATGAGCCGGGCCCCGCTGGAGTCCTTGGTGTTCTGCGCCCACTCGCGAACCTCGCGCAGGGCCAGGAAGATCGGTTGCGCCGACACCAGGGCAACCCGCTCGTGGTTGAGCTGGTTAGTCACCAGCTTCCAGCCGCCGTTCTCCTCGCCGATCAGGTTGGTCACCGGGACTCGCACGTCGGAGTAATAGGTGGCGCTGGTGTCCACACCGGCCATGGTGTGCACCGGCGTCCAGGAGAAACCCTCCGCGGTGGTCGGCACGGCCAGCATCGAAATGCCGCGGTGCTTCTTGGCCTCCGGGTTGGTGCGCACCGCTAGCCAGACCCAGTCCGCGTACGCGATCAAGCTGGTCCACATTTTTTGGCCGTTGATGACGTAGTCGTCACCGTCGCGGACCGCGGTGGTGCGTAGGTTCGCCAGGTCGGTGCCGGCGCTGGGCTCGGAGTAGCCGATGGAAAAGTGCAGTTCGCCCGCCGCGATCTTGGGCAGGAAGAACTTCTTCTGCTCGTCGGTGCCGAAGGCCATGATGGTCGGCGCCACGCTGTTGATCGTGAGGAACGGCACTGGCACGCCGGCGATGGCGGCCTCGTCGGTGAAGATCAGCGAGTCCATCGGGGAGCGGTCCTGGCCGCCGTACTCCTTGGGCCAGTTCAGGGTCAGCCACCCGTCCTTGCCCATCTGCGCGACGGTGTCGCGATACGCGTTGCCGGTCCCGACCTCGCCCTGGGTCGAGGTCAGTGCTGCGCGACGCTCGGGGGTCATGAGGGTGGTGAAGTACGACCGCAGCTCGCGACGCAGCTCCTCCTGTTCCGGGGTGTAACTGATGCGCATTCCGGCCGTCCTTTGGTTAACGTGACACGCTGTAACTCGACCAACGGCTACCCGTTCGCCTTCCCGGTTGTAACACGTTCTAGTCTGGGAATCCAGCGACCGTTTCCTCAGACGTACCGGGGCCCTATGGTGGAGCTACATTCTGATAGGACATAGGGCCAGATCCAGGGCCGGCTTCGAGGAGGATGTTGTGCGGGTGATCGTGGATCGTGACCGGTGCGAGGGCAACGCGGTGTGCTTGGGGATCGCGCCGGATATCTTCGACCTGGACGATGAAGACTATGCCGTCGTGAAGCTCGATCCGATTCCGTCCGACCAAGAAGATCTCGCCGAGCAGGCGATCGCCGAGTGCCCGCGCGCGGCGTTGCTGCGAAAAGACTAGCGGCGAGGGTCCCCGAAACTAGAGGTATTCATAAATTGACTAGCAGCACGAACGCGACCGATCTATCCGGAAAGGTCGCGGTGGTGACCGGCGCGGCCGCAGGACTTGGCCGCGCCGAGGCCCTCGGACTGGCCCGCCGCGGCGCCACCGTCGTCGTCAACGACATCGCCGCCGCACTCGACGCCTCGGACGTCATCGACGAGATCGGGGCCCTCGGCTCCAAGGCCGTTGCGGTGTCCGGTGACATCAGCGAGCGCGCCACGGCCGACGAACTGGTGTCCTGCGCCGACGGGCTGGGCGGACTCGACATCGTGGTGAACAATGCCGGCATCACCCGTGACCGGATGTTGTTCAACATGTCCGACGAGGAGTGGGACCTGGTCATCGCCGTGCATCTGCGCGGACATTTTCTGCTCACCCGCAACGCGGCGACCTACTGGCGTAGTAAGGCCAAAGACGCCGGGGGATCGATCTTCGGCCGGATCGTCAACACCGCGTCGGAGGCCGGACTGGTGGGTCCGGTGGGGCAGGCCAACTACGGGGCCGCCAAGGCGGGCATCATCTCGCTCACCCTGACGGCCGCTCGAGCGCTGGGTCGCTACGGGGTGTGCGCCAACGCGATCTGCCCGCGCGCGCGCACCGCGATGACGGCCGACGTGTTCGGCAGCGCGCCAGACATAGAGGAAGGCGGCGTCGATCCGCTGTCGCCCGAACACGTGGTGAACCTCGTGCAGTTCCTGTCGTCTCCGGCGGCCGCAGAGGTCAACGGCCAGGTGTTCATCGTCTACGGTCCTCAGGTGACATTGGTCTCAGCCCCGACCGCGGAGCACAAGTTCACTGCGGACGGCGCCGCGTGGGAGCCGGCTCAACTCGGCAGCACGTTGCAGGACTACTTTGCTGGTCGCGATCCGGAACGCAACTTTTCCGCAACCGCCTTAATGGAACAATAGCGGCGCGAAACGGCTTCTCGGGGGGGAAATCAGCCAGTAGAACGTGTGTCAGATTAGCAATACCGCAAGGGCGCTGACCAGGACAAATTAACGCTTTGGACAGAGACAACCTGTTCATTGACACGGTGAACTTCTTCTGAGTTAATATGATCCGGCTCACACGGAACCGGGTGCGACCGAAGACAACGCAAAGGCGACGCACAGGCTTCGCCGTGAGCAGCAAAGGGGGTACCGAGTTTGATTCAACAACTTGCGGTTCCGGCCCGAGCTGTCGGTGGGTTTTTCGAAATGATGATCGATACGGCCCGTGCAGCATTCCGGAGGCCGTTTCAATTCCGCGAGTTTCTGGATCAGACGTGGATGATCGCGCGCGTGTCGCTGGTCCCGACGCTGTTGGTGTCCATCCCCTTCACCGTTCTGGTGGCATTCACCCTCAATATTTTGCTGCGTGAAATTGGAGCGGCCGACTTGTCCGGTGCCGGAACAGCATTCGGCACTATCACCCAGCTGGGCCCGGTGGTGACGGTGCTCGTCGTCGCGGGCGCGGGCGCCACCGCGATCTGCGCCGACCTGGGTGCGCGCACCATCCGCGAAGAAATCGACGCGATGCGGGTGCTCGGCATCGACCCGATCCACCGCCTGGTGGTACCCCGCGTTCTGGCGTCTACCGTTGTCGCACTGCTGCTCAACGGTTTGGTGTGCGCCATCGGTTTGTCCGGCGGCTACGTGTTCTCTGTCTTTCTTCAGGGCGTCAACCCGGGTGCATTCATCAACGGGTTGACCGTATTGACCGGCCTGCGCGAGCTGATGCTGGCGGAAGTCAAGGCGCTGCTGTTCGGCGTGATGGCCGGGCTAGTGGGGTGTTACCGCGGACTCACCGTCAAGGGTGGGCCCAAGGGCGTCGGCAATGCGGTCAACGAAACAGTCGTCTACGCGTTCATCTGTCTGTTCGTCATCAACGTGGTGATGACGGCCATCGGCGTGCGGTTTTCGACGAAGTGACGACGCGATGAGTTACGACCTCACTTACCGGTTCCGCAATATCGCGGCCAGACTCCAAGGCCCCATTGACGACTTCGGCGAGCAGGCACTGTTCTACGGCCAGACCGTGCGCTACGTCCCCAACGCGCTCACCCGGTACCGCAAGGAGACGATTCGGCTCATTGCCGAGATGACGCTGGGCGCAGGAGCGCTCGTGATGATCGGGGGCACGGTCGGCGTTGCGGCGTTCCTGACGCTGGCCTCCGGTGGGGTCATCGCCGTCCAGGGCTACTCGTCACTGGGCAACATCGGTATCGAGGCATTGACCGGCTTCCTGTCGGCGTTCTTGAATGTGCGCGTTGTCGCGCCGGTCATTGCCGGCATCGCGCTGGCGGCGACGATCGGTGCCGGTGCCACCGCCCAGTTGGGTGCCATGCGGGTGTCCGAGGAAATCGACGCCGTGGAATGCATGGCGGTGCACTCGGTGTCCTACCTGGTGTCGACTCGGCTGATCGCCGGCCTGGTTGCGATCGTTCCGTTGTATTCGCTGTCGGTGCTCGCCGCGTTTTTCGCGGCCCGCTTCACCACCGTGTTCATCAATGGACAGTCGGCCGGTCTCTACGACCACTACTTCAATACCTTCCTCATCCCGTCGGACCTACTTTGGTCGTTCCTGCAGGCCATCGTGATGTCCATCGCGGTGATGCTGGTCCATACCTATTACGGCTACAACACCAGCGGCGGGCCGGTCGGCGTGGGCATCGCGGTCGGTCAGGCCGTGCGGACCTCGCTGATCGTCGTGGTCGTCATTACTTTGTTCATCTCGCTGGCGGTGTACGGCGCGTCCGGTAACTTCAACCTCTCGGGGTAAGGGGATCGCTTAAAAACATGGCAGAGGGCGGAGCGCGACGTACAACTGTCCGACTGGCAGCGGCGCTGCTGGCCAGTTTGTTGGTGGCGTTTTCCGTGTTGACTTATCTTTCCTACACAGCGGCTTTCACCTCCACCGACACGGTTACCGTCGCGGCACCGCGGGCCGGGCTGGTGATGGACTTGGGCGCCAAGGTCAAGTACCGCGGCATCCAGATCGGCAAGGTCACCGACATCAGCTACAGCCACGATCAGGCGCGGCTGACGCTGGCGATCAACAGCGATGCCATGAACTACATCCCCTCCAACGCGGCGGTGCATATCGCGGGCAACACCATCTTCGGCGCGAAGTCGGTGGAATTCCTTCCGCCCCAGACGCCGTCGCCGACGTCGCTGCGTCCGGATGCGCACGTTGAGGCCTCAGCGGTGCAGCTGGAAGTCAATACCTTGTTTCAATCGCTGATGGATCTGCTGCACAAGGTCGACCCGGTCGAATTGAACGGCACATTGAGTGCGCTGTCCGAAGGCCTGCGGGGTCATGGCGACGACCTCGGTGCTCTGTTCTCAGGGCTGAATACCCTGACGCGACAGGCGAATCCGAAGCTGCCCGCCCTGCAGGAGGATTTCCGCAAGACCGCGGTCGTCACCAATGTCTACGCCGACGCCGCCCCGGACCTGAACACGATCTTCGACAACCTGCCGACCATCAGCAAAACGGTCGTAGACGAGCAGAAAAACCTCAACGACACGCTGTTGGCCACGATCGGCCTCTCCAACAACGCCTATGAGACGTTGGCGCCGGCCGAGCAGGACCTCATCGACGCCATCAACAGGCTGCGGGCCCCGGTCAAGGTGGCCGCCGACTACTCACCGGAATTCGGCTGCCTGTTCGCGGGAATCGAGCGAGGCATCAAGGAGTTTGCCCCGTTGCTCGGTGTCCGCAAAGCGGGCCTGTTCACGTCGTCGAGCTTCGTCTTGGGCTCGCCGGCGTACACGTATCCGGAGTCCCTGCCGCAGGTCAACGCCTCCGGCGGACCGAACTGCCGAGGATTGCCTGACATCCCGACCAAGCAGACGGGCGGGTCGTTTTTTCGCTCGCCGTTCCTGGTCACCGATAACGCCAATATCCCGTACGAGCCGTTCACCGAACTGCAGTTTGACGCGCCGTCGACGTTGCAGTTCTTGTTCCACGGCTCTTTCGCGGAACGGGACGACTTCTGATGGCGAGCTCGGAGCTGCCGTCGCACCGGTCGATGGTGATCAAGGTCAGCATCTTCGCGGTGGCGATGCTGCTGGTGGCCGCGGGTCTCGTGGTGGTCTTCGGCGACTTTCGGTTCGGGCCCGAAAGTAGTTACCACGCAACATTTATCGACGCGTCGCGGTTAAAGGCCGGCCAAAAGGTCCGCATCTCCGGGGTGCCGGTCGGTGCGGTGTCCGGCATCAAACTCAACCCGGACAACAGCGTCGACGTGGCGTTCGGAATCGACAGCCGCTACACGCTGTACTCGTCGACCCGCGCGGTGATCCGCTACGAAAACCTGGTCGGTGATCGGTTCCTGGAGATCACGTCGGGTCCGGGGGAGCTGCGCAAGCTGGCGCCGGGCGGGACGATCAACGCCCAACATACCCAGCCCGCACTGGATCTGGATGCGCTACTGGGCGGACTACGGCCCGTGCTCAAGGGCTTGGACGCCGACAAGGTCAACACGATCAGCAGCGCTGTCATCGAGTTGTTGCAGGGCCAGGGTGGAGCGTTGTCGAACGTGCTGTCCGACACCAGCGCGTTCTCGACCGCGCTGGGCCAGCGCGACCAGCTCATCGGTGACACCATCACCAATCTGAACACGGTGCTGGGCACCATCGACCAACGCAGCGCGCAATTCTCGACCAGCGTCGACCAGCTGCAGCAATTGATCAGCGGGTTGGCCAAGAACAAGGATTCGATCGCGGGTGCCATACCGCCGCTGGCGTCGACAACGGCGGATCTCACTGAGCTGCTGAAGAATTCACGCCGGCCGCTGCAGGGCATCCTGGAGAACACCCGGCCGTTGGCCACCGAGCTGGATAACCGTAAGGCCGAGGTGAACAACGACATCGAGCAGCTCGGCGAGGACTATCTGCGCCTGGCCGCACTCGGTGCCTACGGGTCGTTCTTCAACATTTACTTCTGCTCGGTGACGATCAAGATCAACGGCCCGGCCGGCGGCGACATCCTCTTGCCCCTCGGCGGCCAGGTGGACCCCAGCCAAGGGAGGTGCGCTTTTGTCAAGTAATCCCAAGCGCGAACGCGACCCATTGCGCACCGGGGTCTTCGGCGTGGTGCTGGTCGTCTGCGTCGTGTTGATCGCCTTCGGCTACTCCGGTTTGCCGTTCTACCCGCAGGGAAAGACGTACGACGCTTACTTCACCGACGCCGGCGGCATCTCGCCCGGCAACTCCGTGTACGTGTCGGGCTTCAAGGTCGGCAAAGTGCAGTCCGTCGGTCTGGCCGGAGACAGTGCCAAGGTGACTTTTTCCGTGGATCGGCACGTCGCGGTCGGTGACCAGTCCCTGGCCGCGATCCGCACCGACACCATCCTCGGCGAGCGCTCCATTGCGGTGTCTCCGGCGGGTCACGGCAAGGCGACCACCATTCCGCTGAGCCGGACGACCACGCCGTACACGCTGGCCGGCGCGCTCGAGGATCTGGGTCAAAACGCGAACAATCTGAACAAGCCGCAGTTCGAACAGGCCTTGAACGTCCTCACCGACACCCTGCACGATGCCACCCCGGAGCTGCGCGGCGCGCTGGACGGGGTGACATCGCTGTCGCGCACCCTGAACCGGCGTGATGAGGCGCTGCAAAGCCTGCTGGCCCATGCGAAGTCGGTGACATCGGTGTTGTCTGATCGCGCCAACCAGGTGAACAAGTTGGTCGACGACGGGAACGAGTTGTTCGCCGCGCTCGACGACCGCCGCGCGGCGCTGAGCCAACTGATCGGGGGCATCGACGATGTCTCCGCACAGATCTCCGGATTTGTCGCCGACAATCGCAAGGAGTTCGGGCCCGCATTGAGCAAGCTCAACGATGTGCTGAGCAATCTCAATGAGCGCCGCGACTACATCACCGAGGCCCTCAAACGGCTGCCCACCTATGCGACCGAGCTCGGCGAGGTTGTTGGTTCCGGACCCGGATTCAACGTCAACGTCTACGGCGTGATACCGGCGCCGTTGCTCGCGGCGATGTTCGACTTCTTCTACCAACCGGGTAAGCTGCCGGCCAGCCTTTCCGACTACCTGCGCGGGTTGATCCAGGAACGCTGGATCATCAGGCCGAAGTCACCGTGATGCGGAATCTTGATGATTAAGCGGACTTTCGGCGGCCGGGGGCTGCGTAACGTCACCATCATCGCGCTGGTCGCGGTGCTGATCGGTGGTGTGTACGCGCTGTCTTCGTCCAACGGTGGTGGCCGAAAAGTCGTCGGCTACTTCACGTCTGCTGTCGGGCTGTACCCCGGAGATCAGGTCCGCATCCTCGGGGTTCCGGTCGGCAACATCGACTCGATCGAACCGCGGCCTTCCGACGTCAAAATCACCATGTCGGTGTCCAACGAGGTGAAGATCCCGAAGGACGCCAAGGCCGTCATCATGTCGCCAAACCTGGTGTCGGCCCGTTTCATTCAGCTCACCCCGACATACAGTGGCGGCGGGGTGCTGCCGGACGGCGGCAGCATCGATCTGGCCCGTACCGCGGTTCCGGTGGAATGGGACGAGGTGAAGGAGGCGCTGACGCAACTGGCGGTCCAGCTGGGTCCGGCGACGGGATCGATGCAGGGCCCATTGGGCGCGGCGATCAACCAGGCCGCGGACACGTTCGACGGCAAGGGCGAGTCGTTCCACAACGCGTTGCGTGAGTTGTCGCAAGTCGCTGGGCGACTGGGGGATTCGCGCGGCGACATCTTCGGTACGGTCAAGAACCTGCAGGTTCTGGTCAACGCACTGTCGGCGAGTAACGAACAGATCGTGCAGTTCGCCGGCAACGTCGCGTCGGTATCACAGGTGCTGGCCGATAGCTCGCGGCATCTCGACGGCACCCTGGGCACCCTCAACAAGGCGCTCACGGACATCCGAGGGTTCCTGCATGAAAACAACTCGACGTTGGTCGATACCGTCAACCAGCTCAACGACTTCGCCAAGACGCTGAGCGACCAGAGCGACAACATCGAGCAGGTGCTGCACGTCGCTGGCCCCGGTATTGCCAACTTCTACAACATCTATGACCCGGCGCAGGGCACGCTGAACGGCCTGTTGTCGATACCTGAATTCGCCAACCCTGTGCAATTCATCTGCGGCGGTTCCTTCGAAACCGCCGGCGGCCCACGCGCACCCGACTACTACCGGCGCGCCGAGCTCTGTCGTGAGCGGCTGGGGCCGGTGCTACGCCGGCTGTCGGTGAATTATCCGCCGATCATGTTCCACCCGCTGAACACGATCACGGCGTACAAGGGTCAGATCATCTACGACACCCCGGCCACCGAAGCTAAGGCGCAGACGCCGATTCCGCAGCTGACCTGGATACCGGCCAACGGTGTGCCAGCGCCGCCGGCCACCCAGAATCCCGCGGACCTGCAGGCCCTGCTCGTCCCGACCGCCCCGCAGGGTGGGCCCGCACCGGGGCCGCCGGCCGGAAGCCCCGCGCCTGCCCCGGGCCCCGGCCCCGGATCCGCGTTCGGCCCCCTGCCGGGTCCGCCGCAGGGCCCCTCCGCGGGGCTGCAAAATGGCCAGGGCGGTGGCTGATGAGCCGAATCTGGTTGCGCGGCAGTGCATTGGCGGCAGGTAGTGCGCTGCTCGCTGGTTGTCAGTTCGGCGGGTTGAACTCCGTGTCGATGCCCGGTACCGCCGGACATGGCAGTGGCGCGTACACGATCACCGTCGAAATGCCCGACGTGGCGACGCTGCCACAGAACTCACCCGTCATGGTCGATGATGTGACTGTCGGCAGTGTCTCCGGCATTTCAGCTGAGCAGCACTCTGACGGATCCTTTTATGCCGCAGTGAAGTTGGCGTTGGAAAAAGGCGTGGTGTTGCCGGCCAACGCGACCGCAACGGTCGCCCAGACGTCGTTGCTGGGTTCGATGCACATCGATCTGGCTGCTCCCAAGGACAAGCCGGCGACCGGCAGGCTGGTTAACGGGTCGAAGATCTCCGAGGCCAACACCGGGCGTTTTCCCACCACAGAAGAGGTGTTTTCCGCCCTCGGTGTGGTGGTCAACAAGGGCAATCTCGGTGCGTTGGGGGAGATTACCGATGAGACCTACCAGGCCTTCGCGGGCAGGCAAAGCCAGTTCGTCGACTTGCTCCCCAGATTGTCTGAGCTGACTGCGGGACTCAATCGACAGGTCGGCGACATCATCAACGCGGTCGACGGCCTGAACCGGTTCTCCGCGAGCCTGGCGCGCGACAAGGACAACCTGGGCCGGGCACTGGACACCCTGCCTGAAGCGCTTCGCGTACTCAACAAGAACCGGGACCACATCGTCGACGCGTTCGCTGCGTTGAAGAAGTTGGCGACGGTGGCCTCGCATGTGCTCTCAAAAACCAAGGTGGACTTCGCCGAAGACCTCAAGGGCCTTTATTCGGCCGTAAAGGCGCTCAACGACAACCGGAAGAATTTCGTCACCTCGCTGCAGCTGTTGCTGACGTTCCCGTTCCCGAATTTCGGTATCAAACAGGCCGTGCGCGGTGACTACCTCAACGTGTTCACCACGTTCGACCTCACCCTGCGCCGACTGGGTGAGACGTTCTTCACCACCTCGTATGCGCTTGATCCGAACATGATGCACATGAGTGAGGTTCTCAACGCGCCCGACTTCTTGACCGGCGAATTGGCCAACCTGTCCGGACAGGCGGCCGACCCGTTCAAGATTCCGCCCGGCACGGCGTCCGGACAATAAGGGGCGGCGCAGATGATAGACAGACTGACCAAGATTCAGCTCGGCATATTCGGGGTGATCACCGCCGTCACGCTGATCATCATGTCGATCTACTACCTGCGACTGCCCGCCACGTTCGGCATCGGGACCTACACGGTGACCGCCGACTTCGTCGCCGGTGGTGGTCTCTACAAGAACGGCAACGTCACCTACCGTGGCGTCGCCGTCGGCCGTGTGGAGTCGGTGAGCTTGAATCCGAACGGCGTTACCGCCGGAATGCGGTTGAACAGTGGGACTCCCATTCCGTCGAACGTCACCGCCACCGTGAAGAGCGTGTCGGCGGTCGGTGAGCAATACATCGACCTGGTGCCGCCGAACAACTCAACATCGACCAAGTTGCACAACGGGTCTCGGATCGATCGGGCCAACACCCGGATCGGCCAAGACGTCGCCGACTTGCTGAAGCGGGCGGAGACGCTGGTCAATAGCCTCGGCGACACCCGGCTGAAAGAGCTGCTCCATGAGACGTTCATCGCGGCCAATGGTTCCGGTCCCGAGCTGGCCCGGCTGATCGAGTCCGCGCGGCTACTGGTGGACGAGGCCAACACCAATTACCCGCAAGTCTCACAGCTGATCGACCAGGCGGGCCCGTTCCTGCAATCCCAGATTCGCGCCGGCGCTGACATCAAGTCACTCGCCGACGGGCTGGCGCGGTTCACCTCCGAGGTTCATCAGGCCGATCCGCAGCTTCGTTCAACGTTGGAAATCGCTCCGGGCGCGGCCGACGAGGCCAGCACCGCCTTCTCCGGTATCCGGCCCTCGTTTCCAGCGCTGGCGGCCAGCCTGGCGAACCTGGGCCGAGTGGGCGTGATCTACCACAAGTCGATCGAGCAGCTGTTGGTGGTCTTGCCGGCGTTGTTCGCCGCGATCACAACCGCCGCGGGCGGCGCGCCTCAAGACGAAGGCGCCAAGCTGGACTTCAAGCTCGACCTCAACGACCCGCCGCCGTGCGCGGTTGGTTTCTTGCCCCCGCCGCTGATGCGCACGCCTGCCGACGAGACGGTGCGCGAGCTCCCGCGGGACATGTACTGCAAGGTCGCTCAGAACGATCCCAGTACCGTGCGCGGTGCCCGCAACTATCCGTGTCAGGAGTTCCCCGGCAAACGGGCACCTTCGGTTCAGCTGTGTCGTGACCCGAAGGGGTACGTGCCGGTTGGCCGCAACCCCTGGCGTGGTCCGCCGGTTCCATACAGTACGCCGGAAACAAATGGGCTAAACACGCTGCCGCCCAACAAGTTTCCGTATATCCCGCCGGGCGCCGATCCTGATCCGGGCGTTCCCATCGCGGGGCCGCCCCCACCCGGTGTAGTGCCCGGTCCCGGGCCGGTGCCGCGTCAGCCGGCGTTCGATCCGCCGCCACCCAACGACAGCGGGCCGCCGCCGGGCAACCCGTCATGGATGCCGCCGGGAGTCCCGCCGGTGCCGCCCCAGATCCCGTATCCGAAGTGGCTGCCGCCACCGCCCCAGGCCAGCGGCCCGGCCTACATCACCTATGACCAAACCACCGGGGCCTTCAGGGATCCGACAGGCGGCACTGGTACTTTCGCGACCGGCGCGAACACGTCCAGCGCCGAGAATTGGGTGGACCTCATGCTTGATCCGAGGCCGATGTAGTGGCTTCTGCAGTTAGTGGCGAACAATCCAACACACAGCGTGTTCGTCGCCGGGCATCGCGCGCGGCAGGACCGGCGACGAGCGAGCCGAGCCCGGCCACCACGGTCGCGGTCGACGTTCCAACCGAGCCGAAGCAGCCGGCGAAACGCGTCAAAACCCTCAAGACGGTCAAGCCGCCGCCACGGCGCCGCCCGAACCGGGTCATGGTCGGGTGGATTTCGTTCGCCGCCGCGTTGTTGGCGATCGGCGCGTTGACCGGTTGCCTGGCCATCCTGGTCTTGCAGCAGCAGCATGCCCAAGCACAACAATCCCGCGATCAGCACTTCGTCGACACCGCCACGCAGACAGTGGTCAACATGTTCAGTTACAAGCAGGACAACATCGACGACAGTGTGAACCGTTTCTATAACGGCACCAGCGGCCCACTGCGCGGAATGCTAGGCGCCAACAACAACATTGAGAACCTCAAGGCCCTGTTCCGCACCACCAACGCGACATCGGAAGCGGTGATCAACGGTGCCGCTCTCGAGGGCATTGACACAGTTACCGACAACGCCTCCGTACTGGTGTCGGTGCGCGTCACGGTGGCCGACATCGACGGTGTCCATAAGCCCTCCATGCCATATCGGCTGCGGGTCATCGTGCACGAGGACGAGCGGGGCCAGATGACCGGATACGACCTGAAATATCCGGACGGGGGCAACTGATGCGGTGGCGGAGGTGGCTGCTCGCCGTCACGGGTTACCTGTTGGTCGCTGGCATTGTCGGGTTGTCCGCTGCGGCCGGCTGGTTCTACTGGGATCGGGTGCAGACTCGTGGCGAGCAGGCGGCGCGGGCGTTGCTGCCTCAGTTGGCCGCCAAGGAGATCCCCGAGGTCTTCGCCTACGACTATCAGACCGTCGAACGCAGCCTCGCCGCGGCCTATCCGCTGCTGACGCCCGACTATCGCCAGGAGTTCCAGAAAAGCGCCAATACGCAGATCATCCCCGAGGCGAAGAAGCGCGAGGTGGTCGTCCAGGCCAACGTCGTTGGCGTCGGGGTCATGTCCGCGAAGCGCGATTCGGCGTCGCTGATGGTTTACCTGAACCGCACCGTGAGCGACAAGTCGCGCCAGCCGCTTTATGACGGCAGCCGGTTACGGGTGGACTTCAAGCGGATCGGCAACAAATGGCTGATCGCTTACATCACGCCGATCTAGGCAAGCATTCCGCGCGCCGGACGATTCAGTAGCAGATCGCAATGTCGTTGCACCGCAACGGATACCGCTGGACCGGGCTGGGTGGCGGTCCGCTCAGCTGCAGGGAGAACGGCTGCTTTGTCATCGACGGCTGCAAGCCACATACGGCGCCGTGCAAACTGGTGTGCGTGCCGGCGAGCGACCCGTCGTCGAACGCGTAGGTTTCCGTCGACGGCCCGGTGCCGCCGCCCGGGCAGGAGACCCCGTCGGCCACGCCCACCTGGAATGTCCACCGTCCGCTTACCAGTCGGGCCCGTCCGCTGTAGTTCTGCAGCTTGTCCTGACGGCTGATCTGTTCGTCGGTCGAGCTGACGATGTTCAGCGCACAAAAATCTGCCTGGATGTCGGGGTTGGAATAGTCCTTGTAGTAGCGGCTCCCGTTTACTTGATCGCACAGCGCCGCGATCGTCCAGGTCACCCCGGACACGCCGGCCTGGAGGAACGAGTAGTTGCCGTCCGGCGGCGGTGCGACCGCATGCGCCGGATCGCCGGAGTCCACTGCGATTCCGAGGGCAACAGCCGAGCAGATGCCGGCACCGGCGGCCAGCCCGCGACGGAGATTCACGATGTTGCTCCCTTCACCCTGCATCGAGTATCACAGCGATTCGGCGTCAATGCCATGGGTTTGCCAGTGCTAGTTGGCGTCTGGGGGATGCGCCTCGGCGAGCGCATCAAGAAACGATCGCGCCCAGCGGTCCACGTCATGAGCGAGCACCTGGCGTCGCAGCGCCCGCATCCGGCGCCGACCCTCGTCGACCGACTGATTGAGTGCCGCCTCGATCGTGTCCTTGACCCCTTCGAGGTCATGCGGGTTGACCAAGTAGGCTTGCCGCAGTTCGGTTGCGGCGCCAGTGAATTCGGACAGAACAAGCGCACCGCCGAGATCACTGCGGCAGGCGACGTACTCCTTGGCCACCAGGTTCATCCCGTCCCGCAGCGGGGTGACCAGCATGACGTCGCTGGCCACAAAGAACGCGATCAGTTCGTCGCGGGGAACCGCGCGATGGATGTAATGCACCACGGGATGACCCACTTCGGCGTATTCGCCGTTGATGTGTCCGACCTCGCGTTCGATGTCATTGCGCAGAATCTGGTAGCTCTCCACACGTTCGCGGCTCGGTGTGGCCAGCTGGACCAGCACCGTGTCGTCGCGTTTGACGCGCCCCTCGGCGAGCAGCTCCGAAAAGGCCTTCAACCGCACGTCGATGCCCTTGGTGTAGTCGAGCCGGTCGACGCCGAGCAGGATCTTGCGCGGGTTGCCCAACTCCGCGCGGATCTCTTTGGCGTGGCGCCGGACGTCCCGGTGCCGGGCCGACTGGTCGAGTGCGCCGGAGTCGATGGAGATGGGAAAGGCGCCCACTCGAACGGTGCGGGATTCCAGCTGCACCTCGCCGAACCGCGACCGTACGCCGACCGTCCCACGCGAGGTGTTGGCGCCGAGCAGTTGCCGGGACAAATACAGGAAGTTCTGTGCGCCGCCGACCAGATGGAATCCGACCACGTCGGCACCGAGGAGGCCTTCGATGATCTCTGTGCGCCACGGCAACTGCATGAACAGCTCTACCGGTGGGAACGGGATGTGCAGGAAGAACCCGATCGTCAGGTCCGGTCGCAACGTGCGCAGCATTTGTGGGACCAGCTGCAATTGGTAGTCCTGGACCCACACCGTGGCGCCGCGAGCGGCAGCGCGGGATGTGGCTTCGGCAAAGCGTTGGTTGACCTCGACGTAGCGGTCCCACCATGCGCGGTGGTAGATCGGTTTAACGATGACATCGTGGTACAGCGGCCACAGTGTCGCGTTCGAGAACCCCTCGTAATAATGGGCGACGTCGTCGGCGGACAGGCGCACCGGGTAAAGGTGCAGGTCATCTTCAGCGATGGGCTCGTCATCGACGTGGATCTCCTCGTCGACAACGCCCGGCCAGCCGACCCAAGCCCCGCGGCGGCGGCGCAGCAATGGTTCTAAGGCTGTCACCAACCCCCCTGGGCTGCGCCTCCAAGTTGTGGTGCCGTCGGGCAGCCGCTCCAGGTCAACCGGCAGCCGATTGGCAACCACCACGAAGTCGGAATTCCCGAAGTGTGAAGTCTTCGAGGCCTGGCGTCCCCTGGGAGCCATTTATGCGTCGAGTTTCGCCGGTCCAATACCGAGCATGGACAAGAAAACGCGGCACTCGTCAGCGTCGGTCGCGTAGGCGGCGACGACGCGCCTGGCCTGGCTTGCAGTGCTGTCGGCCAGCGGGGCGACATCGCCGATTTCGCCAGGATCAGATTTCGTAGGCATGACACAACTCTATGCGACGCCGGTATTCGCCCGCAGCCATCTCGGGCGGGCGGCCCCGCGGTGCGGGGGTGGCCCTGCCACGGGAGCTCGTTCGTCGATCTCGCGCACCTAGCCGAAACCTATGCGCAGTGAATTGTTCACACAAATAGCCAGAATTGTTAATCAATTTCAAATTCTTCCCTGGGCGAGATTCGGCCGTCGGCACCCCGCCCGATGGCCAAGCCAAGCACCGGATTGATATCGGAAGATACGCATTCAACAGATTTCAGGAGGCGATTCTGCGAGGCGTCCTGGCGAATCTTTGCGGTGCCTCTGGAACCGGGTGTTGGGCGAGGTGCGTGCGGGTCTCAATTGACGGTCGAGTAGGGCGTCTATGTGCACCAACGCGAACCGCAGCGACGGCTGCGACGTGGAAAGACGCCTCGCACGGTGGTCCGGCCGGTCGCTTCGTAGTAGCCCGCGGCGCGTCGTACCTGTCTGTCTACTGACTGATGTCCAGCTGTTCAAAGGCAAACCAAGATGCCATCGCGAGAAAGGCATTATCCTAAGCCGCAGCGCACCACATTTTGGGGTTGCGCTGACATCGAAGATTTCGGGAGAAGAACAATGGCTCTCACGCCGGCCGATGTTCATAATGTCGCGTTCTCCAGGGCGCGCATCGGTAAGCGTGGCTATAGCGAGCAGGAAGTGGATTTGTTTATCGACCTGGTCGAGCAAGAGCTGATTCGGCACATCGAAGAGGACGCCGAGCTCCGTCACCGCAACGCAGAGCTGCGCAACCGGGACGGGGGGCTCAAGAAGCGAGAAGCCGAGCTTGCTCAGCGGGAATCCGTCCTGCACGAGCACGAATGCGAAGTTCGCAGGCACGAAGCCGAAATTCGCAAGCACGATGACCAGCTCCGCCACCAGGAAGCCCAGATCGCCCACCGGGGAACGCCGCTTCCCCAGCAGGTCGCCCAGCTTCGCTATCGGGAAGCCCAGGTTATGCAGCGCGAGGCCCAATTCGCCCAGCACGAGGCCGAAGTCGCTCAGCACGAAGCCCAGCTTGCTCAGCGGGAATCTGAGCTTCGCCGGCGGGAAGCCGACCTCAATCAATGGCAATCTGAGCTTCGCCAGCAGGAAGCCGAGCTCGAGCAGCAGGAGGCGCAGTTCGCCGTGCGGGAATCGGAGCTCGAACAGCAGGAAGCCGAACTTCACCACCTGCTGGAGCAGCCACACGCGGTCGCCTCCCGCGTCGGCGCCGAGGCCGCAACCGGGCAGATGGCGCGACAGCAATTGAGGGCGGTGCCGACGCGCGCGGCGGTCAATGGGGCAGCGCACCTCGAGGAGACGCGCACTGTCGCCGCGGTTCACGGGCGCCATGACATGGAGCGGATGGCGATCCGGGCGGTCACCGACACACTCGGCAACACCCTGACTGAGACGGTCCACGAGCGGACGCGCAGGAGTGCAATCGAGAATGGCTCCGCGGCCGTAGCCTCCGAGCAGTCCTCCGAAATCGAGCAATTGAAGAACGAGAACGCGGAACTCACCCGCTCTCTGGGCCTGCTTAAATCTGCCGCGGCGCTGCTGGCGGCCGCCCTCGACCGGCCCTAATTCGGCGCGACTGGCCCACCGGCGGACGCGCTCGACGCTGGCCGTAATGTGCAAATAAGCCGACCTGATACGCACGAGGCCTGAGAAACGAGGTAGGGCGGAATGACAGTCTCCGAACAAGCCGACGCCGCGGCGGCCGACGCCAACTCCAACGAGCTGGTGGCCTATGAAACCCTCGACGAGGGCCGCATCGCCCGGATTTGGCTTAATCGGCCCGATGCCCACAACGCACAGAATCGCGGATTGCTGGTTCAGCTTGACCAGGCGTTCGGCCGGGCCGAGGCCGACGACACCGTGCGCGTGGTGATTCTGGCGGCCCGTGGCAAGAACTTCTCCGCCGGCCACGACCTGGGCTCCGAGCAGGCACTGGCGGAGCGGGCCCCCGGACCGGGGCAGCACCCGACCTTCCGGTCACACGGCGCGACCTACGAGCCGATCATGGAGAAGCTGTACCACCAGGAGTGGCACTTCTTCTTCGAAAACACCTGCCGCTGGCGCGATCTGCGCAAGATCACGATCGCCCAGGTGCAGGGCAACGCGATCTCGGCGGGCCTGATGCTGATCTGGGCGTGCGATCTGATCGTCGCGGCCGACAATGCGAAGTTCAGTGACGTGGTCGCGGTCCGGCTGGGCATGCCGGGCGTCGAATATTACGCTCACCCTTGGGAATTCGGGCCGCGTAAGGCCAAAGAGCTGCTGTTGACCGGTGATGCGCTGGACGCCGACGAGGCCTATCGGCTGGGCATGGTGTCCAAGGTTTTCCCGGTCGACGAATTAGAGGAAAAGACACTAGAATTCGCGCGGCGCGTTGCCGAGCGGCCCACGATGGCGTCGCTGCTGATCAAGGATTCGGTCAACGCCGCCTCCGACGCGATGGGTTACACCGAGGCGCTGCGGCACGCATTCCATGTTCACCTGCTGGGGCATGCGCACTGGGCTGCCTTCAACGAAAACAGGTGGCCGGTGGGCCAACCGCCGCACGTCGAGGACTGGCGCAACGCGAAGCCGACGAAGTTAGCTCGCCGCGATACGCCGTAGCACCGCGCGAGACCAGCGGGCGAAGGTGATCGAGCCGGGGGCAGCCATACTCACGCCTGCGGTTACGTGGTTCTATATCTAGAACCTGTTCCAGTTTGAGAGGGCCCCGCGTGCAGCTATCTTTCGAAGACCGGACGTATTTGATCACCGGCGGCGGCAGTGGAATCGGCAAGGGTGTGTCCGCCGGGCTAGTCGCGGCCGGGGCCTCCGTCATGATCATCGGCCGCAACCCCGACCGTCTGGCAGGCGCCGTCGAGGAGGTCCAAGCGTTGGCCACCAACGGCGGCGCGATCCGCTACGAGCCCGCCGATGTCACCAACGAAGACGAGGTGGCCCGTGCGGTCGACGCGGCAACGGCGTGGCACGGTCGGCTGAACGGTGCGGTGCACTGCGCGGGCGGCTCGCTGACCGTGGGACCGATCACCCATACCGACTCCGAGGCATGGCGAAACACCGTCGACCTCAACGTCAACGGCACCATGTACGTGCTCAAGCACGCCGCACGGGAATTGGTGCGCGGCGGCGGCGGCTCATTTGTCGGGATCTCGTCGATCGCCGCCAGCAACACCCACCGTTGGTTCGGGCCCTACGGCGTCACCAAGGCGGCCATCGACCACATGATGATGCTGGCCGCCGACGAACTTGGGCCGTCGTGGGTGCGGGTCAACAGCATCCGCCCCGGCCTGATTCGCACCGATCTTGTTGACGCGAGCGTCATTCAGTCGCCGGAGATCAGCGCCGACTATGCCCTCTGCACACCGCTGCCCCGAGTGGGTGAGGTCGAGGACGTCGCCAACCTGGCCATGTTCTTGCTCAGCGACGCGGCGAACTGGATCACCGGCCAGTGCATCAACGTCGACGGCGGCCACATCTTGCGCCGCGGCCCGGACTACTCCTCAATGATGGAGCAGATGTACGGCGCCGACGCGCTACGCGGAGTGGTGGCGAAAGCATGAAAAGGCTTGAGGGCCAGCGGATTTTGGTGACGGGCGCCGCGTCGGGGATCGGCCAGGCGACCGCGTTGCGATTGCTGAGTGAGGGCGCCAGCGTTGTGGCCGCAGACATCTCGGTCGACGGACTGAGTAACACTGCGGCCCGCGCCGGCGAGGCGGCGACGGCTGAGCGGCTCACCACCGTGCCGATCGATGTCGGTAACGAGAGTTCGGTGATCGACGGGGTGTCCTTGGCGGTCGAGAAGCTCGGCGGCCTGGATTCGCTGGTCAATGCGGCCGGCATCTTGCGTGCCTGGCACACCCACCAGACCACCCTCGACAACTGGAATCAGATCATCGGCGTCAACCTCACCGGTACTTTTCTGGTGGTCCGGGAAGCGCTGCCGGCGCTCCTCGCGAATTCGCGCAGCGCGATCGTGAACTTCAGCTCCACCTCGGCATCCTTCGCCCACCCGTACATGGCCGCCTATGCCGCGAGCAAGGGCGGAATCCAGGCCTTCACCCATTCCTTGGCGCTGGAATATGCAAAGGACGGCCTGCGCGCGGCGTGCGTCGCGCCGGGCAGCATCAAGTCCGGGATCACCGATGCCACCGGCGGATACATCCCGAAAGACGCGGACTGGTCGCTGTTTCCCCGGCTGATGCCGATCCTGCCGACCACGACGGAATCCAGCGGGGCGGGGATGGCCGAACCCAACGCGGTCGCCGGCGTCATCGCCATGCTCGTGTCCGAAGATGGCGCCTGGATCACGGGCACTGAAATTCGCATGGACGGCGGCACGCACGCCTGAGACGTGCCTAGCCCGGTGGCGGCGACCCGCTGCACCCGGCTTCGCCGCGCTTGCGATCGCCTAGCCTGATGGCGGCGACCCGCTGCACCCGGCTTCGCCGCGCTTGCGATCGCCTAGCCTGATGGCGGCGACCCGCTGCACCCGGCTTCGCCGCGCTTGCGATCGCCGCTAGTTAACGCAGGGCACGCCGCCGCCGTCGATCGGTTTGCCTTGATCGGGCGTCGGGTAGGTGCTGGTGCCGTAGCCGTATCCCGGATAGGTGGTGCTGCTCTTGCTCGACGTCGTGGTGGTGGACGACGAGGTGGAGGAATCGTCCATGCTTTCGTCCAGTGTCGGCATCGAGAAGTTGGTATCGACGGTCACGCGGACGTGTCCGGCCTCGAGGCTGGGATCGGGTTGCTTGGGAGCGTCCAGGCCGAGCAAGTTCGCCACGTTGCGGGCGTCGGTTTCGGCGCCCGCGCCGTACTGGATGGTGGTGGCGGTCGGGTCGCCGGAGCTGCGGTCGCGGACCGTGCCCGGGGTGTAGCCGTACTTCTTCAGCGCGTGGGATACCTCGCTGGCAAGGCCGCTCATGCTGCCGGCGTTGACCACGTCGATGACGGTGGACGGGTTGGGCTTGGCGGCCGTCGTTGGCGATGAACTTGTCGAGGTGTCGACGCCAATGGCCGACGCCACCTCGGCCTTGATCGCGACCGGGTCGACGATGTTCACGTCTTGGCCATTGATGTTGTCGTAGCGGACGACCGGCAGCGTCCGGAATTCCACCTGGTTTGCCGCTGCGCTACCGGCGATTTCACCCATACGGCGGAATATGTCCTCGTCCCAACCGGCCGACAGCACAACGTCTTTGCGAGCCACCGCCATCAAGCTCTTCATCTTGTCCAGGTTGGTGAAGGAGCCCGAGTCCTGCAGCTCCCGCATGACCGACGAAATGAATGCTTGCTGTCGATGGGTCCGGTCCAGGTCGCCGTTGTCCAGGCCATGCCGTTGCCGGACGAAAGCCAGCGCTTCCGAGGCGTTCAATCGCTGCGGCCCGGCGGGGAAGTCGGCGCCGGAGTAGGAGTCGTAGACGGCGTGGTTGAGGCACACGTCCACACCGCCCAAGCTTTGCGCCAGATCGTAGAAGCCCGCCAGGTTGACCTCGGCGAAATAGTCGAGCGGAACCCCGGTCAGGCTTCGCACCGCGCGCAAGGTCGCGGCCCGGGCGGCTTCGCGGCCTTTCATCTCCATTTCTTTTTGGCTGCTCCCCTGGTTGGCGAGCTTTTGGGCGACGTACTGCTTGGTGAGGCCGTAAGCCTCTTTGATCTTGATGTGGTTGTATCCCGGAACACCGTTGAACGGCACCCAGTCGTCGCGGGGGATCGAGAAGGCGACCACTTTGTTGTCGGCCCCGACGTGGACGAGTATCAGCGTGTTGGTGTTGTAGCCGCCGTCATCGGAATCGCCCGCGTGCAACTGCTTCAGGATCGAATTGGGTAGGTCGTTGCCGTCCTGGTCTTTGCGGGAGTCCAGGCCGATCAGCAGGATGTTCATGTTGTCGCCGCTGGATCGCGGATCGTCGGGGCTCAGGGCTTGCGAGACGGTGATGCCGCCCAACGCCCCGTGCGCCACGTAATAACCCGCACCGGTCATCAGCACCGCGGCGGTGGACACCAGCGTCATGAATGCGCGCGTCACCCCTCGGCGCAGAGGCGACGATTGGTGAACCACCCGGTGGCGGCGATGCGCTCCGCCGGAGCGTCCCATCAGAGACCTCGACCCTTCGCCGCCGCACCACCCGATACCGCAACAGCAGTTTGCGGTGATGACGCGAAAAGCATGAGGTCAAGTATGCGGTAGCTTGCTGTGAAGCCCCCAATCAAGATTGCCCCGAACGGCTGACTGTGTCCGTTCTCACGCTCAAAATTCGGGAGACTCGCGACGGCAATCTTTTCGCTACCAGCATGTTTTGGCTAAGATGCGCCGAGCTTGGGGTCCGGAAGCGTCGCGGGCAGGTCTCGGGAGGAGAACATGGCTGACGAGATCGATCCCCACTCGTCACCGGGCGGAGACAAACGAGGAGACGACGCCGATCCAGACGCGCCTGAGCACGGCTTACGGCGGGTCTGGCAGAAAACCCCACCAGGTCTACGGATGGTAATCCCCCTCGTTTTGTTGCTGGCCGTCGTGGTCGTCGGCTTCTACAACTGGGTACGGCCCTCGCGCGACGATTGGTCACACCTGCCGGGCCGACTCGTTTGCCAGGTGCAGTCCGGAATCATCCCGCCGCCGGCGGTAGCGGTGGCCTCGGTCGGTGTCACCCACCCTCGGGCCAACGTGCTGCAGCTCGCCGTGCACTTCGCGCAACCACTGCCGGCGTCGCCGAGCTACCAACTGACGTACAACCTCGCCAACAACGGCACAGCCTTCGCTGTGCTGAGCCAGCAGCAGGGCAGCCACGACTTGGCGATCCGCAACGCCCGTAAGGACGGCGCCGACATCCGCACGGACCGCGGCACGCACGCCGGCCAGACGGCGCCCGACATTGTCGAGATGACCCTGAACCTTGCGCAGTTCGGTATCGACAAAGATTTCATGAATCCCGCGCTCACGGTTTCAGCTCAGCTCAGCACGCCGCCCAGCGAGCCGGTGACTTACGCGTTGCAGATCTGCCACGGCTGACGAAAGGGGTCTCCGGGCTATCGCACCCTTTCGAGGTCCTCGCCCGAACGGTAGAAGAGACGAATATTCGACCCGGTGATGATTTCTGCGAGGTAGACGCCTACGGGTTCAATCTCGTAGTAATAGTGAATGTAGCCTTGCGCATCCAATGCCGTGGCACACGTGAGGCCCGGTGCACCGCACCTTTGCTTGGTCGGCAGCGCGAGCATCGTGATCAGCAGCAGTATGACAATTCCGACCACGACCGGGGCTCTATTCACTATGTGCCTCGTTTGCACGGAATACGTCACCGATGGAGTCTATGCGCAACGTTGAGCGATCCCGGGGAAGTAGGGTCTGTCAGCTATGACGCGTGCAACCTCTGACAACCCGTCGCCAACGCACACTCGGGTTGAGGTGCTGGGGAACATCGGGCCCAACTGGTTCGCCTCGGTAATGGGTACCGGGATCGTTGCTGTCGGCGGTGCCACGCTGCCGGTCCATGTGTTCGGGCTGCGCGCATTTGCCGAAGTCGTGTGGGTCATCGCGGCCGTTTTGCTCGTGGTGCTGATCGTCCTGGTTGGTGGTCACTGGCTACGCCACCCGACGGTGGCGCGCGGTCACGCCCGCAATCCGCAGATGGCTCATTTCTATGGGGCCGCGCCCATGGCGCTGATGACGGTCGGCGGGGGAGCGATGGTCGTCGGCAAGGATCTCATCGGCGAGCGTATTGCCGTCGACCTGGACTGGGTGCTGTGGACCGCGGGCACGCTCGGCGGGCTGTTCACCGCAGTCACCATTCCGTTTCTGATGTTCACCCGGCACGACGTCGAACCCGATGCCGCATTCGGCGGCTGGCTGATGCCCGTGGTCCCGCCGATGGTGACGGCCGCGATGGGTGCCCTACTGCTGCCGCATATGGCAGCAGGCACCGGCCGTGAAACCATGCTTTACGGCTGCTATGCGATGTTCGGGTTGTCGTTGGTGGCTTCGTTGAACATCATCGCGATGATCTGGAGCCGGCTGGTCCTGTACGGCACCTCTGGCACTGCGCGGGTGCCGACGCTGTGGATCGTGCTGGGTCCTCTTGGTCAATCCATCACGGCCGCAGGGCTTCTCGGCGCCGTCGCCGGGCTGGCCGTCGAGCATGACGTGGCCGAGGACATGAATGTGTTCGCGATTCTGTACGGAGTGCCGGTGTGGGGCTTCGCGGTGTTGTGGATCGCGCTGGCCGCCTCGCTGACGGTGCGTACCTTGCGAGGTGGGATGCCGTTCGCCCTGACGTGGTGGAGCCTGACGTTCCCGGTCGGCACCTTCGTCACCGGAACATCGCAACTTGCCGCTCACACGCACCTGCCGGCCTTCAGGGTGGCTGCGGCCATCGCCTACGCCGGTCTGCTCTTCACCTGGTTGCTGGTGGCCATCCGCACCGCGCGGGGCAGCCTGCGCGGCAATCTGCTCACGCTGCCGCCGAGCAGCGCACCGGTCAAGGCTCATAAAGAACACCTGTCCTGAGACGAAAGCCGATGCCGATCAGCGGCGGCGTGACTTGCGCGATGCCATGCCGAGACGATTCCCCAGGAGGTCGACTATGGCGCCATCGGTGGATGCGCTCGTCAAGCCGGGCGAGGGCGAACAGGATGCGGTGCGATCAGGTTTCGCTGGCATCAGTCTTTGTCGATGAAAC